>CAZDZO010000001.1:0-70 GCA_964509975.1 uncultured Candidatus Peribacteria bacterium
AAGCCTTTTAAGCTTTTGGCCGTGGGTTCGAGCCCCACCCAACCCACCAAAAAAAACAACCATGCCTTGC
>CAZDZO010000001.1:170-94544 GCA_964509975.1 uncultured Candidatus Peribacteria bacterium
CTTGAACGAAAGATTAAAAAGTCAGGACACGTTGATCGATGGATAAAAGAGTAGAACAGCCCCGCTGTATAGCGGGGTTGGCCGTGGGTTCGAGCCCCACCCAACCCACCAAAAAAAACAACCATGCCTTGCGTATACATTTTAAAAGGCGATCGATATTACGTTGGAAGCACAACGAATCTTAATCGTCGTTTTTTTGAACATAAAAGAGGACATACTCATACAACCAAAAGAATTGGTAATTGGGAACTTGTAAAAGTTATCAAAACAGAAACAATTGAAGAGGCGCGATTACTTGAACGAAAGATTAAAAAGTCAGGACACGTTGATCGATGGATAAAAGAGTAGAGCAGCCCCGCTGTATAGCGGAGTTGGCCGTGGGTTCGAGCCCCACCCAACCCACCAAAAAAAGACGACAGTCCCTTGCGGGCTGGCGTGTTTTTTTTAATGGGGCGAGAACCCAATAATCCCCACGAAGTGAGGGAAGAGACGAGGTCCCTCCCAATCTAGAGAATCCTACTTTTCCCAATCCTCGATAATCAATTTCTTTCCTCTTTTTTTTACCACTACTTTTTGATGTTCTCGCCATCCAAATTCTCGAATGTAATCCAGAGGAATAGTAACATAATAGCTCCCTCCTCCAACTTTAGTAAGCTTTCTGACCGGTTCTGATGCGGTTTTCGGATATGCCATGGTATTTATTAAGTACGTATTCGAATACGTATTCGAATACGTAGACGATTATAACAGAAATATCCTTATTGGGTATCCTCTCCCCCTCCTATTTTATATTTCCTTCACATTCGAATGAGGGATCTTTGATATAGATTAAAAAAGAGGAGATCTTCTCTGGAACTTAACTCCTTGCCGAATAAAAAACGAACCATAAAAATGGGATTGTTTTAGATCCCCCTTTTCATGAAACTATCTCGCAAAAAAAGAAAATTCCTTGTTTGGCTTGTTATCCTGTGGTTTTTGGTGGTGACGGAGTATTCCGTGTACGCATTTGATCCAATCGTTCCACAAGAAAGACTCCATGATATTGTTCAGATTGGAACGATCACCCCTACTCAATTTGAAACACTTGATAAAGCCACTATTGCCACAATTTTGGAAAGAAACGATGTGCAATTTCTTTTGAGAAAGCACTTTGAATTGCTCGGAATGTATGGAGAAACAAAAGAAGGGCTTTTCCTTCGAACTCCTGACGATTGGAGTAAATATGGAAACAAAGTTTCTCTAAATGGAATCACCTTCCAAAAGGTGTACGACGTTTGGTTTCGTGAAAAAATACAATATCAATCGGAACTTCTTTCTGGAAAAGAGGAAGATCTCGATGCTTTCTTTGAAAAATATTTTTCCTCTACGGAAGAAAATCGCCTTACGGATGGGCGAATAATTGGAAAAGATGTGAGTTGGAGTATTTTTGCTTATGAGCGAGGATTACCAATTGCAGCCGGTCTTCTTTTGGCGATGTATCCGCTTTGGTGGAAAAAAAGAAAAGAGGATCCGCTCGAAGACTGGGGAGGATTGGAAGATATTTATGCAGAAACTTTTAAAACCAATCACGAAAATTATGGTAATTTTTATGTAACATTGAGAGCAGACAATCGTATTTATCGCTATGATAATTGGTTTCCTCGGATTTGGAAATTTTGGCAAAAAGCCAATGCAAAACAAGAGAATGCTTTGCGTTTTTCAAACGGGGCAAAGGAAATCGTTTCGACTGCAAAAAATTATATTTCCCAGCGCACCAATCAACAAAAAACGGGATTTCAAAACACATTACGAAAGGTCCTTGCGAAACTAAGTCCCGAAGAACTGCGATCGATGGATAATGGCACTTTTGATTCTCAAGCATTGTCTCAATTCGTCGAAGACATTGATTATGACACCCCTCTTAATGAACTCTTTCCGTATCAACCCCCACCAATTCCACCATCCGATGAAATTCGTCTTCTGACTGCAGACGCTTTTTTGGAAGAGTACGAACCTCTTTTCGAAGAAAGGCAAAAGAGAGATTACTTCAAAACAACACTCCTTCTCGCAGAAGCGTTATTTCAAAAAACTATTGGGGACCAAAAGAGACATTGTGATGAACGTATAAAAGCCATTGAAACAGAAATTATAAAAAGTGTACAAACTATTGGAGAATTAGAACAAAAAGTGGATCCTCTCAAAAACCCCATACAAGCCCATGCAGAAGTATATAGTGAAGAATTTGAAACACGATTTGATGATCTTCTTCAAAAGCTCGATAAGGATCACCTTGAACATGTAAAATATATTCACAATCAATGGACTCCTCTCCTCAGTAGTCCTAATCATAGAGAACGAATACGTGCTCAAGCGAATTTAGAAGGAAATCTCGCCTATTATGAAAAGGAGTACAAAAAAGCTCGCACAAAAATAAAAGATTATCGTTCTGGAAAATTCTTTCGAGATCTTGCTTGTGCCAAAAAGACACAAAAAAAAAGCCGCGATACCTTCAACAATTCTCAAAAACAAAAAAGAAATGCGTACCAAGCTAAACGAAAAGATATGCCCTCATGGAAACGCGTGTTTCAGTATCTCGTCGGACTTGAAAGCGCCGGTAATAACGTGTTTTTCAAATCCGAAAGATCTTCTCTTCTTCATTTGAAAGTGCTCCAAAAAGAAAAACAATCCCTTGAGAATTTACTGCGAACTCCCTCTCCTTATGGGGAAGAAATTAAAAAACTGGAAACACAACTTCAGACAACAAACCATCATTCTTTTGAAGAATATCTCGCACGCACAGGGATTCAAAATACCAACTGGGTTGTCAAAGATGATTGGTTGCGGAAGAAAAAAAACATCGGGAGAAGTTGTTGTTATTGGGGTCAAAAATATGCCCGATACGCGCAAGCTCTCATGGCTGGTTTTTCTCCGTACGAAGAACGAAAGATTGATGTCCTACGAGAGGCTGCTCAAAGATCCCACGCAGAACGAATGCGTGCGTACAAAGGATGGGAGGGGTTTTACAAAGAACACCCGCTTACACATGAAACAAAAATGAGCACTTTCCGTTCACAACTTCAGGCATTACAAGTTATGGAGACCGAGAGAAAACAGTTAATCAAAGAACAAATCGAAACCCTCGAAAAACGTGTTTCTGATAAAATACAATCTGCTTTTACTTCTGCACAATGGTTGATAAAAACGCCCGAAGAACGCCTCAAAGATCCTCTTACAGAAGTTATTTTGGAAGCAGAAATCAATCAATCGATCGCTCCCGATTTAATTCCGATAGATTCTGAAGCACTTCTTCGGAATTTTGCTGATGTCCGTGACAATCAGATTGATACTCAACAAGCCCACATCACAACTATTCGAAATCAAAAACAAAGAAATCTACTCACCCTCGATGTGGAACGACTTATTGCTCCGGTTATTCGACAAATGCATTTCAATGAAACGCCAGCAGGAATTGCTGCCAAAACACGATATTTTGATGCGATTAAAGGTACAACCAAATCCGAAGTCGTTCTCCCTCCTCCAATACGATATCAAAAAAACAAGAACGGCACTTACACTCCGATAGATCGTGAAACGGGAAATATTGTTGAGCAACCAATCTTTCAAAGTTCAATCGAAGCTTTCCCTCTTTCTCAAGTACCGCAAACGATTTCTGTAGAAGCCGTTGAAATAAAAAAAGAAGCCATTCTCAATATCGGAAAAGCCGAAGAGTTTCAGGCACAAACACAAATTAGTTTGCGAAAACTCCTTTCTGTGGGTTCTCCACTCAAATTTGGATTAGGGGTTATTGATGGTATTAAATCTGAAATCAAAGGCGTCTTGAGTTTACTCAATCCCCTGACCTGGGTTGAAATTGCAAAAGTAGCCACCAAGTTACACCAACTCAAACAACAATTTTTATTGTCCGTGTTAACCGACCCCCAAGGTATGGTCGCGCATCTCAAAAAAACTCTGCCAGACATAATTCCGGCAATTGATCAAACTTGGGAACAGGTTCAAGACCGCATCGCCAATGCTGATGACCGAGAAAAAGGGGCGATTACTGCTTCTGTGATATTAAGTTTAATTCCTTTGGGAAAGATTGACAAAGCCAGCAAGCTTACTGTTTGGGTCGGCGACATCGCCGGAGCACTTAATAAATTTGTCCCGCAATCCGTTCGTTAAATCTCAATTTTCTGCACAGGATGGGAGAAGTTTTCGAAATGAGACTCGTGTGTAGTCGTAAAAAATATCTGAGATTCGTTGCAGAGATTTTCCAAATAATTCTGACGCGATTGGTCAAGTTCTGAAAACACATCATCTAGAAGGAGAATCGGGCTCGGTCCGCCAAGCGCTTTGAGAATGTGCTTTTGTGCGGCCAGCATCGCCAACATCACCGACCGTTCTTCCCCTCGTGAAGCGGTGGAAAGAATGGGTTTGTCACGATAATAAAATACAAAGTCATCACGATGAGGTCCGAAAAGACATTTTCCTGCTGCCTGTTCTCGGGCTGAATTTTTGGTAAAGAAATCGAGTACAAACTCTTTTGTCATTTCTGAAGAAGTAAAAACTTCCGCTATTTCAAGTCTCACCTCGATCGTGTCAGTTGTTCGTGAGAGGCCTTGCAGTTCCTTTTGGAGTAAGGGGTTTAGTTCTGCAAGAAACTCTTGTCTCACCTGCACCAAAAGCGGAATAGTCTCTGCTAGGATTTTGTTCCACGGGGCAAGTAAACTGGGATCCGGATCCCACCCCGGATTCGGATCCGAAGTCGGATCCGGATCCCGAAAGGATTTCAAAAGAGCATTTTTTTGCTTCAAGGCACGATTGAACTTCATGAGATTCTCGCGGTAGTGAGGAGAGATTTGAAACAAAAATCGATCAAAGAATCGTTGTCGATTTCTTTTGGTTCCCGAGAACAACATCAAGTGCTCAGGGACAAAAAGAAGTGTCGGGATTTTTCCAAAGTGCTGACGAAGGGAAACTTTCTTAGCGTTTTTTTCAAATACGCGAGAACGGGGCGCTATTTTTGCTTCATATAAGTTTCCATTATCGAGTGTTGCTTGAATGACTCCTGTTCCAGCCTTGGAATTTTCTCGAATCAAATCTTCGCTACTGGTTTCTCTCCAACTTTTGCCCACACTTAGAATTGAGAGAGCTTCTAGGATATTCGTTTTTCCTTGTCCGTTCCCCCCATAAAAAACCACATTTTTTTCGGTAAATTCAAAATGTTTTTCTTCGTAATTCCGGAAATCAAAAAGGGAAAGTTTCTCTATCATTGTCATGCGTAGCGTATCATATTCTGAGTTCGAACTCTAAGAGTTCGAACTCGGTATCAGTATTATTCGAAATAGGGATTAAATTCCAATTCATTGGGATACGTATCCGGACCATAGATCGCTGGCACATAGGAAGAATATTCCCATTCCTCTGGCTTGCGCACAATGTCATGTTTCACTGCATTCCATTCGATGTATTGTTTGAGTTGAAGAATATAGTCTGAATCATCAGCAAGCTTGGCTTTAAATTTTCCTTCAAAGACGAGCCCTTTCCCCTCTTTATACCGGCTACTAAAATACGCTGCATAGGCTTGCTGAAGTTTCCTCATAAATACCGATATTTGTTCTGCTGTTTTGGGATCCGGATCCGGGGTCGGATCCGGATCCCGTTCCAGAAGCAAAAAATGAAAATGATTTGGCAATAAACACCAAGCATATATTTCGATGTGTGGACAATTCTTTTTGAAACGGGCGATATTGTCATAAAAACGCTCGTAATCTCCATGACGAAAAAAGAGTTTCTGCTTATCACATCCCCTATTGTATATGTGATAGAGATTGTTTTTTTCGAAAACGAGAGTTCTGTTTGCTGACATATTTACCTACGAACTCTAAGAGTTCAAACTCGAGGAAACAACTCTGAGATTTAATAAAAACTTAACAAACCTTTGGAAGGCGGATCCGGATCCCAGCCCGGATTCGGATCCGGGGTCGGATCCGGATCCGAATCTGAACCAAACATCAAAAAAACCCCACTCGAGTATATATCCTCGAGCAGGGTTTCTTCTTTTTTTCATTCAGCGGAGACATAGTGCTCCTCTCTGACGAAGTAAAGTTTTCTCACCTTGGATCCGGATCCCCAAGGGGATCCGGATCCGGCGGATGAGAATTGAGTTCATTACTGAACCATGGTCGTTATCTTCTTAAAGAATTAGGCGAACCTAATTATTTTTGAAGACGTTTACCATTTGTATCTACGTCAAGCAAGTAACCGTTCAACCAGTCAGCTGTAGTGTCTGAGTGAGAAGGATCTGATTCATCAGACCAAGCAACGGTGTCTGTTGATTTTGTAGATTTGATACCTGGTGCTTCGTAAGCAGTATCTCGTTCGAGAGTCACTGTTACACCATCTGAGTTCTCAGCACTTCCACCAAGTTCGTCTGTTAGACTTGTGAACACGGCGTAAGTTCGTGATTCACCAGCAGCGAGTCGTTCACCTGTAAGGGTTACTTTAACTACTGCTGAAGTATCGTCATCAGCGATTGCTGAACTTGCAGCTGTCGTGAATGATTGTTCAACATCAGGTGATCCGTCTACAACTCGTTGAGTTGTAAGAGCAGCAACACCAGAGAATCCCAATCCGTTCAATGACACTGTCATAGTTACGTGTCCGATTTCAGCGTTATCTGCTGAATCAGCAGTAATAGTGAATCGGTAGAACTCTGTAGAATCTGCAGAAGGCAAATTCATTGAAGGCTGTGTAGCGGCAGGTGAGATAGACAAAGCAGTGTTGTAAGCAACATATACTTGTCCTACTGCGTCTCCCCATCCAGCTGTTGGTTTGGTGATATCATCACCTGTAGCAGCTGTAACCGCTTCTACACCAGCGTGAGTAGCATTGTCAGCATCCAAAGCCAGTTGCAATTTAGCACCTGTTTGGTTTGCTTTTGAGATGTTTCGAATGTCAGCTTTAACTATTACAAACGTTGAATCATCTTTTGGTACTCGAATTCGATCAGCGTTAGCCATTTCGAAATGCAATGATCCGCCAGCCATTGTTTCTTCTTGAATCAATTGACCGGCTTCGTTGTACAATTTGAAGTCCATTCGGTCTCCAGCGTATGGAGATGCCGTAAGATCATTCTCAATGTACAAGTCTTTAATTTGTACTTCGTCATCAGCAGCGTTGAATCGAACTTTCAATACTTCAACATTTGATTGACCAGCAATCAAAATATCTGAAGCCACTGTAGAGTCCAATGACACTGTCAATGTACCAGATGAAACAATTTCAAATGCTGTACCATCTACTTCATTTGAAGTAGAAATTGCAAGTACTCCGTTATCAGTAACGGTAACAACTTGTCCGTTTTCTACATTGTCTGCATCCACATCTTCCAAATCAAGTTCGAGTTGGTGTTTGAGGGTAGCAGTATGTGCTGTTTCAGTAGCAACACCAGCTGTGGTGTTAACATCTGTAATCGCACCTGTAGATACGGCAACAGCTGAGTTAACATTTCCAATGATAAACGGTGTAGCGGCTTCTGTGAAGATAACTTCATCCGTTGCACCAGAAATTGTGTATCCCGTAAGTGTTGCAGCAGCTGCTCGGATAAGTGCTGCATCTGCAGCAACTGTTCCTCCTACTTGCACGGAAGCAACTCCACCATCACAAGTAGCATCTGAAGTGGCACCTGTTGTAAATGTAATAACACAAAGAGTGTTTGGTACATCATCTGTAAGGGTCACTGTAGTTGTATTTGCCATGATTGTATCAACAGTCATAGTTGTAACACCAGCTGTACCAGCAACGGCAGCACCGTGAACGGCAACCGTTCCAGTAGTTGTAATAACTCCTGTTGTAGTATTGATGGCGGTAACAGCCAAAGCTCGGTCTGTTGTTGTCAATGTGCCAACAGCTGTTGTTGGATCTACATTTTCAACTACATCCAAGACATCACCAACTGTAAGCAATGCTGCATTAGCCGTAGAAACGGTAACGCTTGTATCTGCTACAGCTGCTGTAGTACTTCCTGTAACGATAGAAGCTGATGCTTCAATCGTATCTACAACCACAACGAATTCTTTTTGTGAAGCTGATGGAATCACAACAGACAAGTCGTTGAATGTTGCTTTACCAGTGGTTTCATCAAGGTTCTTTGCAGATCCTTGTTGTGTACCATCTACGAATACAGCCAATGTGAAGTTTTCGTATGATCGAGCTGATCCTGAAACACCGTATGTTGAGTGAACTGTGTTAACATCAGTGTTTGCTCCTACTGTCATAGAAGTAACATTTACGTCTCCTGAGTCGTTGTTATCCATAGTCAATTCCATGAATGTAACATCATCAACTCCTGCAACGAGTTTGTCACCATCTGATAAACCTGAAGTTTCTGTAACAGTTACAATTGAGTCTTGTACAGTCACGAATGATCCTGTAGCAGATCCCAAAAGTCCTGAATCAGCCACTTGGTCTCCAGTAGAAATGTATTCTGGTGATTGGAAGTCAGCAGATGCGATTTCCAATTTCAATTTGTCGCCATCAGCCGCAGCGTCTGCGACATTAGCCACTACTTTCAAAATTGACGTTCCCGCAATTTCGAATGTTGTGTTGAAGTTCAATGTGTAGTTTGTCACTACAGCTGTTGTTCCTGATTTGTAAGCGAAGTCGTTCTCTGTGTCGACCAATTGATCGTTTAAGAACATTCGGAAGTTATCAAACACTGCGTTCATTTGAGCGAGTGTTGTAGCTGATCCGTTTCCTCCTGTTTCAGATCCTGAAGCAACATCGATGTAAACACCATCCACCAAGAGTGGTTGGTCTACAACCAATCGAGCTGTCAACATAACAACATCATTTGATCCAGCAGAGTATTCTTGATTTCCAAGTGATGAAGGATCACGTGAAACGTTCAAGTCTCCTGAGTCAATAGTGTATGTAGATAATGTAGCGTAACTATCTTCAGCGTTGTTTCCTGATGAATCAATAGCTTTCACTCCGAATGAAGTTCCGATCTCAACTCCTACGATGTCTTCGTAGTTGTCTATCTTAAAGATAATAGTATCAGAAGCTTCAGCAGAAACGATGTCTGCACGAAGAGAGAAGATCTTAGAGTCTCCGTCCTCAAGAACGTATCCTCCAGTCACTCCGTTGTCCAATCGGAAAGTCAAGTAGTCACCATCCATGATTGATTCTGCAGATACTTGTTCACCTGAAACGTACAAAGCGACGTTTTCAAGATTATCTTCAAGTTCAGCTGTACCATCATTTTTGAAAGTAACCGCTCGTAGTTCAACATCTTTGTTCGTGTTAGACCCATTAAGCAATCGGAATTTACCGATCTCAATGAAGTTGTCTCCCACATCGATAGTTGTGTTTGATCCCAAGCTTGAGAAAGTCAAAGTTGAAACTTCATAGTCAGCAACTTCCATTTCTTCCCCTTCAATTGGAAAGTCTCCTACAACGTTAACAGCGCTAGAAGCGACGTCATCCGCACTAACCAAAGCCATTCGACTGTGGTGTCCTACGTTTTTGTCGTCATCTCCTCCTGAGTTACAACTACCAACACAAGTGTATTTAGCAGAAGCCACTACATCAGCGATGAGTGTTTGTCCTGCAGGCACTACTACTGGTGGGTTGAATCGAAGCTCAACAATGTCGTCGTTGTTAATAGATTTGTCGTTTCCAACTTTGAATCCATCAATTTCGAGCCATACATTATCGAAGTCGTCGTTATCTCCCAATCCCAAACGAGTGTATGTCATAGAAGAAACTTCTACGTCAGAGTCGTCTGAAGCTGTGAGTTCAACTGTCAAGTAAGGTACTGAAGTTGAGTTGTAAGGAACGTTTGTTCCTCGTGGAGTCAAATCTGAAAGGGTAACTTCAAGAGTTCCTTCAGATGGTCCAATAATAGGTGCTACAACAAGTTGTGAGTTGTATGTAATGTGTGCAGTTTCAGCACGAGTCACAGCGTTAGCTGGACCGAATGTACCGTCACCGTATCCACGCATCAACCCGTTGTTGTATGCTGTTTCAACGTATCCGTAAAACCAGTCGCTATCAGAAACATCATCAAAGTGAGGTGCTCCTGAAAGGTCTTGATCAATCTCGAATGCGTTTACAACCATTTTCGCAATTTCAACTCGGTTGATACCAACTCCTGGTCGGAAAAGTCCGTCCGGGTATCCGTTGATCCATCCGTAGTTGTACATTGTTTCAACATAGTCGTAATACCAAGCGTCTGTTGATACGTCTGGGAAGTGAGGACCTCCTGTTGTATCAAAGTCTACGCCTGAAGCGAGAACGATGATTTTTGAAACTTCTGCCCGATTCAATTGTCGGTTTGGTGCAAAAGATCCATCATCATTTCCGCTCAAAACCCCTTGGTCCATAAGCTCTTCTACAGCTTCTTCGGCCCAAGATGGGATTTCTGCTGCATCAGTGAATGGCAACATCGCACTTGCTACTGGAGCAAAGATTGTGAATGCCATAGCTACGAAAGCTACTGATGCAACGCTTTTTTTAAGTTGACTAAATAAGTCCATTTTAAGCGTTTTTAATAAATAGTAATAATCGCCCGCCATAAGCAGGCGAGTGAATTTGTTTTCATTTCTCTCTAGAAAAGAGGTCTTCAAGCGAGTTCTAAATGAGTATCCCAGAACTCTCGACTGTCTCTTCCGGCCACGAGTTTCAAAGACCGAGATCTTTTAGCGCGCGATAGAATGGTTATTGAAAGCCCCCTTTCGAACCATTTTACAGGCGAGACGGGAACCCCGGCTGGGGGCAAGCCGTCTAAATCTTTGGAACCCTACACGGAGAGCGGAAAAAGTCAAGTTTTTCTAACACTCCGCCGCTAGAAAATTCCAGTTATTCAAACGGACGATTCGTTACTTTGTTACGCTGTTTTAGACTTTTCTTGTTGACAGGGTCTCTAATTTGTTTTCTGGGACTCTTCAGTTCGAACTCTTTAGAGTTCAAACTGTTTGCAAAATTTCTCAATTTCTGTTTTTGAGTTTGGGATACGTATCCACCTCGAATCCGAAATTTCCGACGCTTCCTCTTCCCCAAAGTTCTCAATAATATCTACGCTCACCTGCACAGACTGTTGCAAGTACTCCAAAGACTGCTTTGTTTCCTTGAGCGCATTCGCCGTTTTCATTACCGATCCCTCGATTTTATTAAATCGCCGACTGCCTTCTCCTGCTGTTTGGGATAAATCTGTTTTTAATTTCTGAAGTTTTTTTTCCAAATACACTTGCCGTTGTTCGAGCTCTCCCACTTTAGTCTTCTCTAAAAATTCCCCCAAAAGTCCCACCTCCTCACGCTCTGGTTCCAAAAATGCTTGCGCTTTCTGCCAAGAAGACGAAATGTCAATATATTGAGAAAGCACTATTCCAATCGTGATAAAAAAGACAAGCACAAAAAGTCGTTTGATCATTCTTATTTTTTAAGAGTTCGAACTCTAAGAGTTCAAACTCGAAATGCAAACTAGAATCCCAAACTATCCTTTGTTTTTTCTGTCGATTCTTGCAGGTTTTCAATAGCTTTTTGCGTGTCTTCGATTGCCTGCTTTGTCTCCATTACAGAAGTTTCTATTTCTTCAAATTTCGCTGTCCCTTCTTCGACTTTTGCCTCAAGAGACTTTGTCAGTGTTGATAATTTTTTTTCTAACTTTTCTTTCTGACTCAAAAGTTCTTTAATCTCAATATCTTTAAAAAGCTCCACGCCAAATTCATTTTCCAAAAAAAGCTGAGCCTTTTTCCAAGCCCCTTCTAAGTCCACATTATTTGACATCAAAATTCCGCCCCCGATCAAAACCAGAAGTACGAATAGTCTTTTTATCATATAAAAAAATTAAAAAAGTTCTCGTATATCTCGTCCCCGAAAAGATTGCAAGAGACTTGAAATGTCTTTCACTTTTTTAGGAGAAATTCCTGTTTTTTCTTTTTGAAGCAGTGGTGTTTCAATGGTTTGATGCACTCGTTGAATAATTTCAATCTGTGCCAGCACCACAACCTCCGCTCCACAATGCGGACACGGAATAAAAAACTCAATATTCTTAGAACTCACTCTCATGATATCTATTTCGGCTTCATCAAAAAAAGTTCCACATTCTGGACAGGGTACATCTGTTCGTATCCGATCTATGATTTGTTGAAAATGTGAAAATTTCATGCCTTCATAATTGTGAAGGGCAAAAAAACAAAAGGCAAATTCTTTTATTTTGGGATCCGGATCCGAGGTCGGATCCGGATCCCAAAATATCTAATAACTCAACGCATCTCTAAACTCTTGTCGGGTCACTTCTCTTCCAAAATCAACACTTCGTCCTGTCACTTTCTTCACCATCGCCGTTGCATCGCGCGGTATCACTCCTGCTGTCGGATGAAAGAATGGAGCAATTGAATACCCATCTCGATAACTCAGCAACGCTGCGGAGAAAAACCAATCTCGAGAACTGACATCTGAAAAAGGATTTTTTCCGGGCATTATTCTCGCGCGTTCTATTGTATAAACGAATGTCGGGACGCCTTCCATTTTCACGTCCTTGAGTCGAAAGGTAAGTCCTGACAGATATGGTTCATAAAGAAAATAAAACATTCCCGCCCGTGACAATGTTCTATCAGGAAACGCTATTTTTTCTCCATGCTGTTGTCTCATATATCGGTACAACACTTTATTATCAGGTCTGACTTCCGTTGGATGCATTGTCTTTGTATTGGGCTCATACCCAGGATACCATTGAGAAGCAGCGACTCTTTTTTCATAAGAATCAAGTGACACTGTTCTGTTTTGGTATGTACTATTTGGCGTTGGGTTGTCTTGGGGATTTACTGGATCGGCATTGAGAACATATTTCGAAACCCACACCGGAAAGTGCAACAAATCCTCATTTCCGAATCGATCAATCACCCGCAAAGAAATTTGTTTTTCTCCGGGAGTTGTAAATGTTTTTTTCACTTTCTCAGATCCAACGACCACTTTTACTCCCTTGGAAATCAGATCACTTGTTCCACGATAATCAAAATCCCACGCGTACCTGAGTTCTTGTCCGACACTGTCAGATGCATCAAATTCAAAAACTGTCTTCGTGTCTCCATATCGTCGATTCGCTTTTACACGAGCTTTAACGGATTGCGTCTCTGGAAACACCGTAACCATACGAGCCACAGCGTGTACTTTTCCACTTGAATCTTGTGTTTGCATTCGTGCGACATATTGTCCCGCTTCTCTATATCGCCATTCAAATGAAGTCAGGTGTCTGAATCGATTATCCCATTTTCCGTCTCCATCAGCGTCGAATCGCACCTTTATTCGAGAGTTTGGTGTTTGAGAATCTTGTATCTTTGGAAAGAAATGCACTTTTTGCCCTACGTAAATATATCGCTGATCTACGGTAAAATTTCCATGAGGTGCTGTACTCGCCACCACTTGTAGAGGGACTGTTGCATCTGTCGAAACAAGATCTCGGTTTTGCACCTGCACAACTGGTTTATATTTCCCTTGTCGAGAGAAGACATGCTCTACTCGTGAGTTATTATGAAAAGGAGTATCCCAATTTCCATCTCCTTCAAAATCCCATCGGTAGGTAAACCCACCACTTCCACCACTCTGTTGACGAATGCTGGCAGTGAGCACCACTTTGTCTCCGGCCACTACCTTAAAAAAAGTTTGTTTTTCTTGTCCAGAAGTAAAGTACGTTCCTCGTGTTCTATTTTGTACACGTAATTCTGCTCGATAATCGAGCGGGTCTTCTTTCGTTTCCACAATAACGAGTGTCTCTTCGCATTTTGGTTGTGCTCGATCATAACAAGTCCGCACGCGCACTTCGTGTTTTCCTGGAGCATCAAACTTTTTAAATACCACATCTTTTCCTTTGATAAATTGTTCCCCTGCAAAACCCCACTCCATCCATGCATGTGCTGGAACTCGAGAATTTGAAGCATCAAATCGAAACACGGTATCCTCCGTAAATCCCTTTTTCCCAGGAGAAACATCTACAATCGGAGCAACTACTACGGGAGATGATATCCTCATTTTTGGCCACGTTTCCCTCAGCATTGTTCGACGAATCGCTGCACCTCCCTTTGAAGACAAATTCTCAATTCCTCGTATTCGCTTCACCGTTCCGTCTACAAATTTCACTTCCACCGTCGGTGAAACCTGTCCCACCTCATGAAGGGAGTAGGTGTGAGTGACAATCTTTTGTCGTGAATAAGATGTATCAAATCGTCCATCAGAATTAAAGTCCCATCGAGCTTGCACCGTGTCTTTGTCTTCCGTTCTCGGTAATGACACTTTGAGTTCAAAGTACGCTGGTTCTCCGGCCCTAATCTTTGTTGGCCGCACAGAAATCCACGCTTTTCTATAAATATCTCCGACAACTTTATACGATCGATATGTTGACTGTATTTGCGACGTGTTTCGTTCTCTCACCTGGAGTCGAGCCCTCTGTGTTCCAATATTCATTGGAATGTATTTTTGACGAGATTTCGTAGACCAGTCTGTCCATGATTCTCCTCCCTTAAATTGGAATCGATATTCCAGTCCACCTTTGCGTCCTTGGGAGTTAAGAGAGTCTGACGCATCAAATGCAAACTCCTTGGCAATCTGCCCAGTCGCCGGACTGACGGTTAAATTCGCCGTCGGCAGGGTTGATGCCCACGCAGTGTTGCAGAAGAAAAAGGAGAAAATACTCAAAATCATTCAGGTTATTATACCTTTAATAAAAGAAAAAGTCAACGGTTTTGCAGCTTAAAACCGCGTCTCTCCTGTCATCCTCGCTTGGCGAGGATCCTGTTACTTAGTATCGTTCATTTTGAGTAAAACGAATTATTCTGACACAGGTTCTTCAATGCTTCTGCAAAAACGATAACTCTCCTTGGGATTGTTCCCCGACTTGATCGGAGACCGGCTCTCAGCGACAATAACGATTTTGTTTTAATATTGTTCGTCTCTCTCAACTATTTTCTGTAAACTCTATTCGAAATTTTAAAAAAACACATGAACATCCACACGCGAACACTCAAAAACGGCCTCCAACTTCAAGCCGTTGAAATGAAGGGAACCAATGTTATCACTACGTTAATCTTGGTCGGAGCCGGCTCAAGATATGAAGATATGCCGATCGCAGGAATTTCTCACTTTCTCGAGCACATGTTCTTCAAAGGCGCCAAAAAATACGATACTCCAAAAGCCGTTGCCGAAGCAGTAGACAGTTTTGGGGGAGAATTCAATGCCTTTACCGGCAAAGAATACGCCGGATACTACGTAAAATCAGGACAAGAAAATTTGAAAAAATCGCTCGATGTACTGTCGGACATGATGCTCCACTCGCGGTTCAATCCCGCTGAAATCGACCGAGAACGAGGTGTGATTTTGGAAGAAATGGCGATGTATCTCGATGCCCCAATGTATCAAATCAGTTGGGATTTTGAGCAATTAGTATTTGGGGATCAGCCCTTGGGTCGTGATCAAATTGGAACCAAGGATTTGATTAATTCAGTCACACAAGAGCAATTCAAACAATATCAAAAAGAGCTTTATGTCCCCGAGAACACGGTTATTACCGTTGCCGGAGCAGTAGATGAAAAAAGCCTCGACCTCTTGGAACAATATTTCCAATTTGAAGATTTGAAAAAATCACGAGAGCAACTTCCTTTTGATACAAAAATTCACACAGAAAAATTCAAAATCCGTGTCAAAAAAACAGAGCAATATCATATTTCTCTCGGGATCAGAGCTCTGAGTGAAGAAGATGATCGATTCCCAACTTTGAAAGTTCTCTCAACAATTTTGGGAGGAAATATGAGCGCCAGAATGTTTCAAAATGTACGAGAAAAAAAAGGACTGTGTTACTCCATTCGTACTCAAGTCGATGAATTTACCGATACGGGCTTATTAACCACTCGTGCAGGAGTGAAGCTGGATGACGTCTTGCGAGCGACGCAAGCGATTCGTGATGAATACGATGACGTTGTGATGAATGGCGTACTAGAAGAAGAAGTAGCAAAAGCTAAAAATTATTTGTGTGGAAAAATTGATTTGAGCACAGAGGACACTGAAGAAGTCGCTCATCATTTTGGGAAAGATACATTGCTGTATAAAAAGAAAGAAGATTTCGATGAATGGAAAACGCGCGTTCGTGCGGTAACAAAACCTGACGTTGATCTACTTGCAAAGGAACTTCTGAAGCCAGAAAATCTTCGTTTTGCCGGCATCGGACCGAAGATTGATGAAGAAAAGTTGTTGGAGATTATTTCGTAGTTCCCTCAAAAAAACAACTCCCCCCTAGCCCCCCTCCTTGAGGGAGGAAGTTCCGCAAAGCGGAACGGGGGAGGAATTCCCCCGTTTTAAAAAAGAGGGAGGGCAATCTATCACTTGATTTTATTTACTATCTGTGGTATAATTAGGAGATGGACGTACTTTTATTTCCAACCGGCCAAATTGCTTCAATTATTGTGGCATCTCTTATGGGAGCCTTCCTTGGTCTTTGGAGGGAAATGCAAGACCAAAAAAAACATCGTGACAGTTTCATGGGACTACGAACAATGACATTGCTCTGTTTACTCGGAGCCCTTTCGACAATTTTTCCACAATTCCCGGCTCTGCCATTAATTCTTTTTGGAGCCATCACGGCACTTGTTGTTATCGGTCATGCTCACGGAAATTTTGTGATGCAGCGAATTGGAATGACCAGTGAACTCACAGCTCTACTCACCTTCTTCATAGGAGTCTTGGTAGGGTTTGAACAGCAGATATTGGCGCTTCTTTTGACTGTGTTTTTGGGAGGGATTAATGCGTTTCGTGACGTACTTCATAAATTTGCAAAAACACTCGAACCTCAAGAATGGATTGGCCTTTTGCAGTTAGTTGCTCTTTCTGGTGTAGTCTTGCCATTTTTGCCGCGCGAAGCAATTGATCCATGGGGCGTCTTTGTACCTTTCCATGTCTGGCTACTCGTCATGTTGATATCTGGAATTGGATTTGTGGGATATTTTCTCATTAAATATCTTGGTGCACGTGGAGGCATTCCGTTGACAGGATTTTTGGGGGGATTGGTATCGAGCACTGCCGTGACAATCTCTATGGCGACACGATCTAAAGAAACAAATCTTCCTCGAATTTTTACTGGAGGAATTCTGGTGGCTTTAGCCACAATGCAGTTTCGTGTAGTCCTTGAAATTTTATTGTTAGGACCAAAGGAGATTTTCTCCTTTCTCTTTATTCCAATTACAATGTCCGTAGTGAGTTCTCTCTTTGCTGTATATTTCTTTGTAAAATCAAAAAGCAAAAAAACATCTTTTTTTAAAAAACCAGAACGCGTAAAACTGGAAAATCCTTTTGAGATTATTCCCGCATTAAAATTTGGATTTATATTTTTAGTAGTCCTTTTTGCACTCGCTTTGGGAAAACGATACTTCGGAGATTCTGGGGTTTACGTTGCAGCATTTTTGTCTGGAGTAGTTGATATTGATGCGATTGTGCTTTCCTCTTTAGAGTCCATAAAACTCGGCGAACTAAGTAATCAAGTCGCTTATAACGCCATCGCAATTGCTCTTTTTACCAACACACTTGTGAAGGTGGGATATGTAGGAATCATGGGATCAAAAAGCGTCTTCCGAAAAGTTTCACTGGCTACTGTCGCCGTAACATTGGTAGGAATCGGAGTTTTCTTATTGACGTAAAGGGAATTTCGGGTAGTTTTTAAGTGTTCTTTTTTGACGTATCTAAATCCTGTTGAACGGCTATCCCCCGTGATTTCTTCGTCCGAAGAACAGGAGCGCGAAGAACCCTTTTGGGGAAGTAGATCGCGTCGTTTTTGTTTTAACGTTGAACGTTATCAACTAATTAAGTAACAATTCGAGATGGTACCGTCCCGCCTGTCGGGGCTCTCGTGAAGATTCCCTTCGCTTATTTTTTGTTTACAATATCTTGTATGAAAAACATTTTTCCCTCGTTCGACCCTCAAAAATCAATTGCTGAACACGAAACCGATATTTTGAAGTTTTGGAAAGAAAACCAAATTTTTGAAAAATCTGTTAATCGTCGTGCCAAGCGCAATGAATTCGTGTTTTTTGATGGGCCTCCGTTTGCAACGGGAACACCGCATTATGGACACATACTAGCGGGAGCAATTAAAGATGTGATTCCACGGTACAAAACCATGCAAGGATACCGCGTCAATCGAAAATGGGGATGGGATTGCCACGGAGTTCCGGTGGAATTTCAGGTGGAAAAGGAACACCGCATTGGTGGAAAACCGGGTATTGAAAAAATGGGAGTTGGGAAGTTTAATGAACTCTGTCGAAGTGTCGTCTTGCGATGTGCTGACCAGTGGGAATCAACCGTTGATCGCATGGGACGATTTGTGAATTTCAAAGACGATTACAAAACCATGGATCCCGAATTCATGGAATCGGTCTGGTGGGTTTTTGGGGAATTATGGAAAAAGGGACTCATTTATGAAGGAGAAAAAGTGGTCTCCTATTCTCCGAAGCTCGGAAGTCCTCTTTCTAATTTTGAAGCAAATTTAAATTATAAAGATATTGATGATCCAGCGGTAACAGTAAAGTTTGAGCTAACAGAAGAATCGAAAACATATTTCTTAGCTTGGACGACGACCCCTTGGACGCTGTTATCGAATTTAGCCTTAGCGGTGAATCCGAAACTCGAATATGTGAAGGTAAAAAACGAAGAATCTGGAGAAAGTTATTGGCTCGGAAAAGGCGTACTTGAAAAATACGGCATCACTCAAGAGGGAGAATATACGGAATTTTGGAACGAAGTTGAACGACGAAAAGGAAAAGATCTCATCGGAAAATCTTACACGCCACTTTTTCCTTTCTTCGAGAATCATGAGAATGCCTTCCAAGTTCTCTCGGCTGATTACGTGTCGGCAGAAGAGGGGACGGGGATCGTTCATCAGGCCCCGAATTTCGGGGAAGACGATGCCAAGGCCTGTCATGAAAATAACATTGGACTTCTTGAAAATCCGATTGATGAGCATGGATTTTTTAATGACAAAATTACTGAACTCAAGGGAAAATATTTTCGAGATGATCCGGAAGTAGAAGGTTCCGTGGATGACAATGCAAACAAGTGGGTCCTTGATAATTTGGGGACGAAACTCTTTATGAGAAATCAAATTCGACACTCCTATCCACACTGTTGGAGAACAGATTCTGCATTGATGTATCGAGGAATTAAAACGTGGTTTGTTGATGTGCAGAAAATTAAGAAAACTATTTTAGAACAAAACCAAAACATTAATTGGGTGCCAGAACATTTGAAAGATGGTCGATTTGGGAAGATGCTTATTGATGCTCCGGATTGGGCGATTAGTCGAAACAGATACTGGGGAACTCCAATTCCTGTGTGGCGATGTGACGCGTGTGGAGATATCGAGGTGATGGGATCGCGCGCAGATCTTGAGAAAAAAATTGATAAAAAAGTTGAGGATCTCCATAAACATTTTGTTGATGATATGGAGTGGGGATGTGCGAAATGTAAGGGGAAAATGAAACGTATCGAGGAAGTGCTCGACTGTTGGTTTGAGTCTGGGGCGATGCCGTATGCGAGTCAGCATTATCCGTTTGCGAACAAAGAAAAGGATGTTGAACTTCGAGAAGTAAAAACAACGAAAGACTGGGAAACGTATCATGAGCTTGTAAAAACCGAACTTTTTGAAAGACTTCTTCCTTCTCTTGTTTATGACAAAAATTATCCTGATGGAATAAACCCAAAGACCGTTTCCAAAATCTTGTTTTTGAAAGATGAACCGATTGGAGTTCTTTCCTATGGTCCCGCTGATGCATATAATTCATTGAAAGAATATGCCCCCAAGGATTCTCTCTTTTTACGATTCATCGCTATCAAGAAAGAGTTTCAAGGCAGAGGATTCGGTCACTCCGCCATAAAAGATTTCAAAAGTTTCGGTTACGAAAATAATTTTGAAAATTTAATTTTAAATTCTGCTCCTGGTGCCGTAGGGTTTTATGAAAAACATGGATTTGAAAAGGATTTTTGGACAGGACATGCTGAAACAAATCCTGAAAACACCCCTTTTGGAAAAAAATCTGAAATCGAAAATCTGAAATCGAAAATTGCCGATTTCCCGTCTGCTGACTTCATTGCCGAGGGACTCGATCAAACACGTGGATGGTTCTACACCCTGCATGTTTTGGGATGCGCGTTGTTTGGAAAAAACATCTTCAAGAACGTGATTACCAATGGAATCGTCTTGGCAGAAGATGGACAAAAGATGTCCAAGTCCAAGAAGAATTATCCAGATCCAAATATTATTTTTGATAAATACGGAGCGGATGCGATGCGATTTTATATGCTCAATTCTCCAGTTGTAAGAGGAGAGAATTTCAGGTTCGCCGAGAACGGTGTCGCTGAAGTATTGAAACAAATCATCTTGCCACTGCGTTCGAGTTATCAGTTTTTCTCGACCTACGCGAACATCGATAATTGGCAACCAACCAAGTTTCTCTTTGTTCGGCACGGGGAAGGCGACCATAATGTCGCTCATATTTATTCTGGAGATGTGAAGAACAAACATCACCTGACAGAGAAGGGTCGAGCACAAATTACCGAAACCGCGAAACACATTCGAAATTTTGATGTCCTTGTTGCATCTCCTTTCATTCGAACACAAGAGACCGCTGAGATTCTGAAAAAAGAATGTAAATTTGAAGGCGAAATTATTACTGACGATCGAGTGCGAGAACTCTTTTTTGGAAAACTCGAAGGCAAGCCCTTCCTTCCAAAAACAGAACGACTCTCAAATAAAGAAACCGAACAACCTGAAGCGGTGGCAAAACGAGTGTCTGAATTCATGTCCGATATGGCGCAGAAATATCCAGGAAAAACGATTGCTGTCGCAAGTCACGGAGGTGCTGTTTTGGAAGCGATTGCGATGACCAATCGTGTACCGCACGGGACAGAAGATTACTTGCGAGTCTTCCAACCGCCTACGGGAACCGAAACCGTCGTGTTCGCCGAACCCGTTCCTCAGACCGAACTCGATCAATGGATTTTGTCTGAACTACAGACCCTCATCGAGCAATACAAAAATCATTTCGATGCCTACGATTTAGAAGGAGCGTTGAAACTGATTCCTGGATTTATTGATAACCTAAACAATTGGTATTTGCGTCGTTCTCGTCGTCGATTCTGGGCACCTGACATGAGTGAAGAAAAACAATCTGGGTACGAAACGCTTCATCACGTACTCTTCATGGTGTCGAAAATATTGGCCCCTGTCTGTCCATTTTTCGCGGAAGATTTGTTTCAGAAACTCGCACATGGAGAATCTGTTCACCTTACCTTTTTCCCTTTTGCGAAAAAAGAATGGCAGAATGAAAAGATTGAAGACAAGATTCGTCTTTCTCGAGAAATCGTAAGTTTGGCCGCTGGAATCAGGGCACGAGCAAAGGTAAAACTCCGACAACCGCTTGAGAAATTACAATTCATGACCACGGACAAGGCGAACCTCGATCTTGATATTTTAAAAGAAGAGGCCAATGTAAAAGCAGTGGAACAACTCACTTCTGTTGAAGGTTTGGCTGATCGTGTTGTCCGCGTTAATGCCAAAAAAGTTGGCCCACGTCTCGGAAAAAAAGTGCAAGAAATCATTGCGAAAGGAAAATCTGGCGACTTTGAACTTTTGAAAAATGGAGATGTGAAAATTGCGGATGAGATTCTTACGGGTGAAGAATTTAGTTTTGGATTCGTTTGTGAAGAAGGGGTAGAAGCCGAAGCCACCGCTCGAACCGTAGTTATTCTCAATACAGAAATTTCTGAAAATTTGAAGTTGGAGGGATTCTCCCGAGAAGTTATTCGAGCCATTCAAGAGCTTCGAAAGAAAAAAGATTTCGATATCGCTGATCGTATTTCGATCCGGTACGCTACCGACTCGATTGCAATAAAAGACGTGTTCAAAACGTTTGAATCGCTCATTGCTGGAGAAACTTTGGCTGAGGAAATAATTCATGGAGAGGTCAGTGATCCACTCGAAGAGCTCGATGTCGATGGGGAGAAACTGACGTTGGAGATTGCAGTAGTGGAGTAATAGACTTGATTTTAGCTTTAATTCGTGGTACAATCTCCCGATTTATTAGCTTATTCATGGTAGAATTTAAATTCACAATCGACGACACTTCGGATGTTGAGGTATCCGAACCAAAGAAAAAACGAAAACGAAAGCGAATTGAACATGTTAAAGTCGAGAGCACAAAAGAAATTGCCGCACGTATTGCAGAAAAACAAGGAATCCCTTATGGGAGAGCCTTTGAACTCGCCAAAATCCAAAAGCAAAAAGAGATTGCTGATATGACAAAGTCTCGTGCAGAAAGATTGATTCCTCCAGATGCCTCACCTGAAATAAGGGCTTTTGCCTTGAGCTTGGTTAAAAATAAAACACAAGAAAAACGCGCGAGTTGATCAGTGTAAAAACGCCCGCATCTCCGTCAGCACCATCGCCATCCCGAGTTCATCTGTTTTTGCAAACACTTCTGGATCTTTTACCGATCCTCCGGGCTGAATAATTGAGCTTATTCCTGCAGCTCCCGCCGCCTCCACGGCGTCCGGAAAGGGAAAGAAAGCATCTGATGCCAAGACCGCATCTTTGGCATGTTGACCTGCTTGATCAAGAGCATTTTTCATCGCATCTACACGTGATGTCTGTCCTCCGTTTGCACCAATGAGTGCTCCATCTTTCACAACAACTATTGCATTTGATTTTACGATTTTCACTATCCGCCATGCGGTTTCGAGATCATACCATTCATCGTCAGTTGGTTTTTTTGTAGTGGCTACTTTGAGATTTCCGAAGTCGGGATTTACAATGTCGGCATCTTGTATCAATGTTCCTCCTCGCACTTTTTTAACGACAATATCGGATGTCCTTTTATCGAAATTCGGAACTTTGAGCACACGTAGATTCTTTTTTGTTTTCAAAACTTCAAGTGCATCGTCATCGAAATCCGGAGCCAAAACAACTTCGTTAAAGAAGTCGATAATTCCCTCTGCAACCACCTTTGTTACTTTTCGGTTCAAAGCAATAATGCCTCCAAAAGCAGATACTCGATCTCCCATTTTAAAAGCTTTTTCAAAGGCTTCATCGATATTTTTTCCCATCGCTGCACAACACGGAGAAGCGTGTTTGATGATGCAGGCAAATGGTTTTTCGAAACTCATCGCAAGTTCCAATGCGCCGTTTGCGTCTCCAAAGTTGTTATAAGAAAGTGGTTTTCCGTTAAGAAATTCTGCATGTACTAAGTTCGCTCCTGTTGAAAATGGATCTTCTAAAATCACTGCTTTTTGATGTGGATTTTCTCCATATCGTAGTGGCATTTTTTCAGAATTTTCATTCCAGAATTTCGCAATGAGAAGATCGTAGTGCGCTGTCATTTCAAATACTTTTGTGGCGAGTAATTTCTTGAATTTCAACGACACGTTTTCATTTTTAAATTCCTCCAGAACACTATCATAATCTACTGGATCAACCACTGGTAAACAAAATTCATAGTTCTTTGCCGCGGCACGAATCATTGATGGTCCTCCGATATCAATCTGTTCTACTTTGTCTTCAAATGATTTGGAATCGTCTTCGTAATTCTTTTTAAACGGGTATAAATTCACTACTACTAAATCAATATTTTCGATGTTGTTTTCTTGGCAAAATTTCTGGTGTTCTGTGTTGTTGCGCAAATTCAAAACCCCTCCAAAAACTTGTGGCGTGAGTGTTTTGATTCGCCCCTCAAGTCCTTCTGGAAATCCAGTGAAATCAGCCACTTCGATGAGGTTTTTAACACCCTCTTTTTTCAACTTCTTGAACGTTCCGCCTGTAGAAATAATCCGGAAGTCCAATGCCTCCAGTCCTTTTGCAAGCTCAACGATTCCTGTTTTATCCGAAACCGAAATCAAAGCATTTTTCATGTGAGAAAATTTTGTCATTCCCGCGAAGGCGGGAACCTAGAACTACACCTACATTGTAAACATTCCTCCCTTCAAATCAACACTGAACTATGTTCTAAGTTCTAAGTTCTGATCTGAAAGATCTCTGCCGAATTTGGATTGGCAAGGAGTCTATTTTGTAAAACCTTATCGACCGTTTCTTTTGAAGCTTCTTTGAAGTTCCAGCATCGGAAGATACGAACTCTTACCTCTGTATCAAACATTGTTGAAAGCTTCTCACTAAGCGCCACCGCTGAGTCGTCTTCAAAGGGAAGGACTGCATATTTGAATTCAACGGATCCGGATCCCGACTCAATAAGCACCTCTTTATTTGGGTTATAAATCAATCCAGATTCAAACAATTTTTTCTTGGGATCCGGATCCCCTTCAACTTCAATTTCATACAAGAAAGATTTTTCAAATTCTATTTTTTCACCCGCAATATTGCTGGCAGTTTGTGAAACAGAAAAAGCTTCGTTATCCGTGATAAGGAGTTTCTTTTCCATCACAATCGCAACTTCTTTAAGTTCTAGAGTTGGTGTTTCTGGAACTTCAACTTTACTAAAATCTCCAATTTCAACACTTTCCGGAGAACGTCCTGCTTTAATCCATTCGTTCATTGATTTCATAATCTGGTCTCCATCACATGAAGCATAAAACCGCTCAGGATGGGGCATAATCGCACCCACTGTTCCCTCCTTGTTTACTATCATTGCGGTAGCGAAAAGAGCTCCGTTTGGAGTAATTGGAAAATTTGCGTCGACATTTCCTTCCTCATCACAGTATCGGAACGCCACTTGACTTCCTTCTTCAAGAACTCGTAAAGCTGTTTTATCAATTGATGTGAATCGTCCTTCTCCATGTGCCACTGGCACCTTCAATAATTCTGAAACGTTATGAGAAAACGCCGTATCTTTTCGTTCTGGTTTGATATTTACCCACACATTGTAGTACCCCGTTCCGAGTACTTTTCCTTCCTTGTCTCGGCGAACATTGTCGGCGAGCGAGAATGGCACAGGGTTGTCTCCGACCGGAATCAATCCTGATTCTACAATCATTTGAGCTCCATTACACACCCCAAGAATCACTTTTCCTTTCTTGGCTTCTTCTCGAATAGCGTCGAATATTTTTTCTCGTGCGGCAATTGATCCTGATCGTCCTCGATCTTCAAATGAAAATCCTCCAATCAAAAAATATGCATCAAAGTTTCCTATTTTTTCAATTTCGTTCCAAAGCACGAGTTCTGCTTCAAATCCATTTCTTTCTGCCGCACGAATAGATTCTGATTCGCAATTATTTCCAGGGAACGTGATAACGGCAAGTTTTGGGGTCATTTGTGAGCGAATTGTAAGGCAAAATGCATTTTTAAAAAAGTAAAAAATCGGTACACTCTTCGCGCACATGGAGATAATCTTAATAGTTGTTGGGGTATTAATACTCGCTGGAATTGGGCTGGTTTTTTGGAAGCTAAATTCTTCGGGAGAAAACGGGAACCTGTTGAATGAATTAAAACAAGACCG
Organism: uncultured Candidatus Peribacteria bacterium; assembly: GCA_964509975.1. Lineage (GTDB taxonomy): Bacteria > Patescibacteriota > Gracilibacteria > UBA4473 > UBA4473 > CAZVBV01. The sequence goes on from CAZDZO010000001.1 coordinate 25,631, forward strand.
AGAAACACGATTTCGAGAAGCCGAAAGTTTGCGAAATGAGATGAGAGAAAGTTCAAAAATACTTCGAGAACAATTTGATCGAGTGAATAAAACGGTAGATACAAAATTATCAGACTCTTCAAAACAATTGAACGAACGACTCGATAAATCCTCTAATGTGATTGGAAATTTGCAAAAAGAACTCGGGAAAATGGGAGAAATTGGGTCAAAAATTGAAAATCTCGATAAAATCCTCCGTGCCCCAAAAGGCCGTGGTGGAATGGGAGAAGAGAGTTTGGAAGAAATTTTGCGATCAGTATTTCCAGCAAATTTATGGGAACGACAATTTAATCTTGGAACGGGACTCGTGGTAGATGCGGTTGTGAAAACTTCCAGTGGGATTATCCCTATTGATGCCAAATTTCCGCTTCCCGCATTTGAAAGAATTGTACAAGCAGAAAATGATGATGCATTGGAAAAAGCGCAGAAGGAATTTCAAAAAGATATGAAACTTCGAATTGATGAAGTTGCGAAATATATTCGTCCAGAGAAGGAAACGATGGACTTTGCAATTCTCTTTTTGCCAAACGAAAACGTGTACTACGAAGCTGCGATTCGTTCTGGGGAAATCAGTGAATACACAAAGAAAAAGAAGGTCCTCCTCACGGGGCCAAACACGATGCTCTACGTACTTCAAATGTTATTTCAGGCGTATCAAAGTCAAGAATTCGCTCGTGAAGCACAACACGCATTGGCAGAGCTTTCAGGGGTAAAGAAGCAAGCTGAACGACTGGATGAAGAAATTGGAGTTTTAGCAAAACACATCGGAAATGCGAACTCGAAAGTGTCTGACGTACAAGGGGAAAACATGAAACTTCAAAATCAAGTCGAACGAGCGCAAGCGCTTGAATCCGACCTTACACAACCACAACAAGATAAACTTCTTTAAAATATGAATCTCGATTTCACCGGATCCGACGCAGCTGAACTCTTGAAAAAACACAACATTGCCCTAAAACTTTCCGAGGCTTTGGACTTACAAAAACAACTCGGTCGACCAATGACACTCACCGAGGCAACTATTTTTGGAATTCAATTGTCCGAACATTGTTCGTACAAAAGTTCTGGAAAGTTTTTGAAAACATTGCCCACCAAGGGACCGAGTGTGATCTTGGGACCAGCGGAGGATTCTGGAATTGTGAAAGTCTTTGAAGAAAACGGGGAAAATTATGCGATTGCGGTATCACATGAATCACACAACCACCCCAGTCAAATCGTACCGTACGAAGGTGCTGCAACGGGAGTCGGAGGGATTGTCCGTGACATTTTGTGCATGGGAGCACGTCCGGTAGGAACACTGGATTCTTTGAGATTTGGAGATCCTAAAAAAAACCTGCAAAAAAATATTGCGGCTGTAGCCGTGGAAGGAATCGCCGGATATGGAAATCCGCTCGGCGTTCCTAATGCGGGAGGAGATGTGTTCTTCGATAAAAACTTTGATGAAAACTGTCTGGTCAATGTGACGGCGATGGGCGTTTTGCGCGAATCTGATTTGATTCATTCCTACGTGCCACAATGTGCGGCTGAAGAGAAATGGGATTTGCTTATTGTGGGAAAACCAACTGATAATTCTGGATTTGGAGGGGCGAGTTTTGCCTCCGATACCTTTGAAGAAGATGATGATATGGAAAGCAAAAAAGCGGCAGTTCAAGAGCCGAACCCGTTTTTGGAACGACATCTTGTGGCATCATTTCTCGATCTTTTTGAAACACTCAAGAAAGAAGGAACCTTTGATAAATTTGCGTGTAAAGACTTGGGCGCCGGAGGCGTGGTATGTGCAACAGTTGAAATCGTCGACAGTGCAGGATTTGGAGCTGATGTCTGCATGGACAAACTCCACACAGTGGGAGATTCCCCTCCTCATGTGGTAGCTTGCAGTGAAACGCAGGAACGATTTTGCGTTGCCTGTCACCCTGATCTCACAGGACAAATTCTCGACCACTTCAATAAAAAATGGGAACTCGGAAAAGTCGCGGCCAATGCTGGTGCTTCGGTTGTTGGAACGGTACGAGCTGATGGCAAGTACATCGTTAAATATGGGGACGAAGTGCTCTGTGATGCACCGGCAAGCATGGTGACCGAGGGAATTACGTACGATCGTGAATACGAAATTCCAAAGATTGTAGAGAAAAAAACAGAAGTAACGTTTGAGAACGGGGAGATTGTTTTCTCTTAAAAAAATACTTTGTCATCCTGGAATTATTTTTGTCATGCCGGAATCCTCTTCGAGCCTGAGCATTCATTTTTCCCCTCAGAGCCGATGGCCGGAGGGATATCCGGTATCCAGCTATTACAAACACGCCTTGAAAAAGATTCAAAGTAATTTCAAAAACTTATTTTTTATGGCTGGGTCCCGGATATTCTTGCAGAATTCCGGGATGACGGGAGCAAGCAATTGATAATTATCGATTAATCTCTACACTCCAAAACGATGTCACATACCTTTTGGAGTCATGATTTTGGAGCCTTTGTCTTTGGACGGGTAGTTTTAAAAATAGATCCTCAAGCACAACTCGAATTATGCGTTTCGCAGACTGGTAAAAAAAAGGGGATGAGTGAAAGTGATTTTTGGGAAAAGGGGGTTGGAGAAATTGCGAAATCCCAAACTCGATTTGGACGCGTGAGCCTCTTCTTTGATCGTGGAAACAAGGAAGCTGAATCCTTTTGCAAAGAGGTTGCAAAAACGAAATTAGAATATTCACCAAGCGAAACTAAACGCTCTGAAAAAACACTTCAGCTCACACCATTTCAAACACAAGCCCTTTGCCTTTTGGCAAATGAAGGATTGTCTGACAGTGTGGAATTTAGACGTCTTGCACGAAAATTCATCCGTCCTGCGAAACATGCCCATTGTGACACGATCTTTTTTCTCGATGCTATTCTGGGCGAAGAAAAGACGCGAAAAATCCTCCAGCACATTGCTGGAACACAAATTAAACTCTTTTTTCCAGATGATTTCATGGGGAAAGGGAAGCCTTCGGCAACAAAAACACGAGATATAAAAATTGAAAGTGAAGATGATACAGAGTTTACTAAAGAAATCGCCGAAAAAATCCTTCGAACGAAACTGAAGAACTAGTACCACTTCCTTATCTCGATTTGTCATCCCGACCATAGTGGAGGGATCCCTTAATCTGCAAATATTTTAATAACTATCTTTCACACAGGATTCAAAATTTTTGTCATTCATTAGTTCAAACTGGAGAATTGGAAGGGATTCCTCTGTTCCGCTATGCTTCAATCGGAATGACAAAAGGTTTTTTCTTTTGAGTGACAAAAACTCATAATACGCAATTTATCATTGATAATTCTCCTTTTTTGTGGTATGATTAGGAGATGGGATCACCTCAATCTGGATTTCTAGAAAATATCGACCGCGAGTTCGAAGAACGCGAGGTTGAAAAAAAATCGCGTGAACTTGGACTTGGATATGTTGATTTTACGAAATTCACAGCCAATCCTGATGTTTTGAAACTTGTTTCTTTTGAAGAAGCGAAAGGCACAAACACCTTTCCACTTTTAAAAAAGGGAAAAGTACTTCGTATTGCCGTTACTCATCCTGACGAAGAAAAAACGAAATCTTTCTTAAAATCTCTTGTTCAAAAAGGGTTTACTCCTGATACCTATCTTTGTTCTATTAGCGGACTCACCGAAGCACTCAAATCGTACGATTCTGATTTTTTGCAAAAGAAAGAAGTGGAGAGAAAAACTAATTTCGAAGAAAAAACCGAAGCTAATCTCAAAGAAAAAATCAAAGACTTGTCGGATCTCGAACAAAAACTCGACACGTTACATGCTGAAACAGCACTCAGTGAAATTGAAGTATCAGCCATTAATACTGGTGCTTCCGATATCCATTTTCAGCCTAGTAAAAAGAATGTCGAGCTCCGATTTAGAATCGATGGAGTATTGCACGACGTGCTTTCGATGTCAGCAGAGACGGCTAAAAAAATCGTAACTCGCATCAAGTACGAGGCAAAAATGAAGTCTAATATTTCGAATATTCCTCAGGATGGACATCGAAGTTTCGAAGTAAATGGACGTTCTGTTGATTTGAGAATTTCGACACTGCCTACACCTTTCGGTGAATCTGTGGTGATGCGTATTTTGGATGCCAGTCGGGGAATCAAAAGCTTTACCGAACTTGGGTTCTCGGTACACGCAAAAGATAAAATTGAAAAAGCACTTGAAGAAAAAACTGGATTAATTTTAGTTACTGGACCAACAGGAAGTGGAAAAACAACTACACTCTATTCCATGTTGGCACAGTTAAATTTACCAGACAGAAAGATTGTAACTCTAGAGGATCCTATTGAATATCACCTTGAAGGTATCTCCCAATCTCAAGTAGACGAGGAACGGGAGTATAATTTTGAAAATGGATTTGCCGCTCTTTTACGACATGATCCAGATGTCATTCTCGTAGGAGAAATCCGAAGTCATGATACAGCCCACTTGGCATCTGAAGCCTCTCTCACTGGACATATTGTACTGAGTTCTCTTCATACCAATTCTGCTGTTGGGTCCATCTCAAGACTTCGAAATTTGGGAATGGAAAACTTTAATATTGCACCAACTATTGATGCCGTCTTCGCACAACGACTGATACGAAAAATCTGTCCACATTGTGCTTCAAAAATTACACTTCCTGAAAATCCAAAAGTAAAAACGGCACTCGAAAATATCAAAAAGGCTTTTCCGGAAACTCAAATTCCAACGGAAATTCCAAAAGCGGTCGGTTGTGAAAAGTGTTCACAAACAGGTTATAAAAACCGAATCGCTATTTGCGAAGCATTTCTCATGACCGATGAAATACGAAAAATGATTTTAGAAGAAAAGTCAGAAATTGACATTCTCGATACGTTACGAAAAAAAGATCAGTTTGTTTCGCTCTTTGAAGACGGACTTTTGAAAGTCTTGAACGGAGACACGACCCTCGAAGAACTTTTCCGAGTAACCAGCTAATGAAATTTTCGATTTCAGATTTCCGATTTAAAGTCTTTTGGTTTTTTAATTCTCCGACTTTTTGACTTTTCAACTTGTTTAAAAAGATGATAATACTTCCCGATGGAAGGATTACTTGTGGTAGCACTCTTTTGGGAACAGATCATAGAAGCACAATCGTCGCCTCATGTTCGACCGGCGCCAACCGCTGTTATATCTCAAGAAATTGTAGAAAAAAATCCAAACTACTTTTCTGAACCAAAGACGAAAAATGAAAAAAATAGAGATTTTTTTATGAGTTTGTCTTTCAAAAAAAATTCTGCTCCGTCTCAAAAACCCGAAGCAACACTCATATTTGCACCTCATCCAGACGATGAAATTTTGTGTTGTTCAAATTTAATTTCAGAAAAAATTAAAAACAAGGAGAATGTAAAAATAATTTTTACAACCAATGGCGATGGACTTGAGAATAGTAATTATGAAAAAGCACGTGAATATGGACGATTGAGAAAAGATGAATCTAAAAAAGCTTCTTTTTATTTAGGACTTGAAAAATCAGATCTCTTTTTTCTAAATTTCCCTGACGGGCAACTCCATCAACTTGATATAGTTGAACAAGTACGAAGCAAATTTACCGATCAAAATAAAAGTCTCGGTGGACAGGCTTTTCCTTATTCTCCGTACACGAGACAACGTTTGAAACAAAATTTCGGAGAACTTCTCAAGCGCTGGAACGCAACAGAGGTCTACATTCCTTCTCTACAGGATAATCATGCTGACCACCGTGTAACCGCACAACTCGTTCGAGAGGTGCTCAATGAACGAGAACTCGCTCCACAAATTCACACGTATCGTGTTCATGGAATGGCACTCAAACCAAATGGGCACACTGTAAACGAACAAAAACTTAAACTTATTCGCCTCTTTAAATCTCAATTTTGGACACCTGCACATACGCAATTCATGGAACAGTTTGCGAAGATGGAGGAAATTTTTGAATAGCGTAAAGACAGGAATAAATTATTCCTGCCTTTAGATTTCTGTTTTGTGGAAAATTTAATTTTCCTTTTTTAAACTTTTCACTAGAGACGTTACTATCTCCTTGGCCTCTGGTTCTGTTAATGGAAAAGCACTTCCATTTTTTAATACTGCAACAGCACTTGTGTCTTCGATATTATCAAAATCATCGATAAACTCCTTGTGGACTATAACTTGCTGAAAATCCCCGTCAAAAACTCTTCTAAATCCTAAAAGTTTTTCTAAGTGAATCTCAAGTTTCCACTCTCTTGTTGCTAAATTCTTGCTAACATCTCCGGCTCCCTGTGGAATCGGAAGTTCTTCCAAAAGCTCAAAAAGCTTTTTAATCACATCTGTCATAGGTACTCTATTTTAGTTTGAAAAATAAAAAAAGAATCCACTTTGAATCCTCATACTTCCCTCCGAAAAAAGAGAAATAGGAGAACCCAAAGCATTAATTTTTTCCGACAAATCAAACAACCAAGAATTGTATCGTTCCTATGAGAAGAAGATAAAATTCATGAATCCACTCTACTCGGGAAATGACTTTTGTCAATGGTGGGGTACTTCAAAGAGAGCATTGCGACGCAATACTCTCTCTGTTCTTTTAAGCAGGAACGGAAACTTTCTTCTGTTTTTTGAATAATTGTTTTTCAAGTGACACAATCATCTCCTCTCTCAATTCATCATTTGCTGCGTGGGCATCATCACCAACAAGTTGCGTATTTTTGTCACTATAAAAATAAACTGATCCTTTTATTCTTCTACTTTCTTCGTACCGCAATACCACAATTGTTCTCTCTTTTTCTTTATGAGAGACCTCACAATACCAATTTTCTGAAATCTCCTGATCACTTTCTTTGCAAAGTTTAAACACCTCTGCTTGTATTTTTATGAGTCGCAATTCATCAACTTTGCCAAGTGCAAGTGTAGCATTTTGATGCTTTGGAATTTTTCTCCTTGGCACTTTTACTTCCTCGACAGATGCAACTCCTTTCCCTTTTTTTCGGTGTTCACTGGATTTTGCTCGATAAGCCTTAATCGCTTTTTGAAGAGCGATTTTTCGTTGGTTTTCGTCATTCCAGGGTTTTCCATTGAATAAAATAGAAATGTCGGTTTTTCCTCTTTGAACAGATATTTTTATTTCAGGCACCTTTCGATGTTTGTTCCCCGGAATAAAAAATTCCACGAAATCACTCTCGTTTGAGGCAGAAATTTTAATATCTCCCTTTAGTTTTTTTACACTTGGAAAATGTTCATGATTGATCATTTCCAAAAAACTCTGTTCACCTTTCGATGAGGTTGGAGCAGGTGCACAATCGGCATCACCCTCTGAAGTTTTTTTCGTCATACTTCTTTCAATTTTTAATTAAAAAATAATTAATGATTTATCTTTGTCTTTCGTCCGGACCGCGGACTTATATTTCGATAAAATGGAAACACAAGTTACGATCCAGACCATTCCCGTTGCCGTAAAAGAACTGAGAATTCTCGTTTTCCTTTGGAAAAGAATAAATTCTACTGATGCCCAAGTTACACTTTTTCATAGAAAAGTCAATACAGGGAAAAGGTACTACATTACATAGCAACTACCAATGGGGATACGTATCCCTATTATTTTTTCATCATAGCAAAAAATGCATCTTGGGGGATTGTCACCTTCCCAAACTGTTTCAGTCGCTTTTTTCCTTTCTTTTGTTTCTTAAGAAGTTTATTTTTTCGAGTCACATCACCTCCGTACAACTTCGCCGTCACATCTTTTCGCATGGCAGAAATTGTCGTTCTCGCCAGAATCCGCGCTCCAATAGTCGCCTGAATCGCAATTGCAAACTGTGCTTTTGGAATAATTTCCTTGAGTCGCTGACACCATTCTAAACCAATGTTGTACGCTCCATCTTTATGCACGATCTGACTCAGTGCGTCTACTCGGTCTCCCGCAACTAATATATCAAGTCTCACTAGATCTTCCGTACGAAGCTCAATTGGCTCGTATGACATGGAGGCATATCCAGACGTGAGTGATTTCAGGTCATCATAAAAGTCCGTGATAATTGAAGCGAGTGGAATTTCAAAAAAGAGTTCTACTCTCGTTGGGTCTGTGTACTGAAGGTTTTTGTGTATCCCCCGACGCTGTGCGCAAAGTTCCATGATCGCACCAACGAAGTCTGAAGGGGTAAGAATCACAATCTTCATCCACGGCTCTTGTATCTCTAAATAATGTCCAGCCTCAGGCAATTCTCCAGGGTTTGAAATTGTTTTTTTCGTTTTGTCGTTCAGCACAACATCATAAGAAACCGACGGCGCCGTTACCAAAAGATCAAGGTCAAATTCTCGTTCGAGTCGCTCCTGAACAATGTCGAGATGAAGTAAACCCAAAAATCCCACTCGAAATCCATGTCCCAAAGCGCCAGAATGTTCTGGAGTAAATTGCAATGACGCATCATTGAGAGCGAGTTTTTCCAATGCTTTCCGAAGGAGTGAAAAATCATCTCCACTCGTTGGGTAAATACCGGCAAATACAAAAGGCGTCACTTCTTTATATCCGGGAAGTGGCATAATTTTATCGCCTTCTTTTTCTTTCCCTTGCCAGAGCGTTTCTCCTACTTTTGCGTCAACAACGTTCTTCAGCCCCGTGACAACATATCCCACTTCGCCTTCTTTGAGAGACTGGGTTGGGGAATATTGCGGATTTAGAAATCCTACTTCGATTGCTTCGATTTGGCGTCCTGTTTTTAGCAACCGAAGCTTGTCTCCTTTTTTAATTTCCCCTTGAAACACGCGCACACTCGATACCACTCCTCGATAGGAATCAAAAGTGGAATCAAAAATGAGCGCTTTTGTTTCTCCTTCTGTGAAAACATTGTCCGCATTCTCAAAGACTTCGTTTTTGTCCGGGAGTGGAACACGCTCAATAATTCTGTCAAGCAAGGCAGGTACTCCTGTCCCTTCTTTTCCTGACACTTGCAGGATATCTTCTGCGGTAAATCCCAGAAGCTTTTCTATTTCCATGGCACGACGTTCTGGTTCTGCAGCAGGAAGATCAATTTTATTAAGTACCGGAATAATGGTAAGTCCGTGTTCGAGTGCAAGAAATACATTTGCCAATGTTTGTGCTTCAATTCCCTGTGTGGCATCTACCACAAGAATCGCTCCCTCACACGCTGCCAAAGAGCGTGAAACTTCATAAGAAAAATCCACATGCCCCGGAGTATCAATCAAATTAAGTTGTGTACCCTTCCAACCCATTCGAACAGGTTGGAGCTTGATTGTAATTCCTCGTTCTCGCTCCAAATCCATCGTATCAAGCAACTGTTCTTTCATCTCTCTTTTGTCGATGGTTCCAGTTGTTTCCAAAAATCTGTCGGCAAGTGTTGATTTCCCGTGATCGATATGCGCAATGATGCAAAAATTTCGTATATCCATTCGGGCGCGATAGTACCCAAAAACCGCTGACTTGCAACTTCTGCCCCCTCCTTCTACAATAAATCTGATGCAAAAAAAGAACGGATTCTCCCTTCTTGAACTCCTCATTGTAACGGGGATTGTTGCCTTACTCGCTGCTATCTCTGTACCAAACTACATGAGAATGCGAAGTTTTTCATCTTTCAATGACGAAGTAAATCTCATCTTTGATCAATTTTTGGAAGTGCGCACAAATGCACTCACTGGAAAAATGTGTAACAACAGTCCTAGTTTAAAATGGATTTTCACATTAGATCAAAATTCTTCTCAAATCTTGTGTCAAAACAGTGCTGAAGAGATTGCTACAGCAGATTATGATGTCATTTGGCGCAATACACAACAAATAGAGCTCGATGATGGGGTTGCTTATTATGCACGTGTAGAATTCCTCCCTGACACGACTCAAGCCACTATACCTGTCGAATCTGTTCAATACACTGATTTAAAAATTTTATTAGAACATTCTTCCGGTCGTCAGCGAACTATTTGTTTTAATCGCATCGCAGGAATTCCTGAAATTTCTTCTGGAAACATTGATTGCACCCCCTAGAAATGAATTTTTTAAAAAAACAACCTGGTGAAAGTATTGTCGAAGTACTCGTTGCGGCAACGCTTTTGGTAGTTGTTTTAAGTACTGCTTTTATTTCTCTCAATAGAGCTGCTCAAACTAGTATAAACGTTGAAAATCGAATTGCAGCCATTAATCTTGCTCGTGAAGGAATGGAAGCCGTTCGTAATATTCGAGATACAAATTGGTTAAAATACTCTGGAAACAAACGCGAAAAATGGCTTTGCCTTGATAGTGTTGCCAGTCCTAATGAATGTACCCCTTCTTCTTATCTCACAATTTCTAATGGATACTATCTAGTAAATTTTTCCGAAACAGCGAATCGCTATTACCTTTCGGAAGTGGCAGGAGCTGATGAACTCGATATTCCGAACGATTCTGCTGACCGAGAATCTTTTCGTCTTTATTTCGATAGTAGTAACCGATTCACTCATGACGATGACTTTGGCGCAAATCCAGCAACAGCTTTTTACCGACAAATAGAGATTGTTGTTATTTCTGATGATGTCTGTGGAACTGATGGATGTATTGAAGAAAAAATGGTAGTCACAAGTCGCGTCGGATGGATTGAGGGCGACTCGACGAAAAACGTAGTTCTTGAGACTCATCTTTTTGATTTTTACCAACGTGATGAATACTAAAAAATCTGGTTATTCGCTTCTTGAAATACTCATTGCCATAACCTTGGCAGCCATTGTTATTACGGCTGCCGTGAGAAGTGTTGGTAGTGTTTATTTTTCTCAGAAAAAAATTCATGTCACGCAAAGTTTTTCCACAGAAACACAATTTCTCATGGAACGATTGGTACAACTTGTTCGCACGAATACCATTGATTATGACCGATTTTTCGTAGAAGTGGGACCTAATGGAACTGATTGTGCCACTTTTGATGATAAACAAACCCCTGAAAGTGAGGGGGCTTTGGATAATACGGATGAGAATCGTGCTGATCTTGGATATGGAAACATTTTCTTTTGGGATACAAACAATGACGACATTCTTGATCGAAACCTCGGAGGACTAATGCTCGATGGGAACACTGATTTTTGTACACAAGCTTGGGATAAAGAGGACGAACAATCAACACTCTATCTTATTAACAGTAGTCGAACCTTGCGAATGGCTGTCCATGAAGGAGCAAACTCTACTATTGAAATCGAACAACAGCTCGGAGCAGACCTTGATGGAGATGGAATTGTTGATATCTGGGATGATCTTGGTGTTTGGGATTCTGGAAACAGTATTTGCCAAATTCGTGATGGAGGCGTTGGACCGTTTTACGATATTCTTGGAGAGCATTCGCAAGAGTTTTGCCTTCAGGCACACGAATGGACAGTTGTATCTCCCAATAATATTGCTATTGAAAACCTTTCTTTTTCACCAGCTCCAAATCAAGACCCATTTTTAAGTTTCGCCCTTGATGATGCACAGGTCCATCCCCATGTGATAGTCTTCCTTGAAACCACACTACGAAATCCAGAGAACTTTGGAATGACTCTCTCCGAAATTCCAAATATTTCACTGCAAACAGCGGCTTCTTCTCGTGTCTTTGGAAACATTAGAAAGTAAACCTCCGCTTCCCTCTTTTGTCAGAATTCTTACAATGGAAACGATTTTATATTTTTTTTATGTCTGAAATTGTTGTTCGTATGCCACCATCACCCACCGGAGGACTTCATCTCGGGACTGCTCGGACAGCCCTTTTTAATTATTTATTTGCCAAACATCATGGTGGAAAAATTATATTTCGATGGGAAGACACCGACAAAGAACGCAGTAAAAAAGAATTCGAAACTGAAATTCTAGAAGGATTGAAATGGTTGGGAATGGATTTCGAAACTCAATCAGATCATTTTTTTAGACAGACTGAAAATATTAAAACTCATAAAGAATGGCTCCTAAAATTATGGGAAGCCGAGAAAATATTCCCTTGTTTTGTAACTCCTGAAGAGATCGCTCACATGCGAACAGAGGCGACCAAACAAAAAACTAATTTTGTCTTTTGGTCTCCTTTTCGAGAGGAATCTAGGGAAATATTGGATGAAAAAATGAAATCTGGGGAATCTTTCGTATGGAGACTTCGTGTTCCGCGGGATAAAGACGTTCGTTTTAAAGACCTTATTCGTGGGGATATTTCTGTAAATACAAATACGCTTGGTGATTTTGTAATCGCTCGTTCTGATAACTCGGTGCTCTATCTTTTGGCAAACGTAGTGGATGATTGGACACAAGGAGTCACTCATGTCCTCCGAGGAGAGGATCATATTTCTAATACCCCAAAACAAATCCTTCTCTATAAAGCGCTTGGTGCTGACATACCTCAATTTGGACACATTCCTCTCGTGCTAGATGCACAAAAACGAAAACTCTCTAAGCGAAATGTAGACCCTGATACCTGTGTGCTTATCAAAGACTTTCAAGAAAAAGGATTTTTGCCTGAAGCCGTGGTTAATGGATTAGTACTCTTGGGTTGGAATCCAAAATCAACAGATGAAGTGTTCTCTTTTGAAAAATTAATAAAAATATTTGCACTCGAAAACGTAAATCCTGGAGCAGCACAATACAATTTCGAAAAAATGAAATGGTTCAATACTCACTGGATTCGAACTATTGAGCTTTCAAAATTAAATGAACATTTCAAAGGATTTTCAGGACAAGATTGTGAGAAACGAATACTGGAAGTAGCACGCGAAAAGAGTCGCGATTTACATGATATCGTTGCACAACTTGAATATCTCACACAAGATCCTGACATTACTCGCGAACTCCTTTTGAGTGAAAAGATGAATATTGATCAAGCCATGGCGCAAAGGGTGCTGAAAGAAATTCAAAATATGTTAGAGACACTGAATGAGAATGAATGGAATCGCGAAAAACTCAGAGAACTTTCTACCGAAAAAATCACCGAACTCTGTTTGAAGAATGGACAATTCCTTTCTCCTTTTCGAATTGCGTTGTCTAATAGGCCCGTATCCGTAGGACCTTTTGAAATCGCTGAAATACTCGGAAAGAACGAAACACTTCGTCGAATCAAGCGTGCTCAATAATTATTTTATTCTCGAAGAATCTTTGGTTTTTCCATTCGTTTAATTTTTACGTCATTTTCATTATCCAATTTGATTTGTTCTCGACCAGAATTTGGATCAAGTGGGTTCCATGAATTTCGTGTTGGATAGTAATATGGAGCAACCTCTTTTTGATCATAATATTCTCGCGTTCTCAGATATGTCTCAATATCTGAACTCTTCATCCGTCGTGTTCCAAGTCGTCCCTGTTCTTCTTTTTCTTCTCCTCTGAATTTCAAAAGGAAACGCTTGAAAGCGTTTTCTGGTGTAAATGTTTCTTTTTTATGATTTACCGCTTGCACAAACCATGTTGCAAACTCTCCTCGGGTGATTTTTTTGTTATGGTAAAAGAATCGACCAGAAGCAAATGTTTTAAACCATCCCGCTTGCTTTGCGGCAACAAGCATCGGTGCAAGTGGATCATTTTTAAGAACGTCACTGTAAGACGTTGTTTTTGCTTTTGGATTAATATCAAGCGGAAATACTGAAGACATTGCTAAAAGAACCTCTTCTCTTGTCGGTGGCTCTTCTGGTAATATTTTGAGATCAATAATCCCCTCCTTCATGGCCGTATAAAAGAGAAGGCTTTCCAATTTATTTTGAAGTGGAAAGTCTAAAATTTCTGGAAGCTGCGCTTTTTTGAGTGTCGGATAATCTTCTGTCGGAATACAGTTTGCCGCAAAAAGAAGTTGCAGTACCTGACTCCATGTTACCGTATCGTTGGGTTTAAATTTGTTTTCCTCATCAATATGAATAACTCCATATGAATCCATTATCATAATATCTTCAACGTAGAGATGTCTCTGAGAAACATCGCTACAGTATTCTAAGCGTGGTTTTTCATTTAAACAAATCCCTTCTTTTTTTGCTGATGCAAGATAGCTTTCTCCCCCATCAAGTGTTCTTCGCTCTGCCCCCAAAAGTCCAGTTACTCGCTGTGCCACATACGGTTGAACTTTGAATTCATCAACTGCCAGTCGACCTGATTTATATCCGACAAAGAGGTCTCGTCCATATGCATCTGTTCTCGTAACAATTTCACCTTCTACTCCTTCATTAAGTTGTTTTACTTGTTCAAGGGCGAATTTATATCCTTTCTCTGCAATTCGAAGCAATTCATCTTGCTTCATTCCTGCCCACCGAAGAGCAATCTTCCCGCTCGGATCAATATCAATAAGTCCATACTCTCCTTGAATTTTTCCAGGATCCGTAAGGAGTTCTAGTATCGGAGAAATTCTCAAGTCTTCTCTTTCAAGGGCAATTGTTTCTTCGTATTTTAAATACATTGGATTGTACATTCGCACCAAATATTCACTATCTCCTGGGATATTAAGAGAATACTCTCCTTGCCAATCTGTTGTTGTTTCGAAGGAGTATCCTCCATCAATAAATTTCACAATAACTCCTTGAACAGGTTCGCTATTCGTATTAAGAAGCTGTCCTGTTACGTGCACTCCTCGCTGAACATCAATGATTTGAGAAGTGAGGGCATTTGTTTGATCAAGTACCAGTATTTGTCCTTCCAAGAAGGTATTCGGGAAAGTGATTATTCCAAGTCCGACTGCTGTTGTATCGTCTTGTGTGAGTGAATTTAAGTTGCCATCTTTAATTTCAAAGATTTCTAACTTCGCACTTGCTTTTCCATTGAGTGTAAGATCAATAAATCCCTGAATGAAAAGTTGGTCATCAATAAGGTTGTTGAATACTGGATTTTCTCCATCCTCTGCTACATAAAAAACAAATCCTGGAGCTTTCACAACTTGCCCATCTGTATGGATAAATTCCGCAGAAAGCGTATGTGTTCCTGCTTCAAGCGGAAGTTCGATAAAAGTGCGTCCAGAAGCATCTGCAACTCCTGTTGCAATCACTTCTCCTGAAGCATTTTTTACTGCTACATGTCTTCCTACTGGTGCTTTTGCAATGAAAGTAAATGGGGTATCTGTTGTTTTTTCAGATGTTGTTTGTGGAAAAAGAAGGAGAACTCTATGATCACTCGAATCACTTGGATCAGTTCCATCTGTTGATTCTGTTCCGTCAAAAACACTGTCCCCATCTGAATCTGTTTTTGTTGGATTCGTATTGGCTTGATATTCTTGCAGGTTTGTTAGTGTATCAGAATCCACATCAGTGCTAGCATCGCTCGGATTATTTTTATCTAGTCCGTACAAATCCTCCCACCAATCTGGCATCAAGTCTGAATCCGTATCTGTTGGCTGATTAGTTGCTGTTTTTACATTTTCTGCATTCCCAAGATTATCAACTGAGAAATATTTCACCGTATAATAATCTCCATCAAACGTAATATTCTCTGACAGAATAGATGTTCCCGTTGTACTTTCTGTTGTTGGTGTAGTTCCATCTGTTGTGTAGTACGTTTGAGCAACCCCCGAACTCACTGGTGCATCGCTTGGCGTAAGTGTTATGGTAAAAGGTGTCGTTGGTGGTATCTCTGTTGGAGCGTCATGCATTGTTACCGGAACCGTTCTATCTACTTTTACAATAACCACTGTGCTCTCCCTTGTGTTTCCCGCTAAATCGGTAGAAATAACTTTAAAACTATATTCTCCATCTTGATTCGTTCCGTCAGCTGTTCCGTCATCAGTGAAATAATACGTACCTGTGTCTGGAGATGTCTCAGTAGTTGATATTTGAGTAAAATCAAAATCATTGTCTCCAGAAAGCGCCTCATCTCCGTTTTGATCAAATCGCGCATATGTCACAATCGAATCAATCCCCGAATTAACATCCACCCCTGTTGAAGTGAAGGCTGTGGAGTTGGCTGCTACAAATCCATTATTTGTCGTCAAATCAAGTGCTAAAGCAAAAGTTGCCGTTGGTGCAAGCGAGTCTACTTTTACTTCAATATCTTGTGGCGTTTCCGAATTCCCGGCTTTATCTATTGAGAAAACACTGAGAGTGTTTACACCATTCATGTTAAATAAAATCGGAACTACGTAAGGCGCTATCCCTGCTGAATTTTTATTGAAGAGCGTTTCGGATACTCCAGACTCATCATCCGTTGCGCCAAGCGTTGCTATTACAGGAACAGAATACCACCCTCCCTCACTTGGCGTTCCTGAAATTGAAGAAGTTGTTACGGGATCCGTTTTGTCTATAAGAACCGACATGATCACCGATTTTCCACCGGTTTCTGTTGCGCTCTTCGCACGAACGGTATAATTATAAGATTGTCCGTCGACTTTTGCTTCTGTGTCTGTATACACCGTCGTATCTGCATCGACCGTTGTATGGATGACTACATCGTCTCGTAACACCTCGTAGGCGGTAATGTTCGAAATATCATCTGCCGTTAACCAGTCCACTACTACCGTATCTGTTGTGGAATAGGAAACAGCGTTCTCAAAAGCTGGTGGATAAGTTTCTGTAGAACTTACATGAAATTGCATTGTGGCCGTTTCTGTCTCGATTCCAGCATTATTGGTTGCGATAATTTTGTACACATAAAATTCATCATCCACTGTTGTAGTGTCGATAAATGTCGTTGTTGTGGTTGTTCCCATCGAATGCATTGGCACTGAAAGCTGTACATTTCGCGATGCATCAAAAATATTATCTTCCCTAAAGATTTCATACTGCTGAATTCCTGATTCCCCGTCAGTTGATGCAGACCAAGTAATAATTTGATCTCCCACTGGTGCCGGATGTTGATGCACATCAAGAGCGAATTCTGTTGGTGCTGTTGTATCAATTGTTGTTCCATCGCTGTAAACAAAATCTGATTTTAGGGCGACTCCATCGACCGCTTTTACTCGGGCATAATAAGTCTCTCCCTGTGTTCCCGCATATGTATGGTTAACTCGTATATAATGATTATCTTCAAAGACAATATTTGAAAAATTATTTTCATCTGAAATTTGAACTTCATAGTGATCTACGCCTGATCCTCCAGTATCCGTAAAGTTGTTCCAAGAAAATATAATGTTTGTTTCTGCTGAATACGCAGACTGATTGGCAACTGTTCCTTCTACTGGCGCCTGAGTATCAATAGTGGTAGAGACTATTTCAGAAAAGATTGTTTCTTCCCCCCCCGCATCACGAAGTTTCACTCGATAATAATACATCGTTCCATTTGATAAATTTTGAAAATCATACGATGTCTCTGGAATCCATCCTGAGTTTTGAGTGATAGTTTCAAAGTTTTCATCCATCGACATTTCTGCATAAAACTGTGCCGATGGAACCTCTGAAGCCCAGGTGAAAGAAACACTATTGGATCCCACAAATGTTGGAAGGGTGTTTACCGTTGGTGGTCCTGCTTCAATAGTAACAACTTCAAAAGCCGTTTCTTCCGAATCTACGTTTGAAGCATTTTCTCCCACATACGCACGAACAAAGATCGTATGTTCTCCCACGACAAACGTAAGAGCCTCACTTTGCCATGTTCCCACAGTCTCCGTAATATCAAAAAAATCTCTCGGAGCCTCTTCTCCTTCTACAAATATCGCTACACGCGTCGGAACCGTTCCTTTCCAAAGAGGGTCTCCTGTTCCTGATATAGTGTATTCATAGCTATCTTCGGAATCTCGAACAACTGAGACAATCACCGGTGTTTGAATTGGAATATTGGCATCATTATCATGATCCTCTCCTTTAATTTCACCTTCCTCGTCTTCATATAAATTTGCCAATCCATCTCCGTCTAAGTCAGGAACACCTGATTCGTAGATATAAAAAGATCTATCAGAAGAAACCACTGTGGACGCATTGGCCCCCATGTACGTTCTCGCAAACACTGTATGACTTCCTGGATTAATAGTAGCACTACATTCCCAATTACTGATATAAGTAGGTGCAATACTTGTAAGACTAGCTTGACTAAGGATTTCTGAGGTAGCGAGCGTAGAAGTATTAAGTTCTGTAATTCCGCTCTCAGACAATATGTATGCTTTATTCCGAAGACTATCTTGTACTACATCAACAACTACTTCCGAAGTCGATTGAAGGAACATTTTCGTATTTTCAGAAAACCAGTTGGTTGTGGTGTTATAGAGAGAAAGAATTTGATCACTGGAGTAGGCTTCATTTACTACAAAAGGAAGCGCTACTGATCCTGAAAAATATTCTGAGTCATATCCATATCCGATACGCAAGTCTTCCGTCACACTGACAATGTTTCCAGTGTGTGAATTTACTTCTTCCAAGGCACCGTTTCTATAGATGCGCACATTCGTTCCATCATACGTTCCCACAATAAATTCCCACGTATCAGCCGCAGGAGTTGTTTGTATCGATGCAGCTTGGAATCCTTGATCCGTTCTAATTCCAAAAAAGTAAGGATCTTCTGCAAACGGATAATTAAAAAAATTGTCTCCCGCTGACAAGAAATAACTTCTGGTCTCAATCGAAGTTCCGTGTGTTAATATTTTTTGATACGGTCCCGTCCCCCCTGTCGTAGGTCGTTTAATCCACATTCCAACTGTAATTTCATCACCCGTAATGTTGAAATCTGTATCACTAGAACTGAGATAATTTGAAGTTCCATTAAAAGTGAATTGTTGCATTTCTGCTCCCGAAGCCACCGCACTTATGGTAACGCTTCCGTTGTTTGTAAGATTATTTCCAGATCCACTTCTATCGGTTCCCCCGTCAAGCCACACTCCCTGTTCTGCTCCCAACATAGAAAATGTTGTGTATGTTGGCGTGAGATACTTATATGATAGAAAAGCCGTTCCTCCATTTGCAAAGGATGTCGCCACTTCAGAAGCGGAAAGAACGCGATTGTAAAATCGAATATCCTTCATTTTCCCCTGAAAAAAATCTGTTTCTTTTCCTATCGTGGCATTACTAAGGGTGATCCCTGTATCTGTTGTAATAACAACGTGTCGCAAGTTCGTATCAATAGTAGTGCTAATTTCCCCGTCAACATACATTGATGGTGTATCAAATCCCGTGGCACTTACCGTTCCTGAGGTTACTTCAATTGTATGTGTTCCTTCGTCAAAATCGAAAATATCCTCTGTCAACGTCTCTGCTTCTATCCAAAAACTCACTGTTTTTATTTCAGATCTAAGCGAATTGAGTGTTATATAATCTGTCGTTCCATTGAGTGTTATTTCATTATTTAAAATCGTGGGCCCCCCTTGTACGGTTCCACTTTGATACACATTTGACGTAATTCCTGACAAGCTTTCAAAAAATTCACGATAGACCAATCCGTCTTCAATATTTTTGTATCCACTTGAAATTTGTGTTAGCCCTTCAGAGTGTCCAACAAAGTCTTCATATACTGTATTGACTATTCCTCCTTCAAAATTCACATTCGCTGAAATTCCCTCTTCTTCTGTCCAATTGTTGCCAAGACTCACTACCGAAACGGTAGAAATAAACGTTGTATCATCTATTGCGTAGAGCAGTTTATTGTCACTCGTAATAGAAATTCCATCAATCGCTGATGTTGTTTTCGAAACGACCGAACCGTCTGTAATATTATAAATCGTAATCCCTCCCCCTGTTCCAATAACAATGTAATCCTTATCCTCGATTGTTTTGGCATAGATATCCGTAACACTGTTATGAATAATTGCAGGAGAAGAAGCTGTTGTCAGCACGTCAACAAAAGAATCATTTACAAAATCATACACCGAAAATCCATTCGCTGTTCCTGCAAAAATAACTCCATTATTTGCGGCAAGAGTCACTCCTCCCGACAGTGAAAAACTTTTCCAAAAGATTTGTTTTTCCGCGTCGAAGAGTGAGAGCTTTCCTGTCGTTGCGAAAAGAAGGACTTGTGCTGGAAAATCTGTTGATCCACACCGATCATCAGATCCACCTCTCGGATCATCATCTTCATCAATATCCCCATCGCTATTGTCATCATCTCCTGTTCGATAATCACAAGCGCTATCGGCTCCATCATCTTTTGTTTCATTGTACCAAGTCACCCCCGCGCCACGATCGGTTCTCCACGTATTACTCAAAGAATCCTGTCTCGTGTCGTAAAATAATTGTGCCGAAATATTCTCCGCCAAAAATTCAATTGTATCCACTTTTCCATACGATCCGTCTCCAATAGAAATTCCATTTCCCGAGACTGCCCCCGTACAAACCTGCGTCCCTTCTTCAAAAATTTTTGTTGTTGTTCCTACTTCTGCAGTTCCCCAGAACGGCGCTAAAAGATTTTCATCAAATACGGCTTGTCTTTCTTTTGGAAAAGAAATAATCGGTGTTGCTAATACTATCGAATCCGTGTTATCAATTTCACTTGCAAGTCCGTCTCCATCTAGATCTATCGCAAATACTGGAAAAACAAAAAATCCACACAAAAAAACAAATCCCGAAAAGACAAGGGTCTTCTTGTTCCTCCAAGGGGTCTTTTTTATTTTGTGGAAAATCATATTTTTCCTTAATTTTAGATGCAAAAACGCATCTTTTATTGTATGGGTCTCCATCCAAAAACGCAAAAAATATCATTTAAAAAGATTTGACATTGCCCCTAAAGAGCAGAAGAATAAAATGCGTTTTTATCCCTTTCGTAATATGAAAAAGAAAATCTTTATTATTCTCGGAATTGTCGCAATTGGAGCGACTCTTTATTTCTCTGGCATGGGACAATATCTCAAGACCAGTCTTATTCAGTCACCAAGTACAGTAATACTTGAAACGAATCTTGGTAATATAACCATCAAATTACTTCCCGAAGAAGCCCCTACGCTTGTTCGAAACTTTGCTGAACTCGCAAAGGAAGATAAATACGATGGCACCATCTTTCACCGAGTGATTAATGGATTTATGATCCAAGGAGGAGATTATGAAAATGCAAATGGAACAGGAGGGATGTCTTCTGTAGGAGAATTACTGGAAGATGAATTTTCACAGAATCTTTCTCACGTACGAGGAGTTGTTTCTATGGCGAATCGCGGACCAAACACCAATGGTTCTCAATTCTTTATTGTGCAACAAGATGCTCCCTTTCTTGATGGACGACACTCAATTTTTGGACAAGTTATTGAGGGCATGGAAACCGTTGATAAAATCGCTCAAGTAAAAACTGGGCCGAACGACGCCCCTATTGAAAAAGTCGTCCTTTTTGATGTTGTATTTAAATAATTTTTTAAAAATGAACCTCTTTCACCACAAAACGAAAACCATTGGTCGCCGAATGTTTGTTGCAAAAGTTTGCGGACTTTTAATAGGAATTGTCGGATACCTTTTTGCACCAGCATTCTTAGGTGTATACATCTCTCCATATCTTCAGTGGGGAATTCTACTTTGGGGACTCACTTTCGGAACGATTATCGGACTCATGGGAGTTTTTACCGAATGCCCTTTTTGGAAACACTGCCCAATTTACCGATGGAATGCGCTTCGTCCTATTCTCCGAGGGGGATTCGTTGGAGCCTGGCTTGAATTTATGTTGGCTATTCTTCTCTACGATTCGATCACTGAGCTCGCACTCTATTTGAACTGGGGAACTTTTTTTGAGGCAAATATTCTCGTACTTGCTGCTGTAGAAGGATTCTTGATTGGAGCCATTATTGACTCCCTCTCTACAAAAATCGGCGGAGATGGTAAAAAAATATTGTAACAAACCCTTTTTCTTTTCGTTTCAGTAATTGATGCGAAAATATACACACTATGGGATTTGAAGATTTAGAAAAAATTATTCGTGCACTCTTTAAAAATGCGGACATTCCGCAGAAATCTCTTCAAAAAGAGCGCATCCGATTTCAGGCATTAGAAACTTTTTCAGAACAAAAAAAAGCGACTCCCTTTTGGAAAAAACTCTTTGCCCCTCGTGTTTCAACTACTGCGTTTGCTGCTGTCGCTTTTTTGGTACTCTTTAATATTGCTCCCGGAAACTTTCTTTCAGCCGGAGAAATCCATCCCAAGTTCGGTCCTGTAGAGGTTTTGAGAGGAAATGACATTATTCTTGTAGACAAAGCGTTTTCTTTAAAAAAAGGAGACGTCATTCGCGTCGGAAACAATTCCGAAGCAGAAATAATTTTCCCTAATAAATCGACATCAATCGTTAAATCAAGCACACAGTTAAAAATAGTAAAGAAAGATTCTCTCTTTTTGGAAAAGGGAACCATTGAAAGTGTAAGCGAAGAGAAAGGAAATATTTCTACCCAACGGGGACTTATTTCGAGTCCTTCGCAATCAATATATCGAGTGCTCGTTTCTGAAAGCGGAGAAACTCATGTTATTAATCTCTCACAAGAAAATCCTCTCACTATTTTTGACTGGAAAGACGGAGAAATGAAATTACTTGCTGGGGAAGAATTACGACTGAGAACAGATACCGCGCTCGTTGATAACGACATTCCAGACGACCTCAAGCTTTCTTTGACACAAGTTCAAGCCATTCAGGCAAAACTTATTATCACCCGAACAAAAATTCTTACGGGAACGGAAAAGATTCTCGCAGGAAACAAACGAGAAGCTGAAAAGGATCTTGCTTCTGCAAAGAAAAGTTTTCAGTCTATCGTACAAGTTCTCGAGGCCTCTCGAAACCTTCAAATTGTAAAACGAAAATACATCGACAATATTCCGCTTACCGAAGTCGTGCAACGAGTAGCGGAAAAAACTAATGATCTTGCTCTTCTTCAGGAAGCACGCTCAGTAGAAGTCCTGTGGAAACTTGTTGAACGGAACAAGACAAACCTTAGTTTTGGATTCGAAAAAACAGGTGTCCAGGCCTTTGATAGGTTTGTATTACTAGATTATCTCTTTTCTTTGGGAACAGAAAAAGAGCCTTACTTCGGAGAAATCCTAAAACAAAAATATGCCATCTCGTTCCTACAACGAATACAAAATAATGAGCTTCGTATAGATCAAATAACTTTATTAAACAAAGAGATCGAGCAACTTCCGACAAACGAGCTCACTCAAGATTTCCTTCAACGCGTAGCCAACCTTTTTCCTCCAGATCTCAGCACCATGCTTGAGGAAAAAATTGAAAGTTTATTCTAAACCATTCCTACAAAAGCTTCTTGCAGAGAAATTTCTTTTTTGTCGAACAAAACCTTACCCTCTTCAAGTCTTATAACACGCGGTCGAAGTTCTTGTACGAGAATAGGATCGTGTGTAGCAAAAAGAATTGTAAGTTTTTTTTCTTTATAAAGTGTCTGCATAAGTGCTGCAATTTCTTTTGAATTCTGCGGATCAAGATTCCCTGTGGCTTCATCAGCAATAAGAAGTTTTGGATTGTGAACTAATGCCCGCGCAATAGCGGTTCTTTGTTTTTCTCCTCCCGAAAGCGAATCTGGAAATTGATTTTTCTTATCCCAAAGTCCCACCAACTTAAGAAGTTCTGGAACTTTTTTAGAAATTTCATCTTCTTCTCCACAAACCTCCAAGGCAAAAGCTACATTTTCATACACTGTTTTTTGGGGAAGTAATTGGAAATCTTGAAATACAACTCCAATCTGACGACGATATTTTTGAAGATTGGAATAGGAAAGTTTCTCAAGGGCAAAATTATCAAGCTGAATTGACCCAAGCGTCGGCTTAAGTTCTCCAAGCAGGAGTCTAAAAATCGATGTTTTTCCCGTCCCTGACGCCCCAAGGATAGCAACTATCTCTCCTGGATTAATAATGAAGTTCACATTTTTGAGTACTTCTTTTTTTTGGAGAGAAAGAGAAACGTTTTGGAATTCCAACATTGAGTTTATTATTATTGTTCCTTCCTTTTTTTACAATAGTTCTTTAAAACGGAAGTGAAACGGCGCCATCTCACCTGAACTTTCTAACTATTTATTTGCAATACTCTTGCATTTTCCAAAAACTTTGCTAGGTTCGATTTCGATGGATTTTTTAACCCAATCCGAACTGGCTTTTGTGCAAAAGAGATGGCGACTCACTGCCGGTGTTCGCAATGTTGTACAAATTCTTTCACTTGCGACAACCCCCTTGTCGGTGCAGGATGTTGGGAACATATTAAAGGAACAAAATCATCCCGTTGATGCGACTACAATTTATCGTATTTTCGAGCGACTCAAAAAATGCCATCTTATTCACACACTTCATGAAGGTCGCTTTGTAAAATGTTCTGATATAACAAACCAAAAAGCACATCATTTTTTACGTTGCACAAAATGTAATGGGGTAGAAGAAATTTTTCTTGATTATCAAAAATCCATTGCTTCTCAATTAGCTACTGAAAAAAACTTTTTATTAATTGATGTCGATCTCGAATTTTGGGGAATCTGTCAGGGTTGTACACAAAAATAGTTCAACCATCGCATTGACTTTTGCGAAGTCTTTTGTAGAATACCTTTAGAGAATTTACCTTTTTCTCAAGATACGACTTAGATTATGAAAAACTTACCTTCCTTTCTCCTCATCTCTTTGCATGCAGGAGGATAATTTTCAGTGACGTATTTGAGAGAGAGGGTTTTTATTTACACCCTTTTCTCCATGGAAATGATTATTGCCGGAATCGGCGGTTTATTGCTCGGAGGCGGGATCAGCTTCGCTGTTTTTCGTCCCAAAACCAAGCAAATAGAATCGCACGCTCGACAGGAAGCTGATCGAGTACGAAAAAGGGCAGAGCAAGAAAGTGATCGAACTCTTTCTGATGCTCGTGCGCATGCCCAAAAATTGCGCCAACAAGCTCAAGATGAAGAGACAAAATCTCGTCAACGAATTGACAATCTGCAAGCACAGGCTGATGAACGTGTTTCTAAACGAGAACAGGTTCTCGAACAAAAAGTAGAACGAACAGAAGAAGCAAAAGAAAAATACGACCACGCCATTGAGCAATACGCAAAACAAAAAGAAGAGTTTCAAAAAGGGCTCGACAAACAAAATGAGGAACTTGAACGAGTTGCTAAATTGTCCAAAGACGAGGCAAAAAAAGAACTTTTTGATCGAATGGAAAAACAAGTCGATGAAGAACTTGCTGATACTCTTCATAAAAAAGTCGAACTCATGAGACAAAATGCGGACGAAGAAGCCGCGAATGTTATCGTACAATCCGTTCAACGGTTTGCCTCTACAACAACAAATGAAAATACCACTACTGTTGTGAAAATTGATAGCGAAGATATCAAAGGAAAAATAATCGGTCGGGAAGGTCGAAATATTAATGCCTTTGAAATGATGACGGGAGTCGATGTTATTATCGATGATGCCCCCGGAACCGTAACAATTTCAAGTTTCGATATGTTCCGTCGGTACATCGCCAAAATTGCTTTGGAAAACTTAATCAAGGACGGTCGAATTCACCCATCACGAATTGAGGAATCTGTTAAAAAAGCTCAAGACAGTGCCGACAAGCTTATTTTAGAAATTGGACAAAAAGCCTGCCAAGACTTGGGAATTGCAAACTTATATTCAGAGCCTATTTTGAAATTGATTGGACGACTTCGGTTTCGAACATCCTACGGACAAAATGTTTTGAGCCACTCTATTGAAGTGGCTTACATTTCCGAAGCTATTGCAACTCAGCTTGGAGGAAGTGTTGATCCAGAAGTTTGTAAAAAAGCAGGACTCTTGCACGATATCGGAAAAGCCGTTTCTCATGAAGTCGAAGGGGGACACGCTATTATCGGAACTGAAATTCTTGAGAAGTTTGGCGTCGATAAACGGGTTATCACTGCCATGAAATCTCATCATGAAGATTTTCCTTATGAATCAATTGAAGCAAGAATCTTGCAAGCCGCCGATGCGATTAGTGCCTCTCGACCAGGCGCTCGACGAGAAACTTTGGAGAAATACATTAAACGTCTGAAGGAACTCGAATCAATCGCTGGAAGCTTCTCAGGTGTTGAGAAGGTGTATGCCATTCAAGCAGGGCGCGAAGTACGTGTGTTTGTGAATGCCAAAGAAGTCGACGACAAAAAAGCAGAAAAACTTGCCTACGAAGTCGCTCGAAAAATTGAAAAAGATTGTGATTACCCAGGAGAGGTAAAAGTTGCCATTTTGCGCGAAAATCGATTCGAAGGAATCGCGAAGTAAGTTATTTAGGATCCGGATCCCCCTAGGGATCCGGATCCTATTTTTTGAATCGCATCCTCCATACATCCGCCCCCTCCTTTGTCTTGGCCTGCTCCCAGTCTGTTTGAGTTTCGTAAGGTGAAACTGAGAACTTTTCAATTTTTGAATAAGGAGACGCTTCTACCACTTCCAAAGTTTCATTAAAAAGAAACTCTTGATCTGTCTGGAAGATAAATTCTGTTTTGTCATTCAACCAGCTCGAACAATTTGTAAGGAATTTTGAATTAATAAATCGTCGTTTCTTGTGTTTTTCTTTGAACCATGGATCGGGGAAGTTGACGAAAATCTCCTCAACGAACGCTTTTTCTTTTTGGCATGGCTCGACGATCGCACGAAAGTTTCGCCCTGCGTCTCCGTCGAACACGACGACATTTTTTGAATCGGCGAACTTTGTTCTGAGTTTCTCCGCGAGAGGAACTCTAATCTCAAAGACGATGAAATTTTTCTCAGGAAATCTCTCAATCAAAGCTTCTACGAATTCTCCCTTGCACGCTCCGACGTCGATAATAATGGGCTTATCATTTCCAAACCCCGCAAAGGAAAATTCCTTTGTGATCGCGAGTGGATTTACATGAGGACGAATTCGTTTTGGCATCGGGGAGAGTGTAAGAATTTTGACAAAAAAGAAAACCTCGCTACCCTTCTCCTCGATGAATAATTTAATTGCGACCTATAGTTGGTGGACAGACGAAACGTCTGAGGTCGCAGTGAATATTTAAATCCCCCACACAAATCTAAATATTTTCTCCGGCCTCTGGCTGGTTTTTTTTGATCTGAATCAAGGCACAGCCTTCGTTTCCGGTCTTGCTCTTTTTGTTATCGGAGTCAATTAAGAAATTTTTTAGAAACCTTTTAAATAATATTGTTATGAATCTTACACAAAATCAATCTCTTCAAATTGCTACGAAATTTAACGTTTCAAAAGAAGAAGTTTTTAATCTTTTTAATCAGGGAAACATTGAACGAACTCAATTTTTCCAAATGGCACAACGCAGATCAATGACAAGTTGGGAACGATTTTTGCAAAAAATTACAATTGCAAGTTCTCACTCAAACAACATCAAACCTATTTTAAACACTGCCTGGCTCCTCGATTAACAAAAATGCATGGTCCTCGTATTCTTTCACAAGAACAACGGGGGCCTTTTTTATTGACGAGAAATCGCTCTCGCAGTACGATAAAAATGAAATGATAACAACTTCTCTTGGAAATCGACCAGTCGGAAAAGGACGAAAAGAAGTTTAAAAAAACTCGAATTTTTTGTATTCTCTCGTAGCGAAACTACGAGATTTTCGTTTATTACTTCTCTCAATTATGACAACTCAACAATCAATACCTTTTCTCGAAAAAAGCGATCCCCAAATCGCCGATGCCATCCGTGGCGAAGAACAAAGAGAATCCGAAGGACTCGAGCTCATCCCCAGTGAAAACTATGTTTCCAGGGCCGTGCTTGAAGCCGACGGGTCCGTCTTTACAAACAAATACTCTGAAGGATACCCAGGACGTCGATATTATGGCGGACAGGACTACACAGACGTCATTGAACGTCTTGCAATTGAACGAGCGTGTAAATTGTTTAATTGTAAATTTGCCAATGTGCAACCACTCTCTGGAGCGCCAGCGAATGTAGCCATGTATTTTGCACTCCTTGAACCAGGAGACACTATTCTTGGCATGGATCTCAGTCATGGGGGGCACCTCACTCATGGTCATCCTGTGACACATCTGGCGAAGATTTTTAACTTCGTGCGATATAAAATGAAAGATCCTGATACAGGAGAAATCGATTACGAAGCTCTTCGCAAAACAGCACTCAAAGAAAAACCAAAAATGATTCTCGCTGGGTTTTCTGCCTACAGCCGAGAACTCGATTACAAGAAGTTTGTTGATATTGCGAAAGAAGTGGGAGCGGTTACGGTTGCCGATATGGCACATATTGCAGGACTGATTGCCGGAAAAGCTGTACGAAATCCTTTTGATGATGGATTTGATGTTATTACAACAACTACTCATAAAACATTGCGTGGTCCTCGTGGAGGAATGATTCTTACAAGAGAGAGTGAAGAAATTGCAAAAAAAATTGATAAATCGGTATTTCCAGGATTTCAAGGGGGACCACACATGCATCTGATTGCGGCGAAAGCTGTGGCCTTCGGAGAAGCTTTGACTCCTGCCTTTGCAGAATATGCACAACAGATTTTGAAGAATGCAAAAGCCATGGAAAAGGTTTTCTTGGATAATGGAGTACGACTTTTGGGAGGAGGGACGTCTAATCACTTGCTTTTAGCTGATGTATTTGGAAGTTTAGGCGTAACTGGAAAAGAAGCGCAAACCGTGCTTGATGAAGTTGGAATGACACTCAATATGAATTCTATTGCCGATGATCCACGAAAGCCACTCGATCCATCTGGGATTCGCTTTGGAACTCCTGCAATTACAACACGAGGGCTTAAAGAACCACATTGTGCTCGCGTCGCTGAACTCATGATTGAAGTGTTGAAAGACAAAGACAATCCGATACTGAAAAAACGTGTTCGTGAAGAAATCAGAGATCTCTGTCTCAGGTTTCCGATTCCAGACACGATGATTTAAAGAAAGTTTTTACTTCTCGTATACATAAATCTTATCCTTTCCAACCTGCACAACATGTGTAGGTTGTAAGGATGTAAATGGGAATCCATGTGAAATGATTCGACACCCCGTGGGAAGTTCGGCCCATTTTTCTGTATAGATTTTATCTATCACTTTGGGAAACAAGTAGCAAAAAATTACATCCGCATCCGATAAGTTTGCTGTGAAAAAATCCTGCGAGTAAAACTGAATATTCTTTTTGAGAAAGAAATTTTTTATTCGCGCGAACCAAATCGCTGGTCTCACAAGATCGTATCCGAAACATTTCACGTCTCCTGAAGAATTTTTTGCAACTTCAAACAAAATCGCCCCCACTCCACATCCTAAGTCATATATTGTCTTCCCTGGATGGATAGCTGCAAGTTCAACCATTTTTTGCGCAGTTTTTTTTGAAGTGGAAACAAGCGGTGCTCCGTAATGGAAAAATCCCCACAGCATCCAAACACTAAAAATAAGTGCTCCGAGGAGAATGATTCCGAAAATCAGTAAGAAAATATTTGTTATCATTGTCCAAAATTTTGCCAATAATCAATTTCTGTATCGTTCTCAACGTTGGAAACAAATGGGAATTCTAAATTCTGTACTTTTTGGTGTGCTTTTTTTAGCTCTCCAATAACTTGCGCTCGATCTTCTTCTGATACTTCCAATTGCCGTTGTCCAATTTTTCCCGTGTGGTCACCTGCAGTAAGAAATTCAAGTTCGCAGACATCAACGTTCCACCCAAGGTCTTTGCTGTTGCGTGCTAAAAGATCGTAAAAAACAAGCTGTCTCCACAAAGATTCTCCTTTGGTAATGGCTCGTGGTTTCCCTGATTTGTAGTCGACGATTTTGACTTTCGTTTTTTCTGAATTAAAAAAATCAACGCGATCTATTTTTCCAGTGATCCGAATATCATCTATTGCAGGAGAATATTTACTGAACGCAAACTCAATCAAAGAATCTTCTTTGAAGGTTTCTTTTCGTTTCTCGTGATAATTCTCCAAGACTTCTTTTCCGTGGTCTAACCATTTTTCAAATTCCTTTTTTTCTAAATTTTGCCCTCGCAATGCTCGTTCAAATTCGTTGATAAGAAATTCTTGTGTGGGCAATTCTTTCGTTCGTTTATAATTTTCCAAGAAACGTTCAAGTGCTTCATGGAGAGCCACTCCGAGTGCAAGCTGAGGAAGCGGGCGACGCGGAAATCGAAGTAATCTTTGATAGAGGAATTTCCGTGGACAATCCAAATAGGTCTGCAAACTCGTTGCCGACCAAACGAAATCTTTCACTCTTGCTTGAAGAATTTCTTTTTCTTGAGCAGTAAAAAGCGGTTGTTCCTTTGTCGAAAGAAAAACCGGAATTAGTTTTTGAACCAACTCTTCTGTTTCATCTCGCGGAAGCATTTCACAGATTGAATCAGGGATTTCGTGCCAAAATTGTGATGGATTTTTTTCTCGTCCTGAGAAATCTGTCACACTGTAGGACAAGAAAATTTCTTTTCTCGCTCGGGTCATCGCTACAAAAAACAAACGTCGTTCATCCTCATTCTCGTCGTGCTCTTCGTGAAAAAGTTGTGGCAATGCAATACCGTTTCTGGCTCTATTATTCCCCCATACTCGATCAAGCAATCCTGGAAGAAAGACCACATCAAACTCTCGCCCCTTCGATCCATGGGCAGTAAGAATGTGAACCGCTCTTTGATCAGCGGGAAGGGAATTTGGTCGAACCGGAATATTTAATTGTGCATGAAGTTCAATCCGCTCAAGAAGTGTTGGAAGATTTTCGCATTTTTGTTCCCGCGCCCATTCGATGAATTTCCGAATCATCTGCCAATCTTCTGATGATGTTTCGTTGTCTTTTTGTGAAAGAAATTCAGCGAGTCCTGATTCGTATAATAATTTTTCAATCAACACTTCTGGACGACAGTGCCAGAATTGTTGACGAGCATTTATGATGAGATCAAAGATTCTTTTCAATGATTCGTCTCTCTTCGATTCCTCTTCTAGGAGCGCAATAACAGAGTCTTTCTCCTTGTCCCGTTTGAGTGAAAGTTGCAGTAATTTTTCTCCCGAAATCCCAAAGAATTGTGTATGCAGAAGCTCCATCATTTTTTCGTCATTTCGCGGATCGGCGAATATTTCCAGCATGAGGATTAGAATCCTGATCCATTGATCTTCAAATATGTTTTGAAAAATTTGAGCCGAAACCGGAATCCCAAACTTCGGGAGTTCACGTGCGATTTCCAAAACCTCTGCATTTTTTCTGCACAAAATAGCAATTTCCCCAGGAGGTATTCCGTTTTTTAAAGCCCCCTGAATGCGTTCTACGAGAAAACCAAGCTCACTTAATCGTGCCCCAAACACTGCCTTGTGAATCGTGCCTGTGAAATCTTTATTTGTTCCACTCGCGGTTAATTTTTTATCCGCATCGGCTCGGGTTTTATTATTGGCAATGGAGGCAAAAGCTCCGTCTAAGATAGTTTGAGCGGATCGGTAATTTTCAGTGAGGGTTATTTGCTGGTGAGAAGGGAATTGTTTTTGGAATTCAAAAATGTTCTCCACACTTGCTCCCTGAAACCGATAAATAGCCTGATCATCGTCTCCCACGGCGAAAATATTGGGGTCGTCCTGAAAATCACTGAGCGCCCATAGGAGCTCGTTTTGTACAGAATTGGTGTCTTGGTACTCATCGATCAAAACCCATTGAAATCGCTCCGCTAAATCGAGTCTCAAATTTTCATTTTTCTTCACTTCGCCAATCACCCACATGAGCTGATCATCAAAATCAAAGAAGCCTTTTTCTTTCATCTTCGCTTCGTACACATCCCAGAAGTCAGCCAACTCTTCCATTCTTCGAATCTTTCGATCAATCTCTTCTCGTTTTTTGGGTTTGAAATCCCCAACATTAAATTCTCCGAATTTTCGTTTGTAGAAATTTTCTGGATCTTCTTCGAGTCGTTTCTTTTCATCGGGAATCAGTGTACGAAGAGTCTGTGCGGAAATGTTTTCTCGTTTGAGCTTTGAAATAGCCATGAGAATGTCGTGTCTAAATATAAAGTCATCCCAGACACTGGAGAAAAATTCCCATTTTTTTGATCGTACTGCATCTTGAAAAGCGAGTGCTTTTTGCAGATCGTCAGCGATTTCTCGGGTTCCTCGTAGGTTTTCAAAATACTCTGGATATTCATCCATTACCCACTGACAAAACCCATGAAATGTTGAAATTTTTACCTTGTACGCTTCATTCCCGATGCCTGATTGAAGCCGATCTCGCATTTCGGTCGCTCCAGCTTCAGTGAAAGTAAGGCACAAAATATTATGCGCGTGCGCCCCCACGTCTTGCTGGAGGAGGTGCGCGATGCGTGCTGTTAAAAGGTGTGTTTTCCCTGTTCCTGGACCCGCTAAAACCAAAACCTGTCCGTAGACTTTTTCCACCGCTTTGCGTTGGGCGGGATTAAGGTTTTTGAGAAAATCATTCTTCATCGCGAGGACAATATCAAAAATTTTAAATTATAACACCCCCCAACCCCCTCTTAAAAACCCCTTGGTCATTCTAGCTTGCCCAGAATCGGTTCAGTTTATATCATGCTTTCAGAGAATACGAAGAATTTTTGTCCGTTTCGCGCTAACGCTTAATCACTACTTCCAAGTATTCATCCAATTCCGGTCAAGCCGGAATGACTGAATTTACCCCACACATGAAACGTTTTAATTTTCTCCTTCTCCTCGCTATACTTCCACTAATGGGATGTGAACATACCACTTCAGAAATTCTTCACATTTCGCACGAGCTGGGCCGATCCATTGTGCAAATCGGCGAGCAATCGTGGAATGTAGAGGTGGCAAAAACACCAGAACAACGACAACAAGGGCTCATGCTGCGAGAGAAACTTGAGCCGAGCGCTGGAATGTTATTCGTTTTTGAAGAAGAAGATTTTCACGCTTTCTGGATGAAAAACACTCTCATTCCACTCGATGTGATTTGGATTGGGGAAGATTTAAAAGTAGTGGACGTACAAACGCTCACTCCGTGTGTAGCTGAAGAATGCCTAAACTTTCGCCCATCTGAAAAAGCAAAATACGTGCTTGAAGTAGCTGCCGGAACGTTTAAAGGGCTGGTTAGTGACGAGTTACTCTTTGTCGAGTAAATCTTTCACCTTCCCTTTTATTAGCACAATATATTCTACACAACCCACAAAGGTTACATCCCTTTCTCCGTCTAATTGTTTTTTTACTTTTGGGGGAAGAATAATCCTAGCTGTCTTATCTTTCCGAGGTTCGTAAAGTCTTGAATAAACGTCGTCAAAAAAATTATTTCCTGCATAAATTGTTCGTAGTATTTTTTCACTCGGAACAATGATAGCCAAGATCTCTTGTTTTGAATTCTTTAACTCTTCAATTAGATGTTCCTGTTCCCCTATCCACACAAGAAAATCCTTTTCCTTCCCCCATTCTACTGGAATCGAAATTCTATATTTTGTATCAACCCTTCTTTCCAGGCTTCCTACATATTGCTCGTTTCCTTCTTTTTTCATATTGACAAAGTACAAAGTTTTAAAAATTCGTCAACCACCCTTTTACTTCTTTTTTTCATTTCAATTCGCTTTCTGTGAGCGAGTTTTTTACAATACCCCCGACATGGATAAAGCTTACGATCATAATTCAACAGAAGACGGGATTTATAAATCTTGGGAAGACTCTGGAAATATGCGTGCCGACAGTGATTCTGCAAAAGATCCTTTTACTATTGTACTGCCTCCTCCTAATGTGACAGGGCAGTTACACCTCGGACACGCAGCAATGCTAGCCATAGAGGATATCATGATCCGATACCAAAAGATGACCGGCAAAGAAGTGCTCTGGTTGCCTGGAACCGATCACGCCGCAATTGCAACCGAGAATGTGGTACTCAAGCACTTGGGAATTGCGAGCCGAGAAGAAATGGGACGAGAAGAATTTTTGGGAGAATGCCGAAAATTTGCCCAAGAAAAACATGATCGCATCGTGCATCAGATCAAGAAAATGGGAGCGTGGCTTGATTGGTCGCGAGAAGCTTACACATTTGATGACGAACGAAATCATTCGGTAAATACGATCTTCAAGCAATTGTACGACGATGGACTTATTGTTCGTGGACACAGAATGATCAATTGGTCAGTGGGAGCACAATCCGTGATTGCTGATGACGAAGTTGAATGGGACGATAACGAAGGTGAATTCTACGACATTCAATGTGGACCATTTATCATTGGAACATCTCGTCCTGAAACAAAATGTGCTGACAGTCCGGTAGTATTAAATCCAGCAGCTGATTATGTGAAAGCGGAAAAAAAGAGTGACAAATCTCCGCTCATTATTTCCAAACACAAATGGGATGATGGGGTGCATTTTCCGAATGAATATGATTTGAAAGAAGTAATAAAAGGAAAGAACCTCGAAGGCATGGAGTTTGAATTTGAAACGTATGCGGGAAAGAGAAAGTTCTATGTGTTGGTGGATGAGTGCATCGATCCAAAGTTTGGAACGGGAGCCATGACGATTTCAACATCACACTCATTGGAAGATTATGAGCTTGCTCAGAGACACGATTTACCGATGTTACAAAAGATTGATTTCGAAGGAAAAATGACGGCTGTTTCTGGTCCGTGTGAAGGCATGACCGTGGCGCAGGCGCGGAAAGAGTCTGTAAAACACATGGAGAAAAAAGGACTCTTGGTTTCTCGAATTCCATATTCTAATCGTGTACCAAAGTGTTACCGAAGTGGGTGTGTTATTGAGCCGATGATTTCTCCGCAGTGGTTTGTAAGTGTGGAGAAAGAATTTACGGACAAATTTACAGGGAAAGAAACGACCCTCAAGAAGCTCACACAAGAAGCGATTCGAGAAGGTGATGTAAAAATTATTCCGAAGCAATTTGAAAAGACCTATTTCCAATGGATCGACAACTTGCGCGATTGGTGTATCTCTCGACAGATTTGGTGGGGCCATCAAATTCCGGTGTGGTATGACGAGAAAGGAGGAATTGCGGCCGTTGGCGAAGCGCCTGCTGATACGAAGCTAAAACAAGACAAAGACACTCTCGACACATGGTTCTCAAGCGCCCTGTGGCCCTTTTCAACACTCGGTTGGCCTAATGAAGAAGCTGAAGATTTGAAGAAATTTTATCCAACATCTGTTCTTGAAACCGGACACGATATTCTCTTTTTCTGGGTCGCGCGAATGATTATGTTCGGACGATATGCGACAGGGAAATATCCATTTGATACTGTGTATTTACACGGAATGGTGACCGATGAGCATGGGAAAAAAATGTCAAAATCGAGGAACAATGGAATCGATCCGCTCGAAATGATTGACGAGTTTGGGGCTGATGCCGTTCGTTTATCACTGGTAATTGGAACGAGTCCAGGAAATCCTATCCCAATTGGAAAAGCCAAGATTGGAGGATATCGAAACTTCGTAAACAAGCTCTGGAATGCGGGACGGTTTGTGCAGATGCAGATGGAAGAAAGGGAATCTGGAAGCACTGAACCAAAAAGTTTGGCTGATAAATGGATTGCATCTCGGTTTTCTGCTGTTTCAAAAGAAATTGCAACACACTTGCAAAAACATGAAATATCCATTGCGGGAGATAAAATTTATCACTTCGTATGGGACGAATTCTGCGACTGGTACATCGAAGCGAGCAAGGTAGAAAAAAATCCTGCTTTCTTGAAACACATCTTCTTAGAAATACTCAAACTCACTCACCCGCTCTGTCCATTTATCACGGAGAAGCTGTGGGGAGAACTCGCTGATGATGGATTTTTGGTGAACCAAGCATTTCCAGTTTCCAATTTCACGGACAATACAGCTGAAAAGACCTTCTCAATGACACAAGAAATTGTAACCGAAATTCGTCGCGTACGCGCTGACAATCAATTGAATCCAAAAGAAAAGCTCTCCATTCAACTCTCTGGAGAGGTGGACGAAAGATTGATAACAACACTTGCTGGAGTGAAATTTGAAGATGTAGACAAAGCTTCTGCTACAAAAATTGTTGTAGGAAAATTGGATATATTTGTTCAAATCCCAATTGATGAAAAACGTATTGCTCGTGAAAAATCTGCTCTCGAAGCCCAAATCAAATCTCTTGAAGTTCGTCTTGGAAATAAAGGCTATGTCGACAAAGCACCAGCGCATCTAATCGAGCAAACCAAGAAAGAACTTGAAGACGCACAAGAAAAACTACAAAAGCTTTTGTGAGTATTCTCGCTTATAGACTTGACAAACCACTGCCAAGTGTGGTATAATTAGGAGATAGGGGTAAATACTTTATTCCGTAATAAGCTCATGCACCTTTTGCATCATCTTTGCCGCTTCGGCTCGGAGAATTGAGTTTTTTGGTTGAAATGTTCCGTCAGGATATCCATTAATGATGCCCAGTTTTTTTCCGTGCTGGATGATGTGAATGTCTGGAGAATGATAGTCAACATCGATAAAAGAACTTCTCACAATTACATCTGGAACATCTACATGAAACACTTCAAAGATAGCACGAAGAACTTCAACTCTATCTGCTTTTTTGTCTGGATTTGGATGACCTGCCCACATCGTCATCCCAAGAGATTCTCCCATCGCAATTTCATCATGTGCCCAGTGATTCTCTGCATATGAATTGGCTGGTATTAAGGCTGGATCGAATGGCATATTTGCCAGTTGAAAAAGCATATTTGTAATTTCTGCTTTTGTTACCGGATCCCCAGGACCAAAGAGTCCTGTTTCGTTTCCGTTGTCATCAAGATAACCGCCAATGATACCCAAGTTTTGAAGGAACCTCACAGGTCCCAAGAACCACGCTTCTTCATCAACATCGATAAATGGAATTTCTCCTACCCGAAATTTTTCGCGTGCAGAACTCGTCCGTGCCTCAACCACAAGGGAGTTCAATAATTCAATTTCCTGCTCTAGTCGCGTTCTATCTGAAAGCATCTGTGTAAATTCCAAAAAGTTCTCGATGTATTGAATAAGGTTTCGTCGCGGTGTTGGTTTAAAATTATATTGATGAAGTACAAAAGAAAGTTCTGTAAGTCTGTCAGCCCCTTTGTCACTAATTCGTGGACGCAAGGCGTTCAGTTCAACATGTTTCACATCAAAGAGTTCTACCGCTTGTTTGAAGTTTGCAATACGAGGCACTTCCTCTGGAAAACACTCCCCATCATACTGCCAAAAAACATCTTTCTTTTTGTTGAGATAACACATGTTACTATAGATTTTTCCATCGCTCCCACATACGGGATCGTAATCATCCGTACAAGCCGTTTCTTCTGGAAAACTCCAGTGCTGACAAGCCCCTTCGTGGACAATTTCCATTCCTTTTTGAAAAGGAAAACAGCGATTATAGTATGTTTTCCCGTCGCTTCCGCACACAGGTTCTTCGCGTAAATTACATTCTGGCGAAGGACTTTCAATATGATTTCCAAGTAATATTTTGTTAGCCGTAATAGGAAAGTCTCCCATGAACCACGTATCAGGATCGCGGAAATCGTCTTCTTCGAGAACAAGAAATTCTGGGTTGGGAATAGAGAACTGGTGTTCCCCTGAAAATGTTCCCATGGAAGTGTCGGCTAAAATACGAAACTCCGTTGTTTTGTTGTCTGGCAACCAGACATTTAAGTTTGAAAATTGCATTACATCACTGTCTGCCAATGCCATTTTTCCGAGTGATTTATTCCCTTGCATAAGTTCATACCGCACAAATTGATCGCGATTATCTCCTTGATGAAGAAAGCGAAATTTCTTTAATGTTACTCCTTCTGCATTATGGTTTGATGCCGTCATCCAAACGCGAAAAACTTCCACGTTTTCTACTCCCGGTTCCATTCTTTGGGTAGGTAAGTTACTCGGACTGAGACGAACCTCAAGTTCAGGACGAACAGCTGCAAAGGTGCTTGAAAAAAGAAAAAGAAAACCGAATGCAATCACGTATTTTTTCATCAAGTTTTACTTTACACCCTTTCTTGAAAAAGAAAAATCGAGCCTTCTTCTTTTTATAAAAAATACCCCACCGCCCTGTAACGGGGGTGGGATATACCGGATACTTTTACTCTTTCTCCGGCGGAAAAAATTCGTTTATCAACATTCTTACCATTCCTGTTAAAACTGCCAATTGGTACTGAGAAAAAATACAAGTCCCAATGGCACCCGGTTTCAGCTTTGTGTCCATATAGACCAATTGCATCTTCCCTTCTCCTTCTCCTATGTGAATAGATCGTTCCTCAGCTCCCAAAACAATTGAAAACTGAGAAAAAGAGAGTGATTGAAGTTTCTGCGAACCACATTTTCCCAGAATAAAATCAGAATAAACACTGATAAAATTTCTTTTCTTTTCTTGACCAAGAAACACTGTGTGTTCTGTTTTTCTCACTTCCGTTTTTTTTTCATTTGTGATCGAAAAAATAAAATTTACGATCGTGTTAAAAATTTCGTTTGCATCTTTGATAAACTCATCCCCCGCTGATTTCTTCTGTAAAGAGAAATAAGGATTTTCTTTGCTTAATAGAGGATATTCACACGCTTTTTGTTGTGTTTTCATGATTCCTTTTGTTTAGGTTAACTTAATATATTTACTCGACAATGATTTATCCAAATTTCATGAACAAATCACTGTCGAGCATGGTAAGAAATGTAAAAGATCGAATTTTTCGGTAGACACGATAAAAATTATCGTGCATACACACTTGCTATATAGCCCAAAAACCGGACAGTGTCAATGCCTCTTTCTCCTAAAAGGGCAAATCCTCAGCAGATGGTTCTCCCAAATCAGCCGGCGCCTCCTTCGCAGGAGCGGCCTCTTTTTTTTCTTGGTTTGGTTTCCAGTCATCCACTTGTAGGTAGTGTGTCATTCCACTCGCACTGGGTTCTCGTCGTTCGCAAACTTTTACGTTTACCCATCCATTGTCGAGATTCTGTTGCATCGCTTGTATGTCACTCTCTGAGATACTCAGCTTCATCATGTCTCCGAAGCGCGTTGTTATTTTCTTTCCGTTTCCGCAGTAAACTTTTTCTTCACTCATGTTTAAAAAATTAATCGAAAAGAGTGTAGTTGTTTTTATAAAATTCTCTAGTCAAAATATTAAAATAGTTCAAAAGTCGAAGAGTCCAAGAGTTAAAGAGAAATTACTTTTAGACTTTTATACTCTTCTACTCTTTAACTTGTAATTTTTTAAACTTTCTCTCGACAGTTTTCGACCCACTCTTTGTTTTCAAGGTACCATTTAATTGTCATCGGAAGAGCTTCTTCGAACGTGTGACGCGGTTTCCACCCAAGCTTCTTTTCAATCTTGCTCGCATCCATGGCGTAACGTTCATCGTGCGCTTTTCTGTCGGTGATGAATGTGATTTTAGATGTTGAATCCGGAACGTTTTCGAGAATAAGGTTTGTAATTTCAATGTTTGATTTTTCATTGTGTCCTCCGATATTCCAGACTTCTCCTGGGTCTGATTTCTCGAAAGCCAACAAGATTGCTTCGCAGTGATCCTCTACATAGAGCCAATCGCGAACATTGGTTCCATCTCCGTATAAAGACAGGTCTTCGTTTCCCATTGCCCGAAAGAGGAAGAAGGGGATCAATTTTTCAGGGAATTGGTAGGGTCCGTAATTATTAGAACATCGTGTAATAATTGCATCGAGTCCATAGGTCTCGTGCCACGAAAGAACAAGAAGATCTGCTGCTGCTTTGGCTGCTGCATACGGACAATTAGGAGCAATGGGCGTCTCTTCTGTGAAATAATTTGTCGACCCTTCTCCCAAATCTCCATACACCTCATCTGTCGAAACTTGATGATATCGCTTGATCTCATATTTTCTCGACGCCTCAAGCAACGTATGCGTCCCAACAATGTTTGTTTGAATAAAGGGGTTGGAATCCTCAATAGATCTGTCTACGTGTGTCTCTGCCGCAAAATGAATCACTCCGTCGAACTGTTCTTTTGCGAAGAGTTGATCAACAAAATCCACATCCGCAATATCTCCTTCGACAAATGTATACCGAGGGTCATCTTCAATATCTCGTAGGTTCTCAAGGTTTCCAGCATAGGTGAGCTTGTCGAGGTTCACAATTTCGTATTCTCTGTTTTCCAAAATATGGTGAATAAAGTTTGATCCAATGAATCCAGCGCCACCAGTGACAAGTATCTTTTTCATCGCCGGCAACCTACCATATTTTCAAAAAAAAATCTTTGAAATTTTCAAGAATTTCCGTATAACCTTTTCGCTGTTTTCCAAAAGATTATGAGCGCAGGGTGGCGCAGGACGAATAGGGTTGAATGAGTGTAGCGAATGAAATCCGTTAAATGAGTCCGAGAACTCTGTGCGAATAAAGAGGAGCGATCACGAAGTATGACGCCCTTCGTCGAAGACGAAGAAGTCCAACGAAGTGATCCAGCGACGAGCCGTCATAGCTCAGTGGTAGAGCACGACCATGGTAAGGTCGGGGTCTTGGGTTCAAATCCCAATGACGGCTCCAGCCTTCGCCCGAAGAGCTTCGGCTGGCAAGCCAAGCGATTCGTTTCGCGAAGTGCTGTCCTCCGAATCCCGATTTATCGGGAGAAGGGGGACCTTTTGAATTGCTTTTAAACTTGATTTCCAGTAAACACTCACCCGTGAAAACCTACCTCTTCGTTCTCGGCAGAAACCCAATTCTCTCTCGAACAGAGTTACTGCCTTTTTGTGATGAACTGTTTTATGCAGAAGATAAATCATTAATGTTGGCAGAGAATATAAAATTCGAAAACCCACGAGATTTACCCAAATCTCCCGAACAAATTTTCCTCGACAGACTCGGTGGAACGATTCGGATGGGAGAAGTTTTGGGGGAATTTCGAAGTGAGAAAGAAGTGCAAGATGAGATTGTGAAGCAGGTTCAAACCGACAAACCCGAGGGAAAAGTGCAACTTGGGGTGTCAGCATGGGGATGCGGAAAGACCTTTCTCCGACACTTCTTACCTGAGATGAAGAATGCTCTTCGTGCCCAACACGATCGGAACTGTCGTATCGTGAATGCGCCTGGAAAAAATCTTGATTCTGGAAAAATCTTTGGCGAAAAACTTTTGAAAAAAGGTTTTGAATTTCTCGTTTGGAAACGAAAAGACACTTTCCTCTTGGCAAAAACAGCGGCTAATCAAAATCTGAGAAACTATGTTTTGAGAGATCGCGATAAGGATTTCCGAGATGCGCGTATGGGAATGCTCCCTCCGAAGGTGGCTCAAATCTTGCTCAACCTTGCCAGCCCTTCGTGGGACGACGTTGTCATTGATCCGTTTTGCGGAAGTGGAACGGTTAACATTGAAGCGGCCATTACAGGATTCAAGACAATCGGTTCTGATCTCGACGAAAAACGAACCAAAAAAGCCAAAGAGAATTTTGAACAAATGGCAGAAAAATTTCGATATGAAAAAGATTCTGGTGAGTTTTTTGCGGGTGATGCACTTAAATTTCCTCTCAAGAAAGCTACGGGTGTCTTTGTAACAGAGGGATTTTTGGGGGATGTATTTGAGAAGCATGCCACGGTGCAATCAATCGCTGATGCTAGTCGATTCATTCTCCACATGTGGGAAAAAACAATAGCCCACCTTGAAGATTCGTCTGTGCACACCATTGCCCTTTGTCTTCCCGCATGGAAATTTAAAGGAAAAACAATTTCGATAAGCGAAGATTTATTTGCTAAAATAGCGAAAAGTTCTTATATTCCGTCCGCTCTTTTTGATGGGAAAAAAACATTTATTTATTCCAGACCTGATAGTTTTGTGGGAAGGGAAATATGCGTTCTTTCTAAAAACCCTCCGAATGAGGGGTAGCTGAGTGCGAGTAAGATGCGCGAGTGTAACGAGCGAATCTGTTAAGCGAGCACGAAGACCTCCTTATGAGGAAAGATGAGTGGTCACGAAGTCTGACGCCCTTCGCCAAAGGCGAAGAAGTCCAACGCAGTGACCCAACGACGATCCCGGGTAGCTCAGTGGTAGAGCAATTGGCTGTTAACCAATTGGCCGCCGGTTCGAATCCGGCCCCGGGAGCCATTTGAAAAAGAACAAACCCTTGCGGTTTGTTTTTTTCGAATTTGCACGCGAAGCGTGTCGAACCGAAGGTTCGATTTATAGCGAAGCGTCATCCGGCTCCGGGAGCCATAAAAAAATCATCGACCCTTGTGGTTGATTATTTTTTTATTTGCACAATAGGCACTCTTCTCTTCACCCTTCCCAATCCTCAATAATTAACTTTTTTCCTCTTTTTTTAACCACCACTTTTTGGTGTTCTCTCCACTTAAGTTCGCGAATATAATCCAAAGGAATAGTAACATAGTAACTGCTTGCTCCAACTCGAGTAAGCTTTCGAACCGGTTCTGATGCTGTTCTTGGTCGTGCCATGGGATTTTGCTAAGTACGTACACGAATACGTATTCGAATACGTACTTAAGGATAACAGAAAAAACTACGAATTAAGAGTTTTTTTATTGCACCCCTTTCCCCTTGCTTATTTTCCGTACTTCTTTACCCTCCTCTTGCAGTACGTCGTGTTTTAGAGGGTTTTGAAAATAAATTCCTACAATGCAGAACTTGCAAATTTATTTCATAACCTCTTCTAATCATGAAAGGTTCAATCAAAAAGCTTTTAAACGGCTTTGGATTCATCACTCCAGAAGGAAGTGATAAAGATGTTTTCTTTCACGCTAGCGATCTTGCTGGTGTTGAATTTGAGAGTCTCAAAGAAGGTGACGCTGTTACCTTCGACATGGGTGAGTCAGAAAAAGGACCCAAGGCTGAGAACATTGCGCTTGCTGCTGAATAATTAAGCAATAGCATCCAATAAAAACCGCTAGAATACTTGTTATCTCTGGCGGTTTTTTCTATTCCCATTCCAAAAGACCACTCTTTGGGTACAATGCAACCAATGATTCTCAACCCAAAAATATTTCGTGCCTACGATATTCGCGGAGAAGCCTTTGTTGATTTCGATGAAGATGGATTCTTTGTAATCGCACTCGCTTTTTGCAAGTATATTGCAAAAAAACATGGCATTAAAAATCCGACCGTTTTTGTCTCTGGGGATGCACGACTGTCGATGTCAGAATTGTATCCTGCCGTCATAACGGGACTCAAATCTGCTGGAGCCCAGGTAACTTGGGGAGGTGCTATTCCAACCCCTCTTAATTCTTTTGCTTTTCATGAAGGGGGTTTTGATGGAGCCATTCAGATATCCGCCTCTCACAATCCTGCTGAAGACAATGGGCTCAAGTTAACCGACCGAGATGGGGCAGTGTGTGGAAATGAAATCCAAGAGATACGAAAAATAGCAGAATGTACTGAATGCCAAAAAACCGAAAACTATGGCGACTGTCTTGGAGATTGCGATCCTACGGATTATTCTGCTCACTATGAAAAAAAACTGAAAGAAATCACATCATCTCAAGATCCTTTAAAAATTGTGATAGATTGCGGAAATGCTATTTCGGGGATGTTTTATCCAAACATTTTCCAGTCCTTTGGGCATGAGGTAATAGAACTCTATTGTGATCTCGACACATCTTTTCCAAACCACCAGCCCGATCCCGAAGAGTCGGAGAACCTACAAGATCTTGTAAAAAAAGTTCAAGAAGAAGGTGCTGAATTTGGTTTTGCATTTGACGGAGATGGAGACCGCGTTGGCGTTGTCCTGCAAAGTGGAGAAATCTTGTCTGCTGATAAAGCATTGTATGTGTTGGTGGCGGATTTTTTGAAACGACATCCTGGTGAAAAAATTGTTGTCGAGGTTATGACTTCTGCCACACTTATGAAGAAAATAGAATCTCTTGGGGGAGTGGCTATTGTCTCAAAAACGGGACATTCTTTCGTTGCTCAAAAAATGAAAGAGGAGAATAGTTTG
Organism: uncultured Candidatus Peribacteria bacterium; assembly: GCA_964509975.1. Lineage (GTDB taxonomy): Bacteria > Patescibacteriota > Gracilibacteria > UBA4473 > UBA4473 > CAZVBV01. The sequence continues at coordinate 69,192 of CAZDZO010000001.1, forward strand.
CTCGGGGGAGAACAATCTGGACATGCGTACTTTGGGGAAAATTTCTACGGTCATGATGACGCCATGCTCGCTTCTCTGCGGTTTATAAGGGCCGTAGAAAACAATCCTGCACTACTTAATGAAGTGACAAGCGGGTGGCCAAATTTGATTGAATTTTCTGAGAAATTTGCCGCGCCTGATGAAACGAAGTTTCAAATTCTTGAAAAATACACGGAAGAACTCTTGAAGCAATTCCCTGATGCCAGCACCTTGGATGGAATTCGTATTGATTTTGGCGATGGAGAGTGGGCCATTGTGAGATGTTCTAATACCTCTCCAAAGATTGCTGTGCGAATTGAAGCGAAGAGTGAGAAAAGTTTAGAAGAGAAAAAGGAGTTATTGGTGGAGGCGCTGAAACGGTATTTATAATTAATTATCTCCTCATTCCCGCGGAGGCGGGAACCCAGTCGGTATAAATTCCTTTTTCTTTTTCCAGTGGAACTTCTTAATTGACTGGGTTCCCCTTTTCAGGGGAATGAGGGGGGCTTTTGAAGATTCTTTTACACGTCCAGTCGCGCAAAAATTTCCTTCTCCACAAACTTTTTACTTCGTCCATAGGTCAATCGCGAAATCTGCTTAAGTGCTGTTGCAATCTCCTCATCTCCTTTTTCCTCATACGGATTAAGTGGCACAATTGAGAATGGGCGAGAAGGCTGTGTGTCTACGGATAACTTAATAGCGGCTTTATATTTATCAATATTAATCAGATCTTGATCTGTAAAAACCGGCTCCATTTCCTTCGCCATGTATTCGGCGTCTTGGGCACCAATCTTGTAGGACATAATCGTTCCGACATTTCCAAAGACTGCATCCTTGAGATTCACGCCACCTTTTTTATTTTGTGAAGTATCGATCTGTCCAATGTACTGATGGGCGATGTTTAACGAAAGTCGATACTTCCTGGCTTCTGACAGAATCGACTCAATGGAATCCGTCACATAGTTTTGAAACTCATCGATATACATAAAGAAGTCGTTCGGTTGCCCCCCCTGTGATAATTTTTTCTGTCGACGAAGCGCTGCTGTCTGAAGCTTTGATACGATAATAAGTCCGAGCAATTTGGAGTTAATCTCTCCTGTTGCTCCTTTTGAAAGGTTCATGAGAAGGATTTTTCCATCGTCCATCACCTCCGAAAAATCAAACGCGGACTTAGTTTGTCCGATGATATTCCTTAACATTCCGTTGGTAATAAATTGTCCAAATTTCGCTGCAAAATACGGAATGATTTCTTGTTTTTCTCGTGCTCCTGTTTTGGCCATTTGATTCGTCCAGAAGTTTTTAACGACCGGATTAGTCACATGTTTCACTTTTGCTTTTTGGAAAGCATCATCTGTAAAAAGTCTCATAATATCGGTCAATGCCCCACCATTAGGATCGGCCATGAGCGTAAGGACTCCGTTCCTGAAGTAGTCCTGAATTCGTGGACCAAATACTTCTTCGTCAAAAATTTTCAACATGATATTCATGGCATCATTGGCCACCATATCCATTTCTTCTGGAGTTTCTGCTTCTAACAAATTAAGTCCCATAGGTCTTTCTGTGTCAGAAGGATCAAAAATAATCACATCATCAACACGACTTTTGGGAACAAACGGAAGAATGCTGTCAATCAGGCTTCCATGTGGATCAACTACGCAAATTCCTTTCCCATTACGCAAATCCTGACGAATCATGCTTTGAAAACTAGAAGATTTACCTGTTCCCGTTTGTCCAATAACATAGAAATGCCGAAACCTGTCTTCGTTCTTAATACACACTGGGGTTTTTTCGCCCCGATAGACATTGTGTCCAAGCAATAATCCTTCTTTGGGAATGTTCGCGGGTGCTTTTACAATTTTATAATTCTGCCATTTCACCGCTGGAGTTTTGTTGTATTTAATATGCGGAAAATGAAAGATTGAGGTGAGTTCTTCTGCCGTAAGAATCATTTTGTATTGCGCCATCCAAGACCGTCTGAACGTCCTCATTAAAAAATTTCGCACCAGTGTTCTTCTGTCATGCCATTTGTGCGCATTATGTGTCTTGAATCCATTCAGACTTGGCGTGCCATACTGTGCAAAAGAATTAAGTACTGAAGTCATATTTAAATTCGCTGTTCTCTTGTCAGGAGAAGACGTGATACATCGGATAATAGTTCTAAACCCTGATTGATTCGCCTTTGCTTCAATTGCCTGTGTTGTTTCTTGAGACTCGGCATCTCCTGCCTCGTCGGGCGCAGAACTCTTGTCTTCTTCTGTTTTCCCGCTTACAAGGACTCCAAAGATTGTCCCCAAAACAGACAATGGATTCCACCAAATAACCTTCTTTTTTCCTGAAGACAAATTCTTTGAAAGTCGTCGTGCTTTTTTTTGCCATTTATTTCTAACTGGTCGAATCATGATTTGAATGGCCGCCGAATTTCCATTTTCATCGCTCGCATTTGAAAGCGAATTAAGAATATTGTTCATTGGATCAGCAGATTCAAAATGCGAATATGTTTTTATCGGATACAGAAACTTTTTTGCGGCTCGCAGATACCCCGTGGCTTGATATGTTTTTTCGTGAAAAACTTTTGGAGTAGTAGTTTCTTCGATAACGGCCTCTGGATAGAAACTTGTGATTTGCTTTTCTACCAATGGTTTAATCTGACGAGGACACCCGATGAAAAACTTGATTTCATTATCGGTAGCTACGTATTCCAATGATAAAAAATCCTGATTTTTAAAGAAATGTTTTACGTCAGGAGAATAAATTCCATACAACGTTTGAAAGAAATGATCAGAAATTCCCACCACTCGCCGAATCTCTGAAACTTGATCTCGCTCCCGTTCATAGTCTTCTTTGGATTCTTTTTTGGGAATGAGCACCTGGAGAAACACAAAATTAAGAGATCGTTTAAAATCAAATCGTCGGCGCCCCCATTGAAATATCAAAAGAAGAAGCACTCCTGCTAGTATGCCAATACCTCCCCAAAAGATTGCCTCCTGTAGCACTTCCATATGTCGTTATTATCGATATTCCGCGACAACTTGCAATTTCTTTCCGTTTTCTTTCCTTATTCTGTCATTCCCGCGTAGGCGGGAACCCAAGACCTTTCCTTTTAAGCAAAAATTTCGAGTCCCTTTTTGGTTACTGCCCCACAATGCTCCCACTGACAAGCATCTTTTCCGTCCTGTGTCACCACCGTCCAATCATCTGACAATATTTTTACTTGCGGATTTCCACTCGCAACAATTGGCTCAATAGCAATAGTCATGCCTTCTTTAAGCACCATCCCATCTCCTTTTTTGCCGTAATTAAAAACGATCGGGTCCTCGTGAAGTTCTTTTCCTAAACCATGTCCCGTATATTCTTTACAAAGAGAATACCCGCCTTTGTAGACAACTTTTTGAATTGCGGCCCCAATGTCCCCAATTCTATTTCCAGCCTTGGCCGCCTTGCACCCCGCTATTAATGCCTTCTTCACACAAGCAGAAAACTTGGCTCTATCCTCGTTTTTATCGTCCCCTCCCACAATAACCGTAAACGCTGCGTCCGAATGCAGTCCTTTCCAGAGAACCCCACAGTCAATTGAGATCAAGTCTCCATCCTGAAGCAATCGATCATCAGGAATCCCGTGCACCACCTCTGAATTTATCATCGTGCACAACGTCGCCGGAAACCCGTGGAATCCTTTGAATGCCGGCTTTGCCCCAGCCGTGAGAATAATATTTTCCGCAATCACATCGAGCTCTTTTAAAGAAATCCCCGCTTTAATGACGGCCTTCATGGCCTTTTGGGCGGACTGCAAAATCTGCCCTGCTTCACGCATGATTTTGAGTTCCTCACGAGTCTTTGGTCTTATATCCATAGTGGAAAGACACTACTTATTCTGTTCACAAAAATCAACTTTTTGTCTCCTCCTTGGCAGTATCTTCCGACAAAACGTCTTCCACTCTTTTTGAATACTCTTTAACAATTCCCTGTATCCACTCTTGTATGTCTTCAATCTTTCCTATAGCAGAATGCTTATGGACATATTGCCCTTCTTGCTCCCAGTTGTTCAACAAAGGGCCTGTCTGTTTCTCGTAATTACTAATTCTAGTGAGAATCGTGTTCTCGTTTTGATCATCACTTCTTCCGCTTGTTTTTCCTCTTCCCAAGAGTCTTCCAATAAGTTTATCCACTTCTTCTGCGCTATAGGCCGTAAGTGCAACAACCTCAAATTCTTCTCCTCTTTTTTCCATAAATTCATTAAAAAGTTTTCTCTGATTTTCTGTTCGAGGAAATCCATCAAAAATAAGAGGGGCTCCTTCTGGAATAGTTTCAAGATGTTCTTCGACCATTAGTATTACAAGTTCATCTGGAACAAGCTCCCCTTTGTCCATGTACCCCTTCGCCTCTATTCCTAATGGAGTTTTGTTCTCTAAATTTTTTCGAAAAAGGTCCCCTGTTCCAAGGATGACATATCCATATTCCTCCGCCAGTCGACATCCTTGTTCGCCTTTTCCGGCCCCTGGGGGTCCAAAAAGAACAATGTTTGGACACTGTTGTACCGCTTCTTTGTCTTTGAATGATTCTGTCATGGTTTCTATAAATTAAGCTTCGTCAACATTTCTGCAGTGACATCTTGGATGTCTTGCTCGCCGTTGACGGAAACCAATTTACTAGATTTTACCCATGCGTCAAGCAAGGGTTGTGTAAAATTATAGAAGTTGTGAATACGCTTTTCGATACTCTGAACATTGTCATCTGCACGCCCTTCAAGTTCTGCTCTTTTGAGCAATCGCGTCATCGCTTCTTCATCCGAAATCTTTACCTCAAGCGCTCGAAACTCCCTGTTGTGATGTGCTAAGAGTTTTTCTAAATCTATTCGTTGTTCCTCTGATCGCGGAATTCCATCAAAAATAACCGGCACTTCTGGTGAAATTTGTGAAAAAAAATGCTCCACAATCTCCATAACAATTTCGTTCGAAACAAGATCGCCCCGTTCAATAATTTCTTTTACTTTCCTCCCGAGCTCTGAATCTTCTTTCGCAATTGCTCGAAGTTCTCCGCCTGTTTCAAAAATTTTGTAACCAAATTTCTCAGCCAAAATTTTCCCCTGAGTCCCTTTTCCAGACCCCTGAATACCGACCAAAATAAGATCTGTCATGATTTATGTTTAAAAATATTAGAAATCTCTTGTTTAAATGTTTCGACGTCTTTAAATTCTTTATACACCGATGCAAAACGAATAAAGGCCACGTCATCCAACTGTCGGAGCATTTCTACAATATCTTTTCCGATTGTTTGGGATGAAATAATTTTTTCTCCAGCCCATTTTTCTTCCAGCTCAGAAAGCTTTTCTCTGATTTTTTCAATAGACACAGGTCGCTTTCCACACGCTACAAGTATTCCTCGTTCGAGTTTTTCTCGATCGTAGGCTTCTGCACTTCCGTCTTTTTTTTCGACCATGAGGTTCGTTGTCTGCATTCGTTCAAAGGTCGTAAATCGAAAACTACACTCCGGACATTCTCGTCGTCGTCGAATGGCACTCCCTCCATCGGACGTTCGGGAGTCAATCACCTTACTGTCTTCGAAGCCGCAACTAGGACATTTCATAAGAAAGTTTTTAGCGTTTAGCTATTAGCTCTTATCGAAAAAGACTGTACTGAAAAAAGAAAATCTTTTCAACTTTTCAGCTTTTAGACTCTTGGCCTTTTTAACTTTTTGGCTACCTCCTAGCGAGCATTGAAATTTTTTAAAGCCTGTCGGGCTGTTTTTTGATTGGAACGATCTTTAAGTACTTGGCGTTTTTCATGTTTTTTTCTCCCTTTTCCGATAATTACTTCACATTTTATGTTTCGCCCTTTGATATAAATTTTTGTCGGAGCCACGGTGTGTCCTTTTTCGCCAGATTTAACAGCGATTTTCTCGATTTCTTTTTTATTAAGAAGGAGTTTTTTGGGTCTATCTTTTGGCTGAACTTCGACCGAATATCTCCACGGCGGAACTTGGAAATTCTCCAAATACACCTCTCCGTCACGAAAACGAACCCACGCGCCTTTCATATTTCCGTGCTTCGCGCGAATAGATTTCACTTCCCATCCCTCAAGCGCAATTCCCGCTTCAAAAGTATCAACAATCTCGTAATCAAAACGAATACGTCTATTTTCGAGAAGGGTATTATCGGTCTTCATTGCGCCGGCACAATGCCAGAAAACACCTCTTTTTACAACCTTCTCAATTCGCTTCTTCTCCAAAACATTTTTCGCAAGTCACCGGCTCTGGTTTGTCTGGAGAAAATGTCGTTTTTAATGGTGTAGAACATTTCGTACAAGTGCGATCAAAAAGTGTTCTTGGATTTCGAAGATTCATTCTGTCTTTGTGACGACACTCAAAACATTTGTGTGGAATAGGTAGCCCCATTGTCCGATAAAATTTCAGTTCCGGACGCTGTATTTGATAGTTTTTCTTACACTGTGTGCAGGCAAAAATTTCTATTACGACGTCTCCTTCTGTTTTTGCAATTGTTTCGGGAAAAGGGATACTCGCGGGTTGGTAGTTTTTCTTATCTTCCTCTCTCCATTTCCAGTTGTTTTTGAGGGCTTCTTCCTTTGTAATAGGGAAATATTCTTGTGCAACGGTTTCATTGTAAGCAACAGGAGACATTGTTGTTGGAAAAAACTCTCCCCATTCGCTTGTTTGCTTCATATGTTCGATAATTTTGTCTCGCAAGATGATGTATTCATCTTTTGTATATTGCTTGTTGAGAATGCAATACTCCGCATGTTTAAGCCCCACACAGCCAAGACAATTGCGAGAGTTATTAACGCATAATTTCGAATACATAATATCGTGACACCCCATCCAAATTTGATCCGAGAAGATAACATTCTGAACACCCGCTCCAAGTTCATGATTGTCACAACAAAATTCCACACCCTCCTTTGAACCAAAGGCCATCATGTCGTAGACATTTTTAACGTTCCGAGAATTGTAGACCCATTTGCAATCCTGTGCGTTATTTGCGTCATAACACTCTTGGCACCTTTGTGTGTTGTTTAAATATTCCCCCACCGAATCTTCGTTCTTCGCTCCTGTAAGGAATTTGTGGGGATATTTTTGAGCAAAAACTTGAAAATCCTTCCTCATTTTTTGGAGTCCTGCAAATGTTGAAAGAACGACTCCCTTTAGTTTTTCTTCATATTCTTCTTTGGTACAAGATTGGTTTAGGAAATAGTACTGTTTGTTTCGTAGGTTTACGCATCCAAAACAATTCGAGCAGCCAATACAATTCTTCAGAAACCAAGAATCGTGGCAAGTTTTACTGTTTTGGGAAAATTTCAATTCATAGCAATTCGTGCAATCGACACATTCATAACACAGTTCGCAATTAGTTATGTGTGCACAGTCACTACAGAAACGCGAATCGAAAATATAACAACTATACCAACAGGACTCATCATAATCCGCTTCGAAGATAAGATAGCAATTCTTACACCATCCACACTGGTTCACAAATTCACAGTTTTGATTTTTAACCACAGAACGAGCCAACTGTGGAACAACGTTCATCAATGCTTCAAATTGCGGAAAGAATGGTTTGGTGAAATCAAAATTCCGTCCGTACTCCTTTGGGTCCCAGTTGTCAGAATGCCAATATTCTGGATCGTAAACCGGAAAAGCTGCTCGCCCCTTTTCGTACACTGATAATATTTGTTTTCCACTTCCGCTACAGATTCTTTTGTACAAGTTCCTTTCATTTCTCCAAGACAATCGACGGCGCTGTCGTTCTTCTGGGCAAAGCGTGGGCGCGGGAATGTTCATTTTTTCATAAAAAGCGAGATCCTCATCAGTGATTTCGAATGATTTTCCGGACACTTTGCATTTGCGAACTTCCATCACCTTTCTAGGTACAATTTTTTTATAAAAAAAGCAATACTTCTCTCTTTTTATTTCCCAAACCCTTTTGCATCTTTGAGGCGTGTTTCTTTTTGTTTTTCTCTTTGAAGTTTCTCAACAAGTTTCAAAAATTCTTGTTTCAGCACGTCGTCTGAAATATTGGCGCCGTAGAGATTTTCTACAAAGAGCTCCCATCCAACCAAAATTTCTGTTTCTTCTTTTTCAAGATCTGCTCCGAGAATCTTTTTTTCAAGAATTTCTTTTTCTTGTCCGGAGAATAAATCAAGCACTTTTTCATTAATCTTTTCCGCAAAGTAGTGCCAATTCGAGCTTATAAGTCCCACAAAAAATTCCCCATCGGTAAATTTTTTAACAGACACCACTTCTTCTTTTTGCTTTGGTTTCGACTGTTTTGATTTCCGTACAAAAGCTCCGAATTCGTCTTCAATAAGCCCCTTTGCTCGCTTTGTCTTTTGGGCAATACGCGACAGAATCTCATCTTTTTCTATCGGACGAAAGACAAATTGAAGAAAGTGAAAAACAGAATCAAGGAATCTTTTTTCGCCTTCGATGGATCCGTCCAAATTCTTTTCGGCAAATTTCTCAAGAAGGAATTGCACCGCGTTTTGCGCCCCTCCGATAACTTCGCCCAATTTTTTTGGATCCTTTTGGGCGATTTCGTCGAGGTCTTTCTTTCCTGGAATATCAATGATGAACGGATTGAGTTCCATTTGAAGAATCATTTCTGTTGACCGCAAAGTCGCTTTCTTTCCAGCAAGGTCTGAATCAAAGGCGAGGTAAATATTTTTCGTAAGACGTTTAATTAAACGAAGATGTTCCTCTGTTAATGAAGTTCCGCAAGTGGCAACACAATTTTTGAATCCCGCAGAGTGCGTTGAAATCACATCGAAATTTCCTTCAACCAAAATAACCGCATCCTTTTCGCGGATGATTTTTCTCGCGCGATGAAGTCCAAAAAGAGTCGAACTTTTGTGATACACCGGATTTTCTGGTGAATTCACGTACTTGGCCACTTTCTTTTCTCCTGATAAATCGCGCCCGGTGAAGGCAATGATCTCTCCATTTTTGGGTTCGAAAATCGGAATCATGAGTCGACCGTGAAACCGGTCTTGCATTTTCTTTCCCCCAAATTCTCGCTCAAATGCCACGCCAGACTGAGCAATCATGTCTTGTGAGAAGCCTGAATCAAGAAGGTGTTTCGTCAGACCATCCTTCGCCGTTCCTCCGAACCCAAGCCACCATTCTTTGGCAATCTCTTTTGTAATCTTTCTGTTTTCAAGGTATTTCGTCGCTTTATTTGATTTCTTAAGTTGTGTTTGGAAATATTCTCCTGCCTTCCTGTGCAATGCAAAAATATCTTTCTTTTCCTCTCTAGAAGGCCCCTTTTCTGTTCCAAAATCTTTGGGCACATCCATTCCTGCGCTATCTGCCAGCATTTCTACTGCTTCGGCAAAACTGAATCCTTCCATTTTTTCAAGGAAAGAAATAGCATCCCCTCCTTCTGATGACCCGAAGTCATACCAGAATTGTTTATCGGGCGACACGCAAAAACTCGGTGTGCGCTCGTTACGAAATGGGGACCGACACATGTAATTCTTCCCTGATTTTTTCAGTTCGGCATACTTGCGAATAAGGTCGACAATGTCGATTCTATTCTTGAGGTCTTCTATAAATCGGTCGTTCATGAGTCGGGGCGAACCTACTGCAAGTAGAAGATTTTTTCAAGTTCATTAGAGATTCTTGACAAAATCCATTTTATTGCTAATGTACTGATGATTTAGATAATTCTTTATTTTTAAAAATATGAGCAACCAGCTCAACAATGTCGACTTTTCTGGAGATAGCGGACCTTCTTTTGTTTTAGGAAGCACAACACTAACGAAAGATAATATTATTGACTTTCTCGATGAAATCGGATTACAAGTCTCTGTCTGTGATGACACTGCTGCGTTTGGACCCGTTGATAAAACAACCCGAGTTCTTTCAAAAAATCCAGAATTCAACGCTTTTCTTGTTGCGATTGCACAAGAAACCCCCGGACTTAGTAGCTCTGGTGAGTCAACTGGGGCTTTTTCTATAAACGAAATAACCCTTGATACGAAACTCACAGCTGCACATTCTTTAGGACTAGAGGGCGAAGGCTCTAATTAAACCTTGTGCTTTTTGATAATTTTGATAAACACAACGTGCTCTTTTTAACGTTGTCGCTTCATTGATTTAACAATGGGGAGGAAAGTCCGAGCCGCACGAAAAAATCCAGTATCGCTCACAGCGAATCCATTTGTCTGCAAAGATAAGTGAGGGACTATGTGGCACAGAAATTATGTATCCCTTCGGGGCCCTAGTGAAATATTTGGAAGGTGATGCTTCCAGTTTGCTTTGTCGCAAGACTTAGTAATGCTAAACCCACTGGGCGGAGAAGCGAGTGGCCTAAACTTCTTGAGTGATATTTTTCTCACGTTTGAGAGGATGTTTAGTCTCGCCGATGACACCTTTTTGCAAAAAAAGGGATCAGATAAATGACAGCTTTTACAGAACTCGGCTTATTAAAAAGAGTAATTCCGTGATCCAGACGTTGCAAACGTTTGGATTTTGGGGTACAAAAAAGTCATGAAAATCCTTTTGCTGGGGAAACGGGGGATGCTGGGATCAGAATTTCTCAAAATAATGGAGGAACAAAACTTTGATTTCCAAGCCCCAACGCATCACGAATTAGATTTGTTGGACTTCAATGCAGTAGACCGGTTTCTTGCTCGAGAATACTTTGATCGCATTATTTATTGTGCTGCCTACACGGATGTTGAGGGAGCAGAAATCGAGCGTGGTGCCTGTGAACGAATGAACGTCGCCGCCCTACAAAACCTGCTCACACACAAACAACCCATCATTCATTTCTCAACTGACTATGTTTTTTCGGCGCCTAATAATATTGCGATTCCTGAGAATTATCCACGTGAGCCATTGAATTTTTATGGCGAATCAAAAAAGCAGGCTGAAATAGTTTTGGAAACTTCGGGTATTGATTTTTGGAACATAAGAACGTCTTGGCTTTTTGGAATGGGACGAGAAAATTTTTTGACAAAGATATGGCGTGCGGCAAAAGAAAACGATGTTCTTGAAATTGTTGGCGATCAGATTGGGCGCCCCACCTATACCAAAGATTTGGCAAAATTCGTACTCGACTACTTCATTGTAAACCAGCAAGACTCTGGCCATTACCATATACAAAATTCTGGAGATCCTGTCAGTTGGGCTGATTTTGCAAAATACTTTCTCGAGAAAAAAGGATGGCAGGGGGCGATAAAAACAATGTCTTCCGAAGACCGGCAGTACAAAGCCGAGCGCCCAAAAAATTCTGTTTTTATGAACACAAAGCTTCCCGAAGGGCTTCGTGATTGGAAAGAAGCGGTCGACGAATTTGCCGAAACTGTATAAACTAGGCACAAATTTTTACGTTATTATGAAGAATCCTTTCTCCGGCCCCTTTGCAAAAATAAAATCCATTCACTGGAAATCTAAAAAAAGTTCCGTACCAAACCCCCCGAAGAAAAAAAAGAAGCGACGACTGCGCCTGGGGGAAATCGTTATTTTAATTCTTGTGGGATATGTAGTGGTCTCTTTTTGGCCGTTGCGAGAACTTCTTCTAAATGGGTTTTTAAATGGGCGAACACTTGTCGTCTTTACTAATGAAGCCGAAGCCCGCCCTTGCGGAGGGTTTGTAACAGCGGTTGGAGAAGTTCAACTATTTCCTCCTGTGATACGATTTCGAAATGCGTATGAAGTAACTGCCGATTTAGGAGAAAGTACTTTTCCACTTAACAAAGTTTCTCAAAAAATGAATTTTTGGGATTTGGGAACCTCCGCTGATCTCGCTGTTTGCGCAGAAGATCTCCGAAAAGCCTATCAATCTTATCGTGATAAAAAAATCGATCATGTGATTCTTTTTGATGTCAAAACGGCCGAAGATATTTTTGTCCTCTTTGGGGAAATGAAGCTCAACGGAAAAGATCTTGATGCCAAAACACTTTTCTCAACGCTCTCTCGTATGGTGGCAGATGTTGACAGACACAGTGAGGAGGCGCTTGCCCAAAGGAAAGCTCCACTTTCTCGACTCGGGAAAAAGATGATATGGCGGGCCCTTTTTAATCCCACCATTTTGCCTCAACTAACCCGCATCGTAGAAAGAAGCTTCCAGTCTGGGCAAATATTCTCCCCGGAAATTTCTCCACAAATCCGCCCCGAGCGAAATGATTTCGTGGTAACCGAATGGAACTTGGGAGGGGGGAAAAGTTCTCGATATCTGCAAAAAACGCTGAATATTATCGCACGAGAAGTTCGACCAAATGATTGGGGAATTTTTGTTGAACTTACAGCACAACATGCTGGGGGAACCGACGAACCTCTCTCTCAGGATTGGAAAGGCGTCTTTGAGGTTCGCGCTCCCAAATTTCTCGGCGTAGAACCCTTCTTTGCCGAGGCAGAAATCAAACCAGGGAGAGCGTTTCGAAAACAATTTATGTTTGAATACGAAGGAGAAATTTCCGAGTTCTCAATTTTCCGTCCTCGAGGACAAGAACTTTTTGCAAATGTTTCTGTTTCGCTTTTTCCGCAAAAAATGTTTCACAAGGCGACGTTTCAAACACATGAAAATACAGGCGTTTTCTTGGGAGAAGTTACCCCTCCTCGTCGAACCTTCCGCTGGATAACAAAAGAAGACAATGTCGCCCCCTTTGTGACACTTCACGAAGTGATTTCTGTAGACCAGCTTTCTATTGATCAGCGAGTAAAATGGAACGATCTTTGGAAGGATGAAGAAAGATCGTTTTTGACAGTCGAGGTTCACCTCAATGAAATGATTCAACGAACGGAAGAATTCTCTGCTGTTCTTAGAGACCTAAACATTGGAGCCAGGTCTCACAAAGAAAACCCTGAACTCATAACCGCAGACCTCCTGTCTAACAACACCACACTCCTGCTTGGTTTCATTCAAACAGAACGACAAGATCAAGAACGATTTGAACTCACCATTTCGGGCCTTGAAGATTTTCACGGAAATACAATCACTCCTGCCCCCAGAACGGTAATTGATCGACGAATTTCGGTGCCCTAAAAACTTGACGCCCATCTTGAAAAAACTAGAATCGTCCCAGAGGGAAGGGATTTGCCCCCCTCTCCCACAATATTTTCATGCGAACAGCAAAAAAAAGAATCCTACTTTCCTTTCTCGTGGCAAAAACCCAAAAACTTCTTTTTTGGAGTCTCGTGGGGTTTGCACTTTTTCTGTTTGGAGTTTATTTATTTGGGATGAACCGCATTGCCATGCAAGGATATGTTTTGACAAAATTTACTGAAAAAAATGCTGAGCTTTCTTCAAACATTGAGCAACTGGAAGCTACGATTGCTCGATTCGAAACGCGTGAATATATCACAAAAAAAAGTGAATCCAAAAAGATGGTGTCTCGGGGACGACAAAAATTTGTCGTTATTCATGAAACGCTTACGGCACAGAAGTAGAAACTTTTCCATGTTTCAAAAACATTGGGAGTGTTTTTTGTATTGATGATGAATTTTCTATCCCCCCTCTCTTTGCCAAGAGTGAAATAAATATAAAATAAAAAAGTCATTCCAGCTTGTCTGGAATCGCTTGGGGTTCAATATATGATTGATGGATGGAAAAATGATTGGGGTTTATATCATGGGAAATGCAAACTTAACGCTTTATACAGGTGTCACGAATAATTTAGTGCGAAGAATTCTGGAACACAAACAAGGAAAATTGAAAGGATTCACTAAAAAATACAATCTCAATATTTGTTTGTATTACGAATTTTGTGAAAAGATGTATCAAGCCATTATCCGAGAAAAACAGATAAAAAATATGAGTCGAAAGGAAAGAGTGGAACTTATTAAATCTCGAAATCCACTTTTGAGTGATATTTCTTCAGAGTTATTTTCATTGGTTGATAATCCACAGGATATTATTTTGTTTGAATAGATTCCAAGTTTTTACCCGATTCCGGGCAAGCCGGAATGACCAAGAAGGAATTACGCTTTTTGTCCACATTTTCCTTTCCTTTGCAACACGTGTTTATTGCGCTTTCCTGCTTTATCTGTATAATACTAAGACTTAAAATTTCTAAAAACTAACGACTGTTTCTCAATGTCACATTTTGATTCTTTTACTCACTTTGCAAAAAACACACTCATTCTTTCTCAAGAAGAAATGCGTCGACTGGGAGAAAAACAAGTTCAAACCCAACACCTTCTACTTGGGATTCTCCGACAGCCAAAATCTACTGGTGGCGGAGTCTTGCGAAGTTTTGGAATAACGTATGAAAATGCATTCCGCATCGCAGAAACACTAAAGGACCCCAAGAAGGTTTCTCCCGAAGACGAACAAAATATTTTCTCTGCTTTCTCTCAAAAAATCATCGAACTCGCTGCACAAACAGCCCTTAATTCTGGGCATGCGATGGTAGACTCTGAACATATCCTTTATGCGATAGTAAAACAAAAAGATTGCGGTGCCATTCATATTTTGGAAAATTTATTGGTAAAACCAGAACAAGTTGTCACTCATCTCGAAGAGCTTTTTCAAAGCGCTCCGATTCAGGGCCAAGCGGGAACAAATCCAAACTCTCCAAATATGCCCCAAATCGAAAACTTTCTCAATGGACTTCATGGAATCTTGGTTGGAATGACAGTGGGACTACAAGAAGAAGGGGACACTGGTGGCGGTGGGCAGTTTGCTCCAAGAGAAACTCATGATGAAGGTATGGCAGATGGGACATATGGTCCACGATCTTCACGAAAAAAGAAACTGGCCCTTGATTATTTCTGTACTGATTTCACAGAAATGGCGGCTGAAGGAAAGATTGATAAAATCGTTGGTCGAGACAAAGAAATTAAGAGAGCGATACAAATTCTTTCGCGAAAAACAAAAAATAATCCTGTTCTTCTTGGGGACCCGGGAGTCGGAAAAACTGCTATTGTCGAAGGACTAGCACAACATATTATTAATGGAACTGTTCCTGATAGCTTGGTCGATAAGCGCGTATTATCGCTTTCGATGTCAAACTTAGTGGCGGGAACAAAATACCGTGGAGAGTTCGAAGAACGATTAAAACGAATTATCGACGAAGCTTCTGCGGCGGAAAATGAAGTGATTCTTTTTATCGACGAGCTCCATACAATTATTGGTGCCGGGTCAGCCGAAGGATCTTTGGATGCGGCAAATATTCTCAAGCCTGCCCTTTCTCGAGGGTTGATTCAAATGGTGGGAGCAACAACCATGGAAGAATACCGAAAACACGTAGAAAAAGATTCTGCGCTCGCCAGACGGTTTCAGCCCATTGATGTTCCAGAGCCAACCGTAGACGAAGCTATTGAAATCCTTCAAGGACTGTGTCCTCATTATGAAAAACATCATGTCGTAAAAATCGATGACAAAGCAATCCGTTCTGCAGTTAAGCTCTCTGACCGATACGTTAATGATCGATTCTTGCCAGACAAGGCACTTGATTTGTTGGACGAAGCCTGTGCCTCTAAATCCTTAACGAATAACGCTAATGGGAAAGAAATTCGAGACTTGAGAAAAAAACTTACCAAAACACAAAAAGACAAAGAAACGGCTGTTATCGGGCAAAACTATGAAAAAGCGAATCGGCTTCACCAAGAAGAAGAGCGATTGCAGTTGGCAATTCAGACAATGAAATCCAAAGCCGCTGCCGGAAAAACACCAAAAAAAATAACCGAACAAGATATTGCTCGAATGCTCGAACAAATGACAAGTATTCCGATGAGTGCCATGTTGGATGGGGAATCTGTACACCTTCAAAATCTTGAACAAACGCTTCAAGAAAAAGTAATTGGACAAGAAAAAGGTGTTTTGAAAATTTCACAAGCAATCAGAAGGGCTCGAGTAGGACTACAAAATCCAAACCGACCACTGGGAGTATTTCTTTTCCTTGGTCCAACGGGAGTGGGGAAAACCGAACTCGTAAAACAGCTCGCCAAAGAGGTCTATCATGATGACAAGGCGCTAATAAAAATGGACATGTCTGAGTTCTCTGCTAGTCACACAGGTTCTCGACTTGTCGGGGCTCCTGCCGGATACATTGGACATGATGATGGGGGAGAATTGACCGAAAAAGTGAGACGAAAACCCTACTCCATTGTGCTCTTTGATGAAATTGAAAAAGCACACAAAGACGTGCACAACATGTTGTTGCAAATCTTTGAAGACGGACATTTAACTGATGGCAAGGGACGACAAATTTCGTTCCGCAACACTATTATTATTTTGACCTCAAATATCGGCGCACAACGATTCCAAGCAACGGCTAATGCCATCGGGTTTTCCGATAATGAAAAAGATCTTTCTCATCATGAGCACGAGTTTGAATTAGCAAGTGATGACGTTATGAAAGATCTCAAACAAGCTTTTGTTCCGGAGTTTATCAATCGACTTGATTCTGTAGTGGTCTTTCACCCGCTCAACCGAGAATCGATTAAAAAAATTGTAAAACTTCAGATTGCAGAATTCCAAGAACGACTTCAGGAAAAAAATATTACATTACAAGTCGGGGGCTCAACGATTAATTCCTTGTCAAAAGCCGCCTATCATCCCGAATCCGGCGCCAGGCAAGTCAGGCGCATCTTGGCGGATAAGCTCGAGCATCCGCTAGCCGAAGGGATTCTAAGTGGGGAAATCAAAAAGAATGCTTTTCTCAAGGTTTCTTTTGATGGAAAAACCGAGCTCTGTTCTTTCTCTCCCGTAACGAAGAAATAAGAAGCGTTGACACTCGGTTGAAAATTTGTACCATCGCTCCCGATGGAGACAATTATTCAGAAAGCGTTGAAAATTCTCCTCGATAAATACGGAGCCCAGTACGATTGCGTTACTATTTTGGAGGAAAATGGGCATTATCGAGCCAGTATTGAAACGCCAGAACCGGCAAAACTTATTGGGCGCAATGGAGCTATTTTGAGTGCTTTACAGCTGGTTCTCAAGAATGTTCTTTGGAGTCAAAATGAAGAAAAGGCATTTGTAACACTCGATATTGATGGGTACCGACAAGATCAATACGAAAAAATTTATGCTCGCGTAAAGGGAACTATCGAAATGATGAAGGAGAGAGGGTTGTCAGAGGTAAAGCTCACTCCAATGAAACCGTTCGTTCGTCGATTGGTTCATCTATGGATTGCTGAGAATTATCCCGACCTGACTACTGATTCTGTTGGTGAGGGACTCGCCCGAGCAATACAGGTTCGATACAAGTAAATCTATTTCAAATGAGAGAAGAAGTACCAGTCTCATCCGAAACAAGAGAACAATTAATGCAAATAATTGGAGATCTCTCTACGGAAACAAGGGCCGGATTAGTACAAAAATTTGATGAGCTTAACCAGCTTCTTGGTGGGAAAATGCCAGCCACTACTTCTGATGAAAAAATATTATGTATCTTGGTAGAAATAGACTCAATGAGAAAACAAGAAGCCATACAAGCTTTTATTAATGGACCAGAGAGTGATACTTGTGCAAGTCATCTGGAGGAAAGGCCGCTTCACAGGCCAATGAGATTGTTGTCTTGGAAAAAAGATCCTTTTGGTCCCACTCCCTACTAGTCTTTTTCAAAATTATGGGAAAAATTCAAACTACGATAAAATCAAATTCGTAATTGATAATTGATAATTCGTAATTTATAATTGAGAGATGATCACAACAGACGACCTGAGAACGAAATGGCTCGCTTTCTACGAAGCGAAGGGACACAAGGTTATTCCTTCTGCTGGGGTTATTCCTGAAAACGATCCGACCGCTCTCTTCCATAACTCTGGAATGCATCCGCTGATCCCCTATCTCATGGGAGAGGTTCATCCCGAGGGAGTTCGCCTTGCAAGCTCTCAAAAATGCATTCGAACCATTGATATTGATGAAGTCGGGGACGCAACCCATCTGACATTTTTTGAAATGCTTGGAAACTGGTCATTGGGAGATTATTTTAAAGAAGATAAAATTGCTTGGTCGTTTGAATTTTTGACCAAAGAACTCGAATTGCCGATCGAAAAATTAGCTGTCTCTGTTTACGAAGGAGACGACGACGTGGATCGAGACGAGGTTTCTGCCGCTCACTGGGTTGACGCCGGAATTCCCCAAGAACGAGTCGCCTTCCTCCCAGCGAGTGAAAACTGGTGGGCGGTCGGAGAAGTTGGTCCGTGCGGCCCAGACAGTGAAATGTTTTATTGGGTTGGCGAAGGCGCGGCGCCAAAAAGTTTCCAAGAAAGCTGGGAAGATCCTAATTGGGTTGAAATTGGAAATGACGTTTTCATGACCTTCCACCGAGACAGTGATGGAACTCTTCATCCGTTGCCCCAGAAAAATGTCGACACCGGAATGGGACTTGAGCGCCTCATCACCGTAATAAATGGATTTCAGTCGATTTATCAGACCGATGCGTTTTCCGATATTTTAAAAAAAATTGCGGAACTTTCTGGTCACCCAGAGATCCTAAAAAATCCTATTGCGGAAACAGAAGTGGGAAATTCTAGCCGTATCATTGCCGATCATCTCCGAACCGCAACGGTTATGCTGGGAGATGGCATCGTTCCATCAAACACTGATCAAGGATATATTTTACGACGAATTATCCGACGAGCCATTCGTCACGGAAGAAGGATAGACATTGAACACATTTTTTGTTCAAGCATTGCGGAAGTGGTTATTGCTAAGCTTTCCACACATTATTCCGATTTAAAAAAGAAAGAATCGTTTATTTTTGAAGAGCTCACACGAGAGGAAACGTTATTTTCCAAAACCCTGACAAATGGTGAACGGGAGTTTGAAAAACTCGCCGCAAAGATATTAGAATTTTCCCCAAAGAAAGAAGTAAGCGGAAAGAGTGCGTTTAATTTGTATGAAACTTACGGATTCCCTCTTGAGATGACGATGGAATTGGCGAAAGAAAAAGAAATGACTGTTCATGAAAACGGATTTTACAAAGCGCAAAAAGCACATCAGGAACTTTCTCGTGCTGGAGCTGAGAACAAATTTAAAGGAGGATTGGGCGACACTACTGACATGACCGTGAAACTTCACACCACGGCACACCTCATGGTGGCAGCCATGCGAGAGATTCTCGGGGAACACGTTGATCAACGAGGATCGAACATCACGCCAGAGCGATTGCGGTTTGATTTTTCTCATGATGAGAAACTCACTGATGATCAAAAGTCAGCGATTGAGAAATGGGTGAATGAAGCCATTGCGGCCGATGCCGAGCAGGTGCTTGAAGAAGTTCCAAAGGCTGAAGCCGAGAATGATCCAACGATTGTGGGAGCGTTTTGGGAAAAATATCCTGATACGGTAAAAGTCTATAGCTTCAAAGATGCCACTGGGAAAGTCTGGTCTCGTGAGCTCTGTGGAGGTCCGCACTGGGCACGAACGGGAAACTTGGGAACGTTTAAAATCAAAAAAGAAGAAAGTTCTTCTCGGGGGGTTCGAAGGATTAAAGCGGTGTTAGTATAAACCCCTTTACTCCATTTCTGCGGCCTTCAAAAGGGTTCCAACTTCTTCCGCAACTTGTTCTGAAAGGCTTCCTCTTTCTAAGCAGTTTCCCACGGCGGCATCAACCGTTTTTTCCGAAAAATAAATGCCCAATTCGGGATATTCTTTGGTAAATTTTTCCACTATTTTTATTGGAGAAAGAGTTCTTTGGAGAATCGCTTCTGCAGATTTCACCGTTCCTGTTGATCTATGTCCCATGGTTTATTTATCACTCTACCTCTTTAACTATAGCATGTTTTTATAAAAAGTCAACACTATGATTGTCTAAGCCGGTTCTGGGCTGTGTCCTAAACCTCTCGTGATCCTGAAACAAGTTCTGGATGACGTGAACTATTTTTGTAGCTGATACAAATCCTCCATCGCTACTCGCGCTTCTTTCGCGTAGTCTTTTCCGCTACTCGCGTAGAGAACAGAGCGTGAGACGGGAACAATAACTCCGATTCCGTCTTTTTGAACGGCTTTCACCGCGTCCATATCACCTCCCTGCGCCCCAACTCCTGGACAAAGAAACCACGTGTGTGGCATTTCTTCCCGGAAAAATTTCAAAAAATCTGGTTCAATCGTTGCTCCAATAACTGCCCCAACCGCTGAAAACATATTCTTTTCTGATTGCGTGGTAACGTTCCATGATTCCACCATTTCCGCGATTCGGAGTGATATTTCTGCTTCTCCTCCTTGAAATTCAACTGCTGATGGATTGGAGGTTCGAACCAATACAAAGATTCCTTTTCCGTCCTTTTCACAGTAGTTGAGGAAGGGGAGGATTCCGTCTGTTCCCAAGAGTGGGTTCACTGTGAGGGCGTCACATTCCAGTGGGGATCCCTTGCCGAAGTAAGCCTTTGCGTACGCCTCTGCAGTCGCCCCTATATCGTTTCTTTTCCCATCGACGAGTGTTATCAGCCCGAGCTCTTTTGCAAGCTTGAGAAGAATTTCTACAGCTTTAATTCCCTCTGCCCCAAATTGCTCGAAATACGCCATCTGAATCTTAATTCCACAGATGAGATCGTGTGTGGCTTTCATAATTTCTGTGCAAAATTCAAGTGCCCCTTTGACATCTTTTGAAATTCCTTTGGGAAACTTGTCTGGGTTCGGATCGAGCCCAAGCATGAGAATAGATCCTTTTTCTTTGACCGCCGTTTCCAATGTTTCTGAAAAATTCATCGTCTGTATTATTGAGGAATGAGGACTTTTGGGCAATAGAAAAAGGGCGTCAATCTTCTCCAAATCAAGAACCACATAGGTAGGAAGAGAAAGCGACGCCCCGTAGAACCCAGAGGACTGAAGAACAGTCTTAGGGTGTAGTGAAGGTCTGAGAGAAAGTAGTGTTTTTTCTCCAGAGCTTCCACTCAAAAGTCTGAATTAGATTTCTGCAACCTACTTAGACTTACATAGATAGTAACACCTCCCTTGTTTTTGTCAATCATTTCTTCTCATCCTTTTTTGACACCGACTTCTTTTCTTCTTTCTTTACTTCGCCATCTTTTTGCGCCTTTCGTTTGTCTTGCTCTGGTCGCGCCCAACGCGCAATTTTACTCTCCACATCCGCTCGTGGTTTAGCGTATCGTTGCCGTGAAAATTTCACAATTTTTTCTCGTCTCTCTTCCGGATCTTCTTCGTCGATAATTACCGGTGGTGGGAGCGTCGCCCCCGAAAACACCGTACTCGTCATCCCTTCCACCATAATCCGGTTGTACACTTCATATTTTGGTAACGATGCGAGATCTATTGGGAGAATAACTTCTTCATCAAATTGTTCTGAAAACACTTTGGCATCATCGATTCCAATTTGAAAAGACACCAAACTTCCTACATTCCCAAACACCGCCGCCTGCACCTCTTCTGACATCTGCGCCACATACTGGTTCGCCATGGTGAGATTCAGTCTGTATTTTCTAGCTTCCGACAAAATAGTGGCAAACGAGTCGGTCGCAAAGTTCTGAAATTCATCCACATATAAATAAAAGTCTTTTCTGTCTTTTTCTGGAATGTCCGCTCGGCTCATCGCATCAAGTTGAAACTTGGTGACCAGCAGCGATCCAAGCATAGAAGAGTTATCTTCTCCTATTTTTCCTTTCGACAAATTCACAATCACAATTTTCCCGGTGTCCATTGCAAATCGCAGATCGAGGGTTGATTTCGGTTGTCCAACAATGTTTCGAATTACGGGCGTCGAAAGAAATTGTCCGACTTTATTCTGAATTGGCCCAACCGCTTCCGCTAATTTCTGTGGCGCAAGTGCGCTAAATTCTGTCTCCCAAAAACTCCGCACCATCGGGTCTTCCACGTAGTGAAGAATCTTCGCGCGATAGACTTTGTCTACGAGCATTCTCGTGATTCCAAGCATTGTCGTGTCTGGCGCTTCGACAAGTGCGAGTACTGTGTTTCGCAAGAAATGCTCCAATCTCGGTCCCCAAGAATCAATGTTTAATTTCTTAATCACTCCAATCAGGCCCGATGCAATCAGTCCTCGTTGTTCTGCATTTTTCCCTTCCAGCACGTTGAATGCCACGGGGAACTCTCGGTCCGAAGGATCAAAAAGTATCACATCATTCGTTCTGTTCTTTGGCACGAATCGTAAGACGGCTTCCGCCAAGTCTCCGTGCGGATCGATCACCGCAACCCCCTTTCCCGCTAAGATATCTGAAAAAATCATATTTTCCAGTAAGGTTGATTTCCCCATTCCTGTTTTTCCGATGATGTAGACATGTCGTCTTCGATCGTCGGGACGGATCCCGTATTTCACTCCATGGTTTCGGAAATTAGTTTGTCCAATAAGCGTGACATATTTTTCGCTTTCGTCCGGTAAATCTGCCGGTGGCTCGAGTTTTGCATTTTCCACCCACGTAATACGAGGGGTGCTCACCGTAACGGTTGGCAAGTGATACATTGTCGCCAACTCTTCTTGTGAAAGAATAAACGGCGATTTTACGGCTCGATGGATAATTCTACGAAAGAGTCCTGATGATTCCCCGTGGGCAAATTTTCCCACCAAAAATCGATTCATTTGTGGTGCATCGAACTGGTGAAACGTCCCTGTTATTTCTCGCAGTTTTGCTTCTGCGTGAAGTTTATCGGTGTCAGAATGAACATAAAGTGCTCGCACATTTACCGCAAAGGCGAGTCGGGAAATCTTATCAAACGCCGCCGAGTAAATCGTTTCTCTGTCGTGCCGTCCTGAAGATGTTCTCTCGTCTACTTCCAAACTATCGTCATCGAGATCTTTGCGGCCAGACGAACCGTCTTTTCCTTTTTTCCAAGCGAAAAACAAATGAAGCAATCTCCAAATCGGAGCTCGTGCAATTCGCACCCATCGTCGTTTATCCAGTCGTGCCCATTGATATAGACTTCTGAACCAGTTCCATTGCCACACTCCACTTCTCACCACATGCTTCAGCGCGTTATCAGCGGCCTCTTGCCACCTGGATCCCACCGGATTGATAACGAATTGCACGACGGCGGTGTCCCCCTTGTGCGGAAGATGCGAAAGCGCTGACGTCACAGCCCCCAGAGGATCTTGGAATTCTCTTGAGTTAGAATCATCAAATTGCGGGTACCTCTTAAACGGAAACACCCACGGATTGTAGGGTTTGAGCGTTGTAGAAATCACTTTTTTCTTTTCGATAAGTTTTTTTGTGAAATAATCAGACACCTCTTCAATTTCTACTTCTTTGTATTGTGCGTAGAACTGCGAAGAAACCAGTGTTCTCAGGTGAGTGGGAACCACCACATAAAAATGGATACGTCCTCCCGTGCAGACAATTTCAAAACTAATCGTCTCTTGTCCGCCTTTTTTTGCTTCTTTAGAAAGAAGTCCGTGGAGACTCGCCAGGATTTGTTCGAAAGCAAGGGGGCCTCTTTCGTTTTTCTTTGGTACCGATAGTCGCAACACTGTTTGTTTCGCTTTTGTCATGCCTTTGTTTTTGCGGAAATTTCACCGCTTTTTATAGCTCTAAATCGGAAAAAACGCAATCCCTGAATTGACAAAAACTCTTCGCTTCCTACAATCCCGCCGTTCTTTGAACGAAATTTGTTTTCATGCAACTCCCCGCAAACACGGGGTAGCTGAGTACGAGTAGGGTGAGTAAGTGTAACGAACGAACCCGTTAAGCGAGTACGAAGACCTCCGTGTGAGCAAAAGGAGCGAGGACGGAATAAGCCGAGCCATTGAGCGAAGCCCAATTGCGAGAGTAATGAAGTCCTCCAGCGACGAACGCACGAGTGGCGAAACGGTAGACGCGCTAGCTTGAGGGGCTAGTGAGAATTATTTTCTCGTGGAGGTTCAAATCCTCTCTCGTGCACCATCCTACGCTTGCGTAGGACGTCCTCCGTAGCTTTTGTGCGAAGGGGGGCTTTGTTGATAACTTCTTGTGTTACTTGTTTAACAAGCTTCGGATGGCACGGCCTATTTTCATCTAAACATTCTATGTCTACATTCTCAAAAGCATAAATCACCCGCAACAAACTTATGTGGGGTTTTCGACAAACCCAAAAACAAGACTGAAGGATTATAATGAAGGACGATTCCCACACACAAAGAAGTACAAACCCTGGAAACTTGAAACATATATTGCTTTCTCGAACGAACAGAAGGCACGAGACTTTGAAAAATATTTAAAATCAGGCTCAGGTACCGCTTTTCGCAAAAAAAGACTCCTTTAGGATGCTGTTTGGTTGCGGAGGCAGGATGACGCTACGCTATTAAACGAACCTAAGGTTCAAATCCAATTGTCTGGCGACAATGAAAAAAACTGACTCTGGCCCGCTGGGACAAATTCTGGTTTTTTGGTTGCGGAGGCAGGATTCGAACCTGCGACCTTCGGGTTATGAGCCCGACGAGCTACCGCTGCTCTACTCCGCGATTTCAAACTTCTGTCCAAAGACCCTGTTCTTTTCCAGAGAACGGACGCGACTGTAGTAGAGTTTGCAAAAAATATCAAGAATATTTTAAAACTTCCCGCCCTGCGGGACGTAGGGAGAGTGTTTGTGGTGCTGAGATAAAATTTTTTGACGCAAAGAAAGAAATCCCCCAGACTTCTCATTAATGAGAAACTTCAACACATTAATAATTCCTAAAACAACCGCCTCTTCTGTTCCCTCTTCCGTCGAAGAAATATTAGAACAAAAATCTGTCGACTCCCTGTTCGTGCATCGAGAATCTAGGAAAGAATGGTTTTTGTCTTTCTCTCGCCCAACCTTAGAATATCTTGTTGAGGGCTCTTGTCAGCGTGCGGACATAAGAGAAAAAACTCTTCATGAATTAGCACAACTTCTTGCCGATTCTAATTTTGATACCGATAGATCCTGGGTTCGAAACCTTCTTGCCGCAGACGAGAAAACTTCCAAGAAAAAATAAACCTCTCACTTCACTAACCCCTCCCCCGTCATCTCTTTCGGGATAGGGAGTTCGAGCAATTTCAAAATCGTCGGTGCAATATCCGCCAACGTCCCTTTTTCTCGGAGCTGAATATCTTCCCCGTCGTGGGGAATCAAGAAAAATGGCACTAGATTCTTGGAATGTTTTGGAGCCGGATTACCTTCTTCGTCGAGCATCTCCTCACAGTTCCCGTGATCGGCCGTGATAATAATGTCGTATCCTTGCTTAAGGGCCTTTGGCACGAGCTTTCCGAGACACTTGTCGACGGTCTCCATGGCCCTGACCCCCGCCTTGATGTCAGAAGAATGTCCCACGAGATCTCCGTTGGCATAATTCTGCACCACCAATTCGTACTCCTTTTTCTCAATCGCCTTGATCGCCGCGTTGGTATTTTCAACCGCTGCCATTTCCGGCTTCTCGGCGTAAGTGGCACACTTGGGAGACTCGACCACAATGCGCTCTTCTTTTTCGAATGGTTCTTTGTGGTCGCCTGAAAAAAAAGTCGTCA
>CAZDZO010000002.1:0-90495 GCA_964509975.1 uncultured Candidatus Peribacteria bacterium
AGGAGGAGGGGCTATGTTGGAATTTTTGGAAGGAAAGAAACTTCCGGGGATTGAGATATTGAAGGATTAAGATATCTTTATTTTGGTTCTACATAGTGTAAAAAACTTCTTTCGCATTCAAAAACCTCAAAACCTTTTTTTTCAAAGTATTCTATTTTTTCACAGCTTTCATCTTTCCAATTGCAATTTCCATCTCCTTTAAAGAGTCGCAAACAATGAAAATACACTTTCATTGTCGTTTCGTTTACAACAAAGCAAATCCCCTGTTCTGGTCCTTTATCATCTTTCCTTGAATCAGCTGCAAGTATTTCTGGAGCGAATTGGCACTTTTCTTCATTCATCCATAGATGTGAATATAATATTTATAAAACAAAGTCAAGACTCTCTGTCATTTCTGCGAATGCAGGAATCTCTTGATCGATGATAGATTCCTGAACAAGTCAGGAATGACAAAATGATGAAAATTTGCCAATCCCCCGCTTTTTCGTACAATGCCCGAGAATTTTTACTTTATAACTTTTCATCGGAATGAATTATTTCCTCCTTGTTATTTTAACCAGTGTCCTGTCACTTATTGCGGCTGGTATTTTTTCTTTCTTGATTCTAAAAAAAGAGAAAGGAAACGACAAAATGAAAGAAATCGCTACAGCAATTGCTGATGGTGCGATGGCTTTTTTGTCTCGAGAGTACAAAGTGCTTTCAGTATTTGTAATCGTACTTGCGATTATTCTTTATAAATTTCTTGATAACTCCGCTACACCGGATGTGAACGAAGGTCTTTTGACCTCGGGATCATTTATCTACGGAGCGATCTCTAGTGTTTTGGCTGGTTTCTTCGGAATGAAGATTGCCACAGCGGCAAATGTGAGAACCGCACAAGCAGCGACAAAAAACCTTGGAAGTGCATTAACTGTCGCCTTCCGTTCAGGAGCAGTGATGGGACTTTCCGTAGTGGGTCTTGGACTTTTGGGACTTACAGTTCTCCTCTACGTATTCTTTCAAGTCATGGGACTTGATCAATCTGTGGCGCTCAATGTGATCACAGGATTCGGACTTGGAGCTTCTTCTATCGCGCTTTTTGCTCGAGTGGGAGGTGGTATTTATACAAAAGCAGCTGACGTTGGAGCGGACCTTGTGGGAAAAGTAGAAGCAGGAATTCCAGAAGACGATCCACGAAATCCAGCGACTATCGCTGATAACGTTGGTGACAATGTTGGAGATGTAGCGGGAATGGGAGCGGACCTTTTTGAATCCTATGTGGGCTCTCTTATTGCAGCACTTATTTTGGGAGTTGGAACGTTTGGAATGAACGGAATTTATTTCCCAATCGCATTGTCTGCAGTGGGAATCTTGGCTTCTATTGTCGGAAGTTTCTTAGTACGAGTTGGAAAGAATGGACATATTCACAACGCATTAAAGAACGGTCTCTGGGCGGCTTCACTCATCGTTGTGGTGGCTGGATACTACTTGACTCAGTACTTCCTTGGAGCAGAAGCCTTGAACGTTTTCATTGCTATGGTTTCAGGATTGGCAGTTGGAATCATGATTGGACTCGTAACGGAGTACTACACTTCAGATCACTACAAACCAGTGAAAGATGTGGCAGACGCTTCAAAGACTGGAGGCGCTACAACACTTATTGCCGGACTCGCTCTCGGATACCGATCAGTGACTGTTCCTGTGCTTTTAATCTGTGTAGCTATCTTTACGGCATACCACTTCGCAGGACTCTACGGAATCGCAATTTCAGCGGTTGGAATGCTGTCCACTTTGGGAATCTCATTGGCAGTTGATGCTTATGGACCAGTTGCGGATAACGCCGGAGGAATTGCTGAAATGGCGGGACTTGGAAAAGAAGTACGAGCCAAGACAGATGCACTCGACAGTGCCGGAAATACAACTGCGGCCATTGGAAAAGGATTCGCAATTGGATCAGCGGCGCTTACCGCATTGGCTCTTTTCTCTGCGTACTCAGTAGCAGCAGGAATTGAAAGTATTAACATTATGGATCCACGAGTAATTATCGGTCTCTTCATTGGAGGAATGCTTCCATTCATCTTCTCAGCTATGACAATGTCAGCGGTGGGACGGGCGGCGTTCGACATGATCGAAGAAGTACGAAGACAGTTCAAAGAAATCAAAGGACTTATGGAAGGAACAGCAAAAGGAGACACAAAGAAATGTGTAGACATTTCAACAAAAGCGGCGATTCGAGAAATGATTGTTCCCGGACTTATGGCCGTTATCGTGCCAGTAGCTGTGGGACTCGTTTTGGGAAGTGTGGCATTGGGAGGACTTTTGGCTGGAGCATTGGTTACAGGAGTTATGATGGCTATTTCTATGGCGAACTCAGGAGGTGCTTGGGATAACGCTAAGAAATACATCGAAGCCGGAGCGCTTGGAGGAAAAGGATCTGACGCGCACAAAGCGGCTGTTATCGGAGACACTGTTGGTGATCCATTCAAGGATACATCAGGACCTTCAATCAACATTTTGATTAAGTTGATGACCGTGGTTTCATTGATCTTCGCATCGGTATTTACAGCGACAGGATTGATTGGTTAAATCTCTTTTCTATCGCATAGTTAAAAAGCCCTGTGGTTGCAGGGCTTTTCTTGTTGATGGTTATGTTTTTTCGATTACAATTCGTAAATTTGCTTAAGGATTTGTTCAACGTCCTTCTTTTCAGTTCTTAATACCCCACCAATAAGCAACATGGTTTCAGACCCTTTTGTTCCCCGGGAAACAAAGATGATGTCCAACTTAACGGCGTTAATAATGGGGTCTAATTTTCTGCTGGCTACTGTGAATATATAGGTTCCAGGAGCTCCACTAGCGAAAATCATTTTTTCTTTGATTTCCCTAAATTCAATAATTGATTCTCTGATTGCCATAATATTAGGTGTTTTTATTTATAAAAGATTAAACTTCCCACAATCCGCCGTAACGGACTGTTCGGAAGTTTAACGCATATCCGAACTGTCAAAGACTAAAACCATCAATGATTTCTCTTATTACGTGAATAGGAGAAATACAAGCACCTAATTAAACTTTTTGCAACCGAAAGTCAAGACCCCTATTGAATCATAAAATAAAAAAGCCCTGCAAATGCGGGGCTTTTCTTGGTGGTTTTCAATTTCTTTACAACAGCTTGAACACTTTCTCGAAAAACTTTCTGTCATCCAGATCATCGAATTCTAAATCGTTCAGACTATCCTTGTGAGGGTGATTGTGTAAAAACACAAAATTGTCATCCGTATGGAACTCGAAAAAAGTTCGAACAGTGTCACCACTTGGCGAGTAGTAAAGCTTCTGAATTACAATATGTTCCAGGGGACGTCCTTGATACTTTATCCCTTTTCCCGAAATGTTAATAACGGAATGAAAGTTCTCAATTTTTTCGATAGTCTCCTTCAAAATTTTAAAAAGCTCCTTTTTGTGAGCTTGGTTCGATTTTTCGTCAACGTTGGGTAAAAAAGCATAATTGTTAAATTTCATAGTGATTTGATTTAAATGATTAGACTTCCCACAATCCGCCGAAACGAACTGTTCGGAAATCTAATCTTGCCGAACTGTAAAAGACCAAAAACCATCAATGATTTCTCGTATTACTTGAATAGGAGAAATACAAATACGTTATTAGGCTATTTACCACAAAGTGTCAACAACTTCCCTCATACTTCAGTTTAACTGAAGTATCCAGTCAATAAAGAATTCTTTAATTATTAGATCCTCTTATCAAGTAAGAGGATGAGGAGGGATTTTAAATCCGAAATCGAAAATGGTTCACCGCTTCTCTCCCCAGCTCATCTTATTTCGCAACGTCTTGAAATAATGCGATTCTTTGAGTCTGATAAATTTTGCACGTCTGGTCGCTGTCTGAATAGACACCTCGTCGGTGGGTTTGAGTGTGAAATGAATCTGTCCATCAATCGTCATTGAAATCGCGTCAAATCGTCCCTCAAAGGTCAAATTTATTACTTTCCGTGGAGGAATAATGATCGGTCGATGTGAGAGGGTATGAGGTGCTACAGGAGTAATCAAGATCGAGTGAATTTCTGGTGAAATAATTGGTCCGCCGACAGAAAGCGAATAAGCCGTAGATCCAGTGGGAGTCGCAAAAATAAGTCCATCGGATCTATACGTCGAAAGCACTCGACGATTTACTTTCACATGGTAGTTCGTCAGTCGCGCCAGTCCTCCGTGTCCAAATACAATATCATTGAGTGCATACGCTCGATACACTTTTTCTTTTTCTCCACGTTCATTCTTTCTCCACACAAATGCTTTCACAAGCATGCGAGTATCAACATGGAACTCTCCTTTAAAAATTTGTTCCATAGCTTCTAGTGCGTTCGTCGGACTCAGTTCAGATAAAAACCCTAATGTCCCAAAATTAATTCCCAACAAAAGTCCTTCGCGATCCTTCTTTTGCAACGTTCGCATCATTTTTAAAATTGTTCCATCTCCTCCAATTCCAATTTTGAGATCAAATTTCTCATCATCATCGATGAGTGGAATTTTGTTTTTGAGCATGGAAACTGTCCTGACATCTCCCGACACTTTTTTTACTTTATGTTTTTTAAAAAACTCAAGGAGCTCGTTTAGGAACTTGATTTCTTCTTTCTCTTTCGCAGGTTTATTATGCGTATAGATCGCAATGGATTGAAACTTCGTTTTTTCTTTCCGTGGATTCATCGACTGCATTATTCACGAAACACCGATTTTTACAAATCAAAAATGGCTTGCCCGACACGCACAATTTCAATGCCTTCTTCTAGTGCGATTTCAAAATCTCTCGACGTTCCCGCTGATATTTTACCTTCTGGCAGATGTTTATCACGAAGTCGCTTGAGTCCAATAAACTCAGCTCGTTTTGATTCATCAGAGAATCCTCCCGCTCCCATGGCAGAAATTCCGAGGATGGTAATATTTTCGAAGGCCTTCATGACTTCCAAAAATGCTGGTAATTCTTCTGGCAATATCCCTGATTTCTGCACTTCTCGGGAAATATTTATTTGAATAAAGACTTCTGTTTTGCCAATGGAATTGAATTTCTCTGCGTGCTTTATTTCACAAAGAGAGTGAATAACCGAGCAATGTTTCGCAATAGATGGAATGTTTCGTGATTGAATATTCCCAATAAAATGCATGTATTTCTGTGGAATATTTTTGGCTCCAATTTTATGAATTCTGTTTTCCCCCATCGCCAAGAAAGAAGGAAATTTGTTGAGTTGTTTAAAAATTTCTTGTGTTTCTTTTGGTTCAAAGTATTTAGTCACCACAACAACTTGTGATCCAGCTGATTCGATTTTTTTGAAGATTTCAGGTACGATTTTCATCGAACTTATTATACTTAAGAAGTTCAAAAGTTGAAAAGCTTAAAAGT
The DNA here is from genome assembly GCA_964509975.1 of uncultured Candidatus Peribacteria bacterium. Lineage (GTDB taxonomy): Bacteria > Patescibacteriota > Gracilibacteria > UBA4473 > UBA4473 > CAZVBV01. The sequence continues at coordinate 5,390 of CAZDZO010000002.1, forward strand.
CAAAAAGCAAAAGACAAATAACTGCCAAAGAAGTCCAAAAGCTGAAAACTATAAACTATTAACTATTAACCCCTCTAAATGCCTCTAAAAAAACTCCTCTTCTTTGGAACGCCTGATATTGCCACGCCTACGCTTGAAGCTCTTGCTGAGGCTGAAAACATTGAAGTACTTGCCGTGTGTGTATTTCCCGATCGAAAAGTTGGACGCAAGCAAATACTCATTCCTTGTCCTGTGAAAGCAAGTGCTGAGAAATTAGGACTATCGATTGAAGAAATTGGAAGCAAAGACGATCTTGTGAACGTGATCAAAAAGTATGACTTCGATCTTGGAATTGTGATTGCTTTTGGCATGATCTTTCCAGGGGAAGTTTTGGAATCTGGGAAATTTGTAAATGTGCACTTTTCACTGCTTCCTCAGTATAGAGGGGCTTCTCCTGTGCAATCTGCAATTTTGAATAGTGACAAAGTGTCTGGAATTACCTTTCAACTAATGGAAAAAGAACTGGATGCGGGGGATATTCTTTTTCAGAAAGAATTTCCTATTGAAGGCAAAAGTACCTCCAATGTATTTCAAGCCTTTGCTGAATTCACCGCCGAACTCCTTCCTGAGTTCCTCGAACAAGATTGGAATTCTCACCCACAAAATAACGATGACGCGACTTTTTGTACAAAGTTTAAAAAGTCAGATGGGGAGATTTTTCCTGTTAAAGAAACTGCCAAAGTTATTTATCAAAAATTTCTGGCTTTTGATTTGTTTCCGGGAATTTATAAAGCTACGAACAAAGGGAATGTAAAACTTACTGATGTGTCGTTAGAACCCTCTGAGCACTCTTATGAACTCCATTGTGATAAGAATACGATTCTTTTTGTAGATGAAGCACAGGTACCCGGAAAAATCCCTATGCCGATTCAAGAAATTTTGAGAGGAGCTCCGGGGTTGTTTGGAAAAATGTAAAAAGTAATATTAAAAATTTCTTAAATCCCGTCATTATCGCTTGGCGGCAATAATTGAAAATTAAAAAAGGGATAACCTTAATCATTGAACACATTTTTTGTTCAATCTTTTATTAAAAATATATAAATTATCTTCCCAAATTTAGTTTGGGATCCATCTCATTAATAAAGATAATCCATATTGGAAAGACCTATCTTCTGAGTTTGATGAAGAATAATGGGTCCCAGCCTTCGCTGGGATGACTTTGTTTTTTATTTCCCTTCCGCAAAATTAAGAATTCTTCCATTCAATTTCTCTGCAAAAAGGAATGGGAGGAAAAAGAGAATTCCCTGCTCTGTGGAAATTAAATCTGGTAGAAGAAGCAAAAAAACAAGTGTTAAAATTGAAGGTAGGAGTGGTTTTTTTTCGGAACTTATCTGAGGAAGGAAAACTAATGCAACCAAGAAAAGCAGTCCGATAATTCCTTTCTCAAAAAGTGTCAGCAATAATCCACTGGAAGTGATTCGCAATGCTTCAGGAACAAGCACTGTGTCAGCGGAGTTTTGAAAAGCAATAAGAAATTGCCCTTCCCCTACTCCGAGCAAGACTTGTAATGGATCCGAGAAAAAAGAAGAAAGCCAGAATCCTGATAAAGATAATGAAAAATGTTGTGTGAAGAGTCCCCATACAAAGAGCACAAAAAGAAAGACCAGACCAAACCAGACATCTCGACGTTGGTTTCCTTTTGTAAGTTTTGGAAGCCAGAGTTTTGATCCAAAGATAAGGAGAATCGAAAAGATTATTAATCCCAACTGAGCGTTCGAAAAAATGATCCAACTATATAAAAGTAAAACCGGAATACGCCCAATAAAACGAGGTTCTTTAAGGGCAAACACCATTCCCCAAAGGCTTGCCATGGCCAATAAAAGAAGAGAAATCCCCAAATGTGGAAAGAAAGTAGCAAACAAAAATCCTATTAAAACACTCACAAACAGTGTCCATCGCTTCCATTTTCCTTCAATGAAAAAAGCTTCTCCTGTTCCCATTGCCAAGAATCCTGTCGTCCATACAATGAGAAATAACATTGAAGTTTCACTCGCTAATGAGAAGATTGCCGACAGTGCTCCATATCCCAAAAAACCAAGTAAAAAGAGAATTGCCGACAAAGAAAGAACTTGCTCTCTTTTTGAAAAATATTGTCCAAAAAACACAAGAAAAATCCCGAGTCCTGATAAAGGAAAAATAACTTCTAACGTGGGCTGAAACGTTCCCAAAAAGAATCCGTCTCCCCCCAAAAGAAACCCAAAGGGAATCCAAAACGTGAGAATAAAAAGCAAAAACCCAAGTCGTTCTGCCCAGAGTCCTATCTGTGCACTTTTATTGTGTTCGATACCAAAATCCATATTCATTGTTGAGGAGGAGAAAAAGCTTCTTGAAGTATTCGTCGTCGTTTAAGCATATGATTAAAGGTGTCTTCCATTTCTTTGAGTCCTTCTTCCGGTGTGAGAATTTTTTCTCCTGTACGATGCACCAATTTTTTCATGCCAGATAAAATTATCTCTCGAGAAAGCGGAAATATCATACCCTGAGCAACTTTCGCCTGTCTTACAAATATTTCCCTGTTTGGTTCGGTTTCTTCTTGTTGTAATAAGTTTTGTCGAGGGGACGGAATTCCTGTGGATTTAAAAAATCCATGAAGATTCTCTGTACGAAGTGAGAATTTCAAAAACTGCCAAGCAAGTTGTTGATCTCGACTCGACACAGGAACCGCGAGTGCATTCACAGATCCATATACTTTTCGCAGAGAAGTTTTTTCTGGTGATTCGAATTGTGGCAAAAATCCTACACGAATATCGTTTTGAGGAATCCGTTTTCCTTGTGGTAATGAGTCAAAAAGGGATTCAATGTATTTCAAATCACGAGGCGTTCCAAAGACCATCGACACATTCCCTTTTGCAAATGCTTCAAAATCTTTGTGTTTTGATTCTGGGCTGACGAACAACGCATTCCACGAATGATACGAAACTCCCTCATTCGCAAATCCCAGATAAAACTTGAGAGCTTGCAAAGCATAATTAACACGTTCTCCGGAAGACGTGACTCCTTTTGTTTCGGCAAAGAGCGCTTCACTTCCATCATCTGAAAAGAGTTCTCCTGTAAGTTGAAGAAAGAGTTCAAAAAAGATTTCTTTTCCTCTAATAATATTATCTACTCGTCCAATAGCCCCTCCCGATCGTGCAAATCGCTCGAAGGAATTATTTTTTCGATTCAATGCTTCTGCTTGGTCTCGAAAATCTTCCCAGGTCTCCCCTACCTTCACATCTGCTCCAAATTCTTCCTCAAAATGCCCGGCATTATAAATTACAGCCAAGGTTTCAATCCCCATGGGAACCCCCCAGATAACGCCTCCATGAATTAATTCTCGTGCAACGGAGGGAGTAAAATATTCTTTGAATTTCTCTGGTTGAAGGGCTTCATCGTCTCGCAAGGGAACGAGCTTGCCTACATTGTGCGCAATCCAATCTCCATCCACAAAAACAATATCTGGTCCGTTGCCTTCCAAAATAGCATCTGGAAGAGTTTTTTTTAGTTCGGTGTCACTTTCAAATGCAATAACTCGAAATTGAAGATCAGAAGAATCAAAAAGAGAGATAAATTCTCGCCCCAAAGCTTCCCAAAAATCACCATTCTCTGATACCCAAATAGTTAAATTCCCAGAAACGGGAGGCAGCTCTGGTTGTTTTTTCTCACATCCAACGAGCAGAAAAGCTGTCAGACAAAGAAAAATAGCTATTTTTTTCATGTTTGTATTGGGGTTTCTTTTCGTGTCTAATCCTACAAAAGAGAATCCAAAGAGTCAAAGTGTTGGAAAGGGAAAGAACAAGAAAGTTATATTGACTATTGAAAATTGCAAATTGCCAATCGAATTGTTTGACAAAAAGAAATTTTTGACCACAATTCTGCCGGTAGTTTTTGCGCCATGAAAAATATTTTACAAGACAAAATCGCTGAACTTCATAACGTGACTTGGCCGACCAAGAATCAGGCTGTTCACTCAATGATTACTGTAATTGCCATCATGCTTTTGGTGGGAATCTTTTTAGGAGTGATAGATTACTTCTTTAACGAAGGTATTCTTTTCCTTCTCAACCTTTAATTATGGTCAAACAAGATCCTTCACTCGGTCGCAACTGGTATGTTATTCACACATATTCTGGATATGAAGACGCCGTGAAAAAAGCGGTTGAACAACGAACTGAATCTATGGGAATGCAAGAATATGTTTTTGAAGTAGTTGTTCCAAAAGAAAAAGTGGTTGTTATGAAAGCCGGAAAACAAGAAGTGGTTGAAAAGAACCTTTTTCCAGGATACGTATTGATTGATATGATAGTAACTGATGCATCATGGTTTATGGTGCGAAATACTCCCAATGTAACGGGGTTTGTGGGATCTGGAAATACTCCAGTACCCGTGCTTCCGGAAGAATTTGGTGTGATTAAACGACGAATGGGGGCGAGTGAACCAACAACTGAAATAAAACTTAATGTTGGTGATTTGGTGACTATCAAAGAAGGTCCGTTCTCAAATTACGAAGGATTGATCTCTGAAGTAAATAAAGCCAAAGGAAAAGTAACCGTCATGGTTTCTATTTTTGATCGAGAAACTCCCGTTGAGCTTGACTTCAATCAAGTTATAAAGAAAATCTAGCGGAATTTATTCCATAGTACTTAGTATTTTAGAGCTTAGAACTTAGAAAAAATTAAAAAAACTTTCAAAATATTACTCATTCTTAATTGAAAAAAATGCCTCCCAAAAAACCATACGTATCAAAATTTAAAATCCAGTTAAAGGCCGGATCAGCCACTCCAGCACCACCAGTTGGACCGGTGCTTGGACAACACGGAATTAACATTCAAGCATTCTGTTCTGAATTTAATGACAAGACAGCCGACCAAAAAGCGGAACAACTTACAATTCCTGTAATTTGTTACGTATTTGAAGACAAAAGTTTCGAACTTGAATACAAAACACCACCGGCATCAGTATTGATCAAAAAAGAACTCGGAATTGAGAAAGGTTCTGGACGACCCAATACAGAAAAGATTGGAAAAATTACTCGAAAACAACTTGAAAATGTTGCGACTGCAAAGATGAAAGATCTCAATGCGAACGATATGGACGCAGCTGTAAAGATTATCGCCGGAACGGCGAAACGAATGGGACTTGATCCCGAAATTTAAAAAGCCACCTTTCGTGGGAGTCCCTGCTCGGGACATTATTTACCACTAACCCCCCTAAAAATGAGCAAATCAAAAAGTATCCGTAGCGCGTACGATAAAATCGATCGCGAAAAAAGATATCCTATTTCAGAAGCCTTGAAACTCATGGTTTCTTGTTCGACAGTGAAATTCGACCCAACAGCTGAGGTTCACTTCACACTGGGAATTGATCCAAAACACGCTGACCAACAAGTTCGAACAACTGTTTCTCTTCCACATGGAACTGGAAAAACGGTTCGAGTGGCAGTGTTCTGTGAAGACGACAAAATCAAAGCAGCGAAGCTAGCGGGAGCCATCGAGGCAGGAGCTGGTGATCTTATTGATAAAGTTGCAAAAGGATGGACCGATTTCGATGTTGCCGTTGCAACACCAGAACTTATGAAGTCTCTTGCCAAAATTGCCCGTGTGCTTGGTCCACGAGGACTTATGCCAAATCCAAAAGCAGGAACGGTAACAACTGACGTTGAAAAGGTTGTGAAAGAACTCTCTGCTGGACGAATCGAATTCCGAAACGATAAAAATGGAATCGTGCACTCACTTTTTGGAAAATTAAGTTTTGGAGAAAAGAAGCTTGAAGAGAATCTTAAAACCGTTCTCAAGGCGGTAAAAGATGCTAAACCAGCTGGACTCAAAAAAGATTATTTGAAAAACGTAACTATTAACTCTACGATGGGGGCAGGAATCAAAATTAACCTTGATTAGTCATGGGTGGAGGTGGAATGTACTACAGTGGCGGAATTTCTTATGCTCCCCCTTATATGATTCTTCTCATCGGACTCCTTTTTATTACTTTTATTTTTATAATTTATAAAATGTCAGACTCAAAATTTCGTCTTCATGATTTAATTAATATTGGTGGTGTGATTATTGGAATCGCTCTTACTGCTATTGGATCTATTTTTCTTCTCAATGCTGTATTGAAATTATATGTATTTGATTTTGATTCAAATCCTTACTTCTCAGCAACAGAACAGTGCCGATATGATCATAACAATGTTAAAATGGGAGAAAGCCCAACAAAGCTTGAAGGAGAAGCCTTTGATACTTGTGTAACAGAAAAAACAGAACAAGAAAATTTACGATACGTACGAAAAAAACAAGAAAGCATGATCGACGGATTGGCGATGCTACTGGTGGGAATCCCCTTCTGGTTGATCTTTGGAGTGAGGCGGAAGAAAAAGAAGTGATCCCGCAGTGTGGAAGAACTTATTCCCGTAAAAGCGGGAAACCCAATCGATAAAATTGGCAACCCACGGCTTTAGCCGTGGGCTTTTCATACCCCCTCCAATCATACTCCCTCCAACCTACTTACTCGGAACAGCTACTCTCCCTCAGAGGAAGAATAGCCCACCGCTGAAGCGGTGGGTTGTAAAAATTATGCATAGAAAAAAAGGGACTTCAAGTGAAGTCCCTTTTTCAGGTTGAGAGTCTTATTTTTTTTTGTCGGAGATATATTGCCGTCTTATAATGGTCCAAAGTACCATTAATAAGAGAAGTCCTATAGCGCCAAGCCTCGAAAAGAAATCTACTTGGATAAAGGAATTTTCACTCCACCTCCAAAAGTAAGAAATACTCACTCCAACAATAAATGCTGCAATAAGACTGGTCACTATCCAGTACATTTTATGTACTCGATGTATTATCCCTTCGGAAAGAAAATACACACAAGCAACACCTATAGTTGCTACTACTAACCCTTCCTCATATTCAAAAACTATTTTGATTGAAGGAAAAAAGAGATGAAAAAGTAAATACACAATTCCTCCTGAAATGGGGATAGAAAAGAGTGTATCCCATTTTGCTAATTTTTGTTCCATACGTTTATTTTTAGTTGTTTTCAAATTTGAAATATAAAAGATCGCAACCTGATGCTCTCGCACAGAGATTACAAATTTCAGTCTCTGTGAATGAGACAGGATACATTTAGCTTAAAAATACTGACGCGTCAATTCTTAAACGTAGTCTGATAGTTACCCGCCTACGGGTGACATCACTTGTGGGACGGTGACTTTCTATGAAAAGAGCACCCACAAGGGATGCCCTTACAATTTTTCTATTACACGTGTTTCCCAACCATCGCTAGCAACGCTTCTTTGCTTTGAAGTCCAGATGTTTCTTCAACCATTTCCCCACCCTTGAATACTTTCAATGTTGGAATAGACATCACGCCATATTTCGCAGAAGCTTCTGGGGCTTGATCCACATCAACTTTTACCACTTTTGAACCCGCTGGCATTTCCTTAGAAAGTTCTTCTAAAACAGGAACAAGTGCCTGACACGGTCCACACCAAGTAGCAAAGAAATCTACGAGGACAACATCACTACTATTAAGCACCTCTGCTTCGAAATCGGAATCAGTAACCATTTGAGCCATTTTATTTTTATTAAGTGCTTGCATGCTACTCATTCTCATTTTTTGTGGCAAGAAAAAAAACATCTGATGGCTTATTTACGTGATCTGACTCTCTATTTTTTTAAACTTGAAGTCGTTTCTCTTCCAACATATTCAAAAAATTCAAACATTCTCTCGCTTGAGCAGAATTAGGATTGGTGTCAATGACTTTTTGAAAAGCGATTCGTGCCCGCGTGAAATCTTTACTATTCATATAACAAACTCCCAAATCACAAAGAATATTTGGATCGGAAGGTCTCAGTGTTTCTGATCGTTCGAGAATCGCTAATCCCTTTTGTCCCCTATTTTCATTGTACAATGACCAACCAAGACATCTGAGAATTTCTGGATGATTCGGTGCCATCTCGTTTGCTCGTTCAAGTTCTTCTACCGATTTATTCCACTTTTCTTGGAGTGAATACAAAAACCCTCGTAGATACCGCGCATTCGAGGTCTTTGGATCAATTTTCACAGCTTGATCGAGTGCTTTCTCCGCTTTGTCTAACTGACGAAGAGAAATGTAATTATCCCCCAGTTCTTCATACGCAGATACACAATTATGATCTTCCATTAAAACACTATGAAGCACGCGAATGGCTTTCGCACTATTTCCACTGGCTTTAAGTTCTGTAGCTTGTTTAAGAATTTTGGAGATATATGATTCTTGGTCCATCTCCTAATTATACCACAAATAACGCTAAAATACAAGAGTCCCCGAGATAATCACTCTTTTTCCTCAAGTGACATTTTAACTTTTTGAGTGACTTTAGATTGAACAATTATTTTCTTTTGATTAATTTTGTTTTTTATTTCCTTCAGCCGAAGTTTATTTAAATTATGAAGTAATCTCACAATTTCATGATCATCAGAATGTTTTTCGTGTGCTATTTTACCAGAAATTGAATGTGTTTTATGTATTATATTTTTGGAAACATGTACGTGTTGTAACTCTTCTTCAATGTTGTATATTGCCTTATTAAGGTTATGAATGTGGTGAGCCCCTAAATACGGCTTCAAAATAACATAATCAACCCCCTTGTTAAAAATATCTATACCTTCTCTTCCAGAGTTGGCAGTGGCAATTACAATAGGTTTTTTTTCTTGATCCATGTTTTCTAAATACTGTAGTAAAAAATAATTATCTTCAGTATTTGGAAGTGTGCTAATAATAACTTCGGCATCTTCAAGGTTCAGTTCTTCTAAAAGCTCATAATCTTCTACATCTCCAAATAAACAATTAATTCCTCCTTTCATTAATTTTTTTATAACTTGATTATCGTGGTCAACAACAATGTAATCATCTTTGAAACCCAAAACTTGTTCCAAAACCTGCTCTCCCATCTGCCCACAACCGAGTAAAATAATATGATTTGAAAGTAATTCTTTTTTTGTAGAAATACATTTTTTCTTTCTAAGTTCAAAAATTGAAAGATACTTTTTTAAAATACTATAAACCCAATTATTATAGGTAATCATATAGGAGGAAAGAACCATTGTAACTATGGCAATAATTGCAACCATAGAAACTATATTCTCTCCAAGATGTCCCAATTTGCTTCCAAGTGCAATGACGATTAATGAAAACTCACTAATATTAGCAATATTGAGTCCAGTAAAAAAAGCTGTTCGTTTGTCATACCCCATTATTCCCATAAGTAAAAGCACAATTATAGGGTTTCCGATCAATACGAAGAGTGAAAGTACTACTAATGGTAGGATGAATGATCCTACGGAACTAAATACCATTCCTGTTCCGAGGGCTACAAAAAAGATAGTAATGAAAAAATCTCGTAAAACTTTGGTTTTCGCATTTATTTCGAAAGTGTACGGTAAGTTAGCTAAACTAATACCAGCAATAAAAGCCCCAATTTCCATAGAAAAACCTATTTTCATTGAAAGAAGTGCAATAAGAAAACACCAACTCAAACTAAAAAGAACCAATAACTCATGTGATGTTGCTATTTTGCTATAAACATATTTAAGAACATGTTTCGATATAAGAATAGTTGCAACTGCCAAGACAGCTCCTTTTATAAAGACTCCTCCAAAATGCATAAAATCAAATAAGAATGAACCTTCTTTGAATCCTGCAAGAAGTAATAAAGCCGCAATTGCCAAAACATCCTGAACAATCAAAATACCGATACAAATTTGACCATAAAAAGATTTTGTATCTTTTTTATCTGACATGATTTTCACGGCAATCACCGTACTTGAAAACGTGAGAGCAATTGCTAAATATATACTTTGAATAGTGGTAAATCCAAATAGTTTCACTATTAGAAATCCTATCAGTCCAGTAAAAATTACTTGTCCAATCCCTGTAACCAGTGCAACGAGTCCCAAATCTTTGAGTCGGGAAATATTCATTTCTAGTCCCACCAAAAACAACATAAGAATGATGCCAACTCCTGCAATACCGTGAACAAATTCGGGGTCATTAATAAGTCCAAAACCAGAAGGCCCAAGTAAAATACCAGCTAAAATATAAGCAAGTATGAGTGGTTGCTTTAAATAGTATAAAAATACTGCTAAGACAGATGAAGATATGATAACAAGACCTATTTCAAGAATGAGATATTCTATTTTTCTTTGGTTAATATAATAAATATCTTTGATTACACGCTATAGACAGTATAACATCTAATATTTTTACCACAAATAATGTCGAAAATCAAGTGATAGAGGATAAATCTACACGTGCAATTGTTTTTGAGCGAGTCCTTTGTAAACGTAATATGCCGAGAAAAGCGCAAAGAACACATTCAACCAGAAGAATATCCAACTCGCTTCAATATAACTAAAAAGAGCGATCAGAATACTTCCTAATGTCAAAGCCACACTCCGCCGCAAAGTTCCCATTGTAAATGCATAACCAAGACCAATTACAGAAAGACCGAGGATAAAAACAATCGTGTTGTACCCTTCAAAAAGAGAAAGTGACCAAATAATAAGACCTATTCCAATAAGTGAAATTATGGGAGTATCGATTTTATCGGGCGTATTGAGCATCATAAACACACTGGCAACAACTATGAATATTTCCAATATCACGAAAAAGATTGGACCTCCTGCGAAATATCCCAAGAGCGCATAAGCTAACATGGTTAATCCCCCAACAGCAAAGAGCCAATTCTTAAGTGATTTTGCGGGATGATTCACATCTTTGTCCCCTGGCCATGCGGCTCCGGTTACAAGAATAAGAGAACCGACGATTCCTGTCAGAAATATTGTGTCCATTCATTTTAGGTTATGTTTTCGTTATTATACTGGAATCTTATTCCGCCTCCAAAAATTCCTTCAAAGCCTTCTTCGCGGCTCCATTTTCTTTCTTGAGTGCATAGTGCAATGTAGCCTTGAGAAATCCAATCTTATCTCCTGTATCAAATCGTTTTCCTTCCAATATTTTTCCTCGAACATCCCCACCTTTCACAATAAAATCCCGAATAGCATTAGATAATCGCATTTCCCCTCCCTCGTCTGGCATAGTTGTCCTAAGTGTTTTGAGAAGTTTTGGAGTGAGGATAAACTTTCCCACTACTCCGAGGTCCGATGGCGCATCTGCGGGATCTGGTTTTTCAACAAGGTTTGTAATCTTTTGATCGTTGTCGAGTTCAACCATTCCGTATTTCTTAGACTGTGCTTTATCTATTTTCTCAAGAAGTACAACTGGATTCAGGGTCTCTTTGTAGACATCGAGAATCTGCTGAACGGCGTTTTTCCCCCCTTCATTATCTACGATGTCATCTCCAAAAAGCACGACAACGCTCTCATCTTTATCAATAAAATCATCTGCACAGAGAATCGCATGACCATCTCCCAGGGGTTCTTCTTGCCGAACATACGAAAAATGTGCCATATTCGAAATATTCTGAACGGTTTTGAGTTCTTCTACTCGTCCGCGTTGCTTGAGGATCATTTCAAGTTCAATATTGGGCGCAAAATGATCTTCAATAGAATGTTTACTGCCTCCAATCACTACAATGAATTCTTTGATTCCTGCCTTTACCGCTTCTTCGACGATAAACTGAATAGATGGCGTATCAAACACCGGCAACATCTCTTTTGGTTGGGCTTTTGTAGCGGGAAGGAATCGAGTTCCAAGTCCGGCTACCGGTAAGATTGCTTTTTTTATACTCATTTTTGCGGGAATATTGTCGTTGGTTATTAAAGATTGTCAACTGTCTGAGTACTTTGTTTGAGATCGATGGGAGCATTCTCCCCCACTGAGATAGTAAAGCTTCCCAAAACAGAATCATCAGTATTAAGAATCTCAAAAACAACAGGATCTGTTTCTCTTTTTGTTGCTTGAATTTGAAGACGAAGATTTCCATAAAAATCCCCTCTCCTATCAATGAGCGCGAGTGGTTGTCTTCCTTTCACTAAAACATTTCCCTCACTGGTTGCAGAGAAATAAATAGTGTCTTGTGTATTGCGATCAAGAACGTGTACCGCTGGTTCCAATTCAAATACAAGTTCTTCTGTGTCGAGAACAACATCTTTTTCTCCAGGGATAACAAACGACACAATTGCCATGGGAGCATCTTGTTCATTCCGAAGCAAAATTTGCGTAGGATGAATGTTATTGGCGGGGAGAACGGTAATATCAAAAAGATCGTTATAGAGAACAGGTCTTCCATTTTCCAATACCTCAAAGGCTTCTTCTCCTGTGAAATCCTTAATCTCAATTCCTCCACTGGTATCGAGTCCTGACAGATCAAAGTCTCCAGAATCATTTGTCACAATAGGTTCTTCACGAATCGATTCCCAAACACCTCGTCTATTGCGTTCAACAGTAATAGGAATATCCGCAATACCTCCTCGTACTCCTCCTTTGACCTTACTCGATCGTACAGACGCTTCTTCTATTTTTGGAATAGGCGTTCGCACTATTACTTCAAGTTCTTCTGAGGCTCGATTTCCCGGTTCATCTTCTACATGCAACATAATGTTAAACGTACCTTCTTTTTCGTAGGCAGGGAGTTCTACTTTCAAAAGATCACGAGGTAGATAATATTTTTCTTCGTTTGGATCGGGAAAATCCTGATCATTGGTTGGGTCGCCATCTTTATCCGCATCATAATGTGGATATAAATCCCACCAAACACGTTCAATATTGTGCTCGCTGTCTTTTGTTGGAGATGCGTCCACAAAGACTGGTTGAAAGGCAAGAGCGCTTATTTTTGATCCTCCCACAAGTGAAATATCTGGTGGCGTCACATCATCATCACCTTGTGGATCATGAAGATATTTTGAAACAAAGAAACTATCCCCTTCTTTGGTGAAAGCTTGAAACGCTCCATATTGATTCTTTTGCTTTAACAATTGAAAAGCTCGAATGAGTTCATCTTCTTCTTCAAAGACATATAATGTGTAATTTTCATTTGGATAAATAGTAATTTGTGTTTCATCAAAGAGTTCCAAAATTACTTGATCATTTGCCCCTAGTTCCATACGAGATCCAGAAGGCAAATAAGTATTGGCGCGTGGAGACACTTTTTCTGTTGTCATCATATCGATACGTTCCACATTTCCTCGAGTGAGACAAACTTCTCCGTATTCCACAATGGTCTCTTCTCCTTTGTGAAGGACTTTTTCTTCAACCTGCTCTGGACGCCCTTCTCTGGGCGGTACACGAATTTCAAAACGAGAATAGTTATCAATCCCTACAAGAAGCGATTCAGTTGCATAGAATGGCTTTTCTTTTTCTGGATTATCACAGTCTTTTTGTTTAAATCGCGGAATTGCCTCAGCAGGTGATGAGTAGAGAATTGGAGATCCTTTTATCCTTGTTATTTGTGTCGTCATAGGACGAATTTCATATCGTGTTGGAGCTGGTCGAAGTAAAAATGCGTGTCTATTCCATTGTTCTGATTCTCTGTTGGAAAAATCCTCATCGTATTCAAAAATGAAATCTGGACGATCCGTTACTACCCATTCAAAGTAAGAAGTTCCATTTGAAATTCGTTCAAACTGGAATGTTGTTCCTGTGGCCTCAAGGGAATCTTGAATCGCACGAGCCGGAGCAAATTTTTCGCGAAATGTTTCATAGTCCCACTCTGTAAAGTTTCCGAATCGATCATCATAATTGTCATCATGTTTTTGCTCATATTTCTTTTCCAAATCATCTTCATCGATATCCGGTGTTACTCGATATTTCAAAAACAATTCACTTTCCAGTGCGAAGAGAACTTCTTCATTATGATCATCTCCCAAATCTGCAAAAGTATACGCCGTGAGATCATCCAACGGGAATCCTGTCACGCTTTCTGATTCCCCTGTCTCTGGATTGAAATAATAGACATCTGGTTCTTGTTCGAAATCTGCAAGCTGTGCCGCTCTAAACGCATCCGTATCAAAGTCTGTTGGCGCTTCTGTCGGAATTGCCCCTACGTCTACAACAGAGGTCAACCATGTAGAAAATCGTTTTGGATTTATTGTTGAAAAGACATTTGTTTTAGGCTCGACTAATTGAGCCACCCATCGAGCAGAAGATTGGATCGTTGCCCACATTCGTTTTTCTGTACTTCCTTGCTCGATTCTTACTGGAGAAGGCATGGTTCCATTTGCGACAATGGAATATTTCACTTCAGAAGTTTTGTAATTTTCCGGTTGATAAGAGAAAACGCCGGCGCCAGAAAAAGAACAATTATCTGGTGGTGGAGCTCCTCTCAGAATCTCCCCCAAAGATCCCACCAAGCATTCATCAAATTCCTGCAACACTTCTAAACTTTCATTTAAAATCTCAAAAATAAGTGTCGGTAATTTGATGTGCGCTTCTACGGTAATCTCCACATCATCAATCTGTGGTACCTGTGGTGCATTAAGAGAAAATGATGGAAAGGTAAAATCGATACCCCACAAGAGAGTTCTGTTTGTAATTTGTTGCACATGTCCAGCGAGCGTGTTTTCCGGAATTGTGAGGAAATTCTGCACAATCAAACAAAATAGTTTGAGGAACATCTTGAGCAAATCAAAAATGGGTCGAATTGTCACAAATAAATCAGGTAATACGGGCGGATCAACAAGTACTGGCAGATTAGGAAGTTCCAGATTTGGTATCTGAATATTGACACTAATATCTGGCATTTTTGGCAGCACTGGAATAACCGGAAGTCCTGGTACATTTACTTGTAAATTCACCTCTGGTGGGGGTGGAATATCAGGATAGGCCATTTGCACCGGTTGGAGTTCTACTTCTGGAATAGGAAGCTCCAGCGAAATATCGATACGAGAGAAATCCATAAATATATCCGGCAATCGTGGAGCTGGAATAACGGGAAGTTTTATACTTCCCAAAAGAAGGTTAATCAAAACGGTTGTACTTGATCCTCGCTCTACAGAACAAGTCGGACAGTCTGCTTTGAAGTTTGTGAAAGCTTCTAAAAGAATACCAAAACTCGCAAAGAACTCTTTTATCTCTTCTTTAAATTGTTTCCATTTATCGATAGCGCGATCATTCGCCTCTAACCATTCAAAGACATACGTCTCAATTGCTTTTGCGTATTTCTCAAACTGTTTTCCAAGCTGCGTAATCTTTCCTTTTTCTTCATCATAAAGTTCGCGCATCATTTTTGGGAATTCTTCATAAGATTTGATGGCATCCCAGTTATTATCGAGAGCTTGAGCATTTTGTTCCACTGAAGAAATGAATTCATCAAAAGCCTCAATATTTTTAAGATACTTTTGACAACTTTCACTGGTCATTTGTCCTTTACAAGAAGATTGATAATCCGCCTTCGCTTCTTGCTTCTGTGTTTTATATTTATCAGCTGCATCTTTCCAAGCTTGAATCTGCATCTTATATTTCACTACCTCGAGATTATCTCCATCGGCATTTTTCTTTGGAAATACGGGATAAGGGAAAGTATATCGTTTCGGAGTGACGGTTATCCAAGATTTTTGTTCGAGTTTTTTCCAAAGATTTCGTCCCAAAACTTCTGAATTTGGAGAAAATAATGGAGATACTTCTTTGTCTTCTTGTTCTTTTTGTTCTTCCGATCGCATCTGTGGAAGCTTTGGTTTCCAAAGTTTTGGAGTTGGAAGTTTGATATTATTAAACTCGTCTTTTTGTGCATCGATCCAATCTTGTACGACTTCTGTCGCATGAATGGCTATATTGGATTTATATTTTTTAAAATCTGGTTTGAATTCGGATGGATTAAAATCATCAATTATATCGCGAAGTGAATCTTGTGTCTCACTGGATTGACCGCCTCCGCTACTATCTGACGGACAAGCGATACTTCCTAATGCCTGAAGAATCGGAATATCAACTACAACACAATTTCCTAATGGATACTGTGTTACATCGCCAATCGCTGGAAGTAATCCACAAAATCCCAACGCTAAGTGTGCTGACGTTGTCGGCATCGTATAGAAACGGAAAACAGAGGATTGATAGGCTGTTGCTGGAGTGAAAGGAGGACAAAATCCTGCTGTAGCAACACAGGTTACCGGATCAATTGTAAGTGCTGGTAATGGCGTTGGGAACTTTGGAAGACTGATAATAGCAAAAGGAGGCACATAAAGCGTTTGTTTTCCAGGAGCAAATGGCGGAATAGCAATTGAAGGGATTTTTGCCGCAAGCCCACATCCTCCACAACTCAAAAGTGACATCTTCACCTTTTGATTAATAATTCCAAATCCATCCCACGTGGGAGGAAGTTCATCTTCTCCATTTTCTCCCGTTCCCACACCTTTCCCCTCTCCGCCAGCCCCTTCATTTCCATTGGCACTTCCTGTTTTATAAAGATTCATATATTTTTCTTTCGCCAGTGGTGTTGGGTCTGTTGGAGTTGTGATTGGCACTATCTTCTGCCCATGAGGAAATTCTGTTCCATTATGATTTGGCGTAGAAGAGAGATATTGAATCATTTGTTTCTCTCCATCTTGTTCCCATCCAATAAGGATATCATCTAATCCATCATTAATATCAAAATCAAATACCTCGAATTCTAACGGAGTTAGTTCTGCAACTGTCAGATTCCATGTCATGAACACTTCTACTCCAGAGGAAAGTCCTTCCTCTTTGAGATAGCCCCAAAGTTCCATATCATCAGGCACTTCTTCACGGAACGCAATTTCTCCATTACAGCCATTACACACAAAGGAGTCTTTTACATACTCCATTCCCTGCATATGTGGAATAAGAAATTCGAAATTCTCAAGAGCCATCTTTGGGGTAAAAGATACCCCTGCTTTTAGCGTATTTCCTTTTTGAAGTGGCCCCGTTTCTTCTTGTTCAAGTGTGAATTCTGCATCTATTTTCATTTGAAATGGGATTTCCAAAAACACTGTCTGGAAATCACCCTCTCCCAATATTTCTTCTGTCATAATCGCTAATTGCTCTTGTGACGTCTCTGCTCCTTGTAATGACTTTGTAATGTCCTCAAGCTTTTCTGTTGAAACCGGAACACTTCCAAAATTGAGATGCAGTCCCCCTTCTCCCAAATTCCGTTGGAAAGCATCTTCTGGAAGTTTCTCTTCACTCTGAAGAAATTTTATTGCTTTATCCGGAGTCTTCTCCGTAATATCCTCTTTAATTCCCTCATAAGATACAAAGATATTTTCAAGATTTGGAAATTTCTCTTGTTCAAGATAAATACGACGATTCCAATCCTGCTCTTTAGCAACTTCATATATTTCTTCTATAGGATCAAGTGTTGGCGCAAAACTTTCAATATGTTCCACGGGAGAGAATTTACCTACATTTTTCGTTCCCATTGCTGTCCAAAGGCTCTTTTCTTCATCTGCAAAAGTCAGATCATCTAAATATCGATCTCCGTTAAAATCTCCTACATAGATTTCTTTTATTTTTCCTTCAAACTCCCCCAAATCAACTTCTCCTTCTCTTGAGAACGTTCCATTTGTATTTTTGTGCAATAGCAACTTTCCTTCTCCATTCAACTGCAAGATGTCTACAAAATCATCATGGTCATTATCAACCAAAAGAACTTTGGAAACGCCATCAGCAAAGCGAAGAAGCGGGCCTGTGTCACGAAAATTATCAATTTCACTATTCTCTTGATAGAGCGCAAATAAGGTGTCTCCCACCAAATTCATGATATCGGGCACCCCATCGGCATTCAGATCTCCCACAAGAATTTGTTCTATCGATCCATCTGGACTTTTCCAAATTGGTTTTCCGATATCATCGGTTAATCCATTATCTGAAGCAGTATTTGCGGTTGCCAAAGTGGCCGTAGGGTCTCCGAGCAAGATAAAGGCATCACTAGAATTCCATTTTGTCGAATCTCCTACCATATTTCCTGCCGCAAAAAGAGCGGCTGGTTTCCAACTTTTTTTCCAAAGAATATCCGGATCATTCTGTACATCTTCGGCAGATAAATGAGGAGCTCCCAGCATCCGTGAAGGCGATTCTTCTTCGTTAGGATCAATAAGCACTAATCCACGATTGTCATTTGTTGATGCACCGGTAAAGGCTTCTGCTATTTGAATATCTTTGACTTCTATGATTACAAAAATTCCTTCTGACAAAGACGAAATCCTATTGAGGGATTCTACTTCAACAATACTTTCTTGTGGTGACACAACCGTAATTGTTCCTATTTTCTTTTTTCCCACTACAACGGTCGTCTCGAGGAAAGAATCTCCTTCAATAGTGAAAGTAGCGCCCCCTTGCACTAACTCAATCCCTCCACTTGCGTGCACTGAAAACACATGATTTCCTTCAAGAAGTATACTGTCTCCTTCTCGTTTCAGGATATCAATTTGATCTTCTTCGGGCACAAAATAGACCCCCGGCAATGTCCCCTTCGCACGAGTCACGAAAAACTCTGCTGGTTCTTTGAATTTCACAAAGGCCTTTCCAAGTGATCGAATACTGTCTTTCAAATCAACTGTGTACAGGTTTTGTCCCGTACGCACCTCCGCTTCGATCTCTCCTGTAAAGTATCCATCCCCGGCCAGGTATCCAATACGTTTTTTTGCTTCTGGAGGAGTTATTAGTGTCCCCACCGCTTGAGACGATCCGGCAAAAAGAAAGGCACTCGCAATATTTTTATCCGTTAATAAATCTCCTCCATCAAATCCAAGGAGCAAAGAAAAGAGTGATTTCGGTCCGAGTTCTTCAATTTCTTCTGTAGTGAGATAATCAGTGACTGTAAATTCTATCGTTGAGGGCACAAGATTAGGTGCCTCGACACTCATGAGTATCTTTCCAGTGCCTGTTCCCGACGGAGTAATTTCCAACGATCCTTCTCCTCTCAAAAGATTCAATGACCAGCCATTTTCTGTTTCGAGCAAACTCGTGTCAGGAGACGTCCCTGTTGCTCGAGCAGCCTCAGCAGCTTCTTCCAACGCCAATTGTGCTCCACTGGCTTCTGAAACCACACCCAGTTCCACAAGCGCATCTCGATCACTTGAAGTTACATTTCCCGGTTGGTTTGGCAATAAATATATCTTTTTATTAAATGTGGTATCAATATTTCCAAATTGATCAACAACTGTCACATCAAGATTTATTTCTGCATTTTCATCTTCTCGATCCATTGTCACAGAATCGCTTGCCGTTAAGATTTTTACGGGATCATCTGGTGCTACTTCGAGTTCCACCATGCCATTTTCAAATCCAGAACTGGTAAAAGACATTATTGTTTCTCCAGATTTTGTTCCTGCAAAAAAGGAAAAATCTCCAATCCCTTCTTTGAGCGTGAGGTTTTCTTGAAACTGTCCAATGCCTTCAGGATTCGCAAGCACCCCCACTTCTAAATCATAATTAATTCGCTTTCCTTCCTTTGTCTCAGCTCTGACGAATAATTCGAGCGGATTTTCTGCCCCCGCTTGTGTTTTTGTTTTTGGGGCTTCAATACGAAGAACCACTTTTTGTGGAACCTTGAATATTTGTTTTTGTGAAATTTCTTCCAAAGGAAGCTTGAGAGAAACTGTTGTTTCTGCAAAAGGAAGTTTTTGTTCTGGACGCACAAATATTTTTGATTTCCCACTTATCATTGGCATTTCAAATTGTTCAGGTGACGCAACATCACGTACCTCCAAATTATGAGTTGTCCACGTAAAGATGCCTTGCTCTGGAACATTATTTCCAAATACATCAATTGCTTGTGCCGTAAGAGGAACAAATTGAGAATCGTGCACAAGAATCTCTGTACGAGATTCAAGAACAATATCCGCAATTTCTCCCGGAAGAATTTTTATAGATTCTGTGACAATCGGAAGCAATCCTACGGTGTCTTTGAGTGTTATTTTGGCTTCTCCTGATCGAATCCCCGGATAAAAAATGATTTCCGCCCGTCCATTTTTTATCGTTACATATCCTTTATTTCCAAAGGTTCCCCAGGCGGACTCAAAAAGCAACATACCACCATCTCGATTCTTGGAAGTATATCCGTCGGGAGTCGTTATCTTGGCTTGAAGAAGCATTCCTTCTTTGTTATTTACCACCACACGCTCTTTTTCTGGAGAAAAAGAAAGTCCATATTTTGAGACATTTACCGGAATTGTCTGGAGAACTTTTCCGTCTGATTTCATTTTCATTTCAAACTTTCCTCCCACATCGTTGTCTTTGGGGAAAAGTGTAAAGATCGCTTTACCTCCAATAACCGGTGCTTGCTCTCCTGGGAAAACATCAAAGAATTTTTGTCCATTGGAACTATCGAATTCCAATTCAATCGTCTGATCATCTCCTGATTGCACACTCGTGCCTGCTTTGTTTTTAAGATCTACTTCAAGAATCACGGGGCTCATATCACCGGCTGCCACGTTAATCTTCGGAGTGGAAACTTTGAGTGCGGTTACTTTTTCTCGAACATCTTTACTCTTATCGGAAGGAGGAATAACGGTAAATTCTTCTACTGACTGCTCATTAGAAGAAGATGATTCTTGTGAACTTTCATCAGAAGAACTTTCTTCTGAATTTTCAGAAGGAGGAGGGTCCGGCAGAACCGTAAACTTCTGCATCAAAAATGCTGGCAACCCCGTCAACCATCCTAAAAAGCATGGAAACCAAGCAATGACATTTTTTCCGCTACATTGAGAAAGACTGCTTTTTTGACTTTCAAAATCAAAATTATTTTTCGCTTTTTCATGGAGATCTTTCACCTCCGCCCCATCATTAAAAGAGAACTGTGCTTCTTTCAATCGTGCGTCTTGAAAGGCTTCCCCATCGGGATCATCTCCTTGCTGAAATCCTGTCTGAATCCCCTGCTCTCCCGTTTTTCCGTCTTCTGCTTTTTCAGCCACAATGCTCATGAGTTCGTATCCATCATGAAAATCATCATCTTGCATAAATGCCCGTGCCTCTTCCACAGGAGAAATGGCTATCTCAAAGGTAATTCTATTTTTTTCTTCAATATCTTTATCTATCCAAATAATCGAATTCACTACTTCCCGTAGATCGTTGGTGTAGGCTTCAAAAACATCTGACGAAATAGCTCCTCCTGCGCTTGCCGCATTAATTTCTGCTATTTTTGATTGCAGTTCGTCCAGAATTTCTTGCTCGAGAAGTTCTTTCCGTGCTTCTTCATCTTCCACTTCTGCGTGTCGTCCTATAAACTTAAACGCATTAAAATAATCAATCCGGTGAAAATCCCATCCTGCATCATAGAATGAAAATCCTCGTGGCTTGTCTACAGGAAGGGCAACGCTTCCCCCATCTTCCATCTGATGAGCAATTGTACTGACCGTTGGTTCAACATGAAGAAACAATGAATCAATAGTTTTATCTCCACTTGCATCGAGAATGTCTTCACATCCTTGTGCTCCATAATTTCCTGTCAGCATTTCTTTGGTTCCTGTGATATCGAAGAGGGGTTCTGTGGCTCCTACATGTTCTCGATACTGATTGGTGAGTGTCGGATCGTCATCATCCGCTGGAGGATAAGGCGTCAATACTCCCAATCCCAGATAATCACGAGTAACCCACTCTGATCCCGTTTCACAATAATCATTTTCATAGTTCAAAGGATCTGTCGTAATTTCTATATTAAGAGCACAACACGCTTCAAAAACATCTTCATTGATATCAATATAATTTTTTGTTTCATCTTCGTCGTCATCGTCATTCCACCAAGAATTAAGCGCTCCCCAATTGGGAGGATTATCTTTTACATTTTCACAAAGCCTGTCGGGATCTCCCGCACTAGGATACTCCTCATCACTCGTTTCTCGGTTATAAGTTCTATTCGCCTCTACCATCTGTGCATGGGGGTAACTCGTCGTTCGTGGAGTTCCTCGTAGAAGTGAACAATCATCAACATCCATATCGGCTCTCAGAACCCCATTCCAATACAGATCTTTTTCTCGAGTCTGCGTCATAGGAATAGGAGGGGCCGGCAAAGGCATTGGGATAATATAATCTATATCCACGTCTTCTGTTGTTTTTACTTTAATATCTCCTGCTACATTACTTGCTACCAACGCAGTATTAAGAACGCCTTCTAGTTGATCATTAAAGTTTTTGAGAGTTACAGCTGATTCTTCGTCTTTTTGAGAAATAAGAATAATAGTATTCTCAGAATCCTCAGGACCCCATCGCCCCCCTTCTCCTATTTTGTCGTTATCCAAAGAAAGTTTCCCTTTCCATGTTTCATAATACCGTTTCATAGCACTCTCAATTATAAGTTTTGTATGAATATCAGGGACATTTGTCATCAAATCTCCAGGAGGAGTAGCATCTGCTGGTGGTCGCATGTTTTCAGCAATAACACTGGTATCAATGATGTCTTCTGGTCCTAAAAGATTCATGACTTCTTTTGCCCAGTGTTTGGTGTAACGCATGTACGCAACGTCTTCGATGTTATCGATCCACGTCTGATATTTTTGAAGGGGCACATCACCAAGTCCTTTTGCTTGAGATTCTGATAAATCTGCTGAAAAAACATTTTCTCCAAATGTTTCCGTTCCCTGATGCACCGCATCATTTGTCTGCAAAAATCCCCCAAGTTCATCATTTTGAAACTCTTTTAATTTGTCAGCATCCCATCCCTCATCTTCTCGTGATGGCGAACGGAGTACACCATGCCAAACTTCTGGCTGATGTGTCGCACCCCCTTTGAACACAAAGCGTTCTTTTTCATAATCCCATTCGTACACCGGATCTTCGAAGTCCACATACGGAAAAACTGTTGGCCAGAGATTGCCTTCTTTCTCCACCACTGGCAATGGAACGTCTCCAATAAGGATGGTTCCCACAAGTTGAGAACGTCCATCAAAATTTACCCCTGAAAAATACAAATGCGCATTTCCTTCGTAAATATCGAGAGGTGAAGCATCTTTGGGGATAGGAATAAATATCACTTCTCCATTCACTGCTGTTTCGACATTCGTGGCATATTTCTTAATTTTGTATTCAAGATCCAAATCCTCAAGCAAACTTTCCTCCACTAAAAAAGAAACCAGTCTATCTCGTTGAACCTCTGGAACGGAAGAAGATTCCCAAAACCCAAAGAGAGCCTGTGCCGGAGGCGAAAAAATTGGCATCAAAAGTACTCCAATAAGAAGCACTGCTAAGCGCTTCTTCCAAATTATCTTTGGAGAAGAGAGAATGCTCCACAAGTTCCCTGACTGCGCAGGGACAAAATTCACCAATAGCTTCAAAAAACTCCCCTCCCGAGGAAGGTATTTTTTTTCAGCTGGTATCATTTTGTTTATTTTTGTTTTTACAAAGAAAAACATGGGGAAAAAGTGGGGTTTTGTTTCCGCCCTATTGTGCTTTTTTTAAGCAAGAAATTCAAGTATTTTTTAAACAGTTCGCGCGTATTGTTTGAGTGCCTGTTCAATCGCTGTCGTATCACCAAAAAGTGTGACATTCACGTCTTCTTTTGTCATAAGTTCTTCAGAAAGAGAATTCATCATTGCATATTCACTCGTAGAGTCTTTCTTCGCCAAATCTTTTAATTGTTCTCCTGTGGCTCCATGATCGTATCCTTTGAAATCAAGTATTTTTTCATATTTTCTTTTTAATTCTTCATTTCCACTTTGATTAAACATAATGCGAGCAAATTTATTGACTTTTTCTTTATTTTCGAGCATTGCAAACGAATATCTCGTTTCTCCTTTTTCCCAACGATCTTTTCCAAAAATCATTGGACGCGCATGATAAGAAGTAAAATTTCCCAATAAAGCTTGCATAAGTGTCATTCCAACTTTTAATCGTCCTCCTACCTCCATCAAAATACGCTCTTTTTCTTTTCTCCACCCAGGAGTTCCTCCAAATTCTTTATCTCCATTTTCGATGTATTCATTCATCATCTTCATGTAATTCGGGAATGAAGAAATAAATGTTCGCCAAAAATCGGGTGAATTCTTTTCCGTACCTTCTGATCGTTGTCCAAGCTGAGTCACGAGTTGTCGCTGATCCCACTCTAGGAAAAATGCCCAGGCATCATCATGATCTCCTTCTTTGTCTGCAAACCGTTGCATTCGTTGCACACGATCGCGAGCAAATTCAGACATGTGAATATAGTGGAAGAAAAATCGTTCAACCGTTGGTTCTGCATTTCGAGGATTAAAACTTCCTCCAGCACTTCCCATAAATTTCGCCCATTCTTCAAAATCACTTTGTTTCCAATCGCGCTTTTCTGCTCCTGGAAAATCTTCCGGAACAATTCGTCCTTTATATTTTGGAGAACCTTTGTCTGAGAAAAATTCCACATGTGGAAATCGCACCACAAATTCATCTCCAAAACTATTGAGCACATCTCGTGAAAGCAAAGTTTGTCCGGTACTCGGATTTCGCAACGTCATCCCTTGAATCAAGAAATAAAATCGTCCATCTGGATTCCCATTCATTTTTCCTTTAATAAACGCCTGCTTAAGGAATCCTGCAAAACGCGCTGGATCACACTGTGCTGATTCTCCTCGCCCCCATCGCTGAAGCATTCCCGCCAAAATATCAAAACGAGCACTTCCATCATTTTCATACTTTCGGAAATCCTCTGCATATCCGTCTTGTGCTTTTTTTAAATTTCCTTCAAGCGATTTATCCCAGTCATCAAAAATTTCTGTTGTCCAAATAATAGAGGCTGCTTGAGAAACCTTTTCTCGAATTTGATATGGTGTAAGCGACATATCTTCGTCAAGATTAAATTGCACCGTTCTCTGGAGTTTATTAAGAGCTCTCCAAAGAAGTGGATCATCCCATTTAAGATATCCTTTTTGACTTAGCAAATTAATACATGCACGCACCTCATCTGGATTATTTGATCGACCAACGGCCGCCCAAATCTCCCATCCAGGACTGTCATGATATTGTGTTTGAAATTCTTTCATTCGAGCCGTCTCTGATTCTTCTTGCATACGGTGAAATTCTTTTCCAAACCGATTATTCTTTCCCCAAAACCCACTTCCAATCTGTGCTACATTTCTGTCCGAATTCCGTTTCCAGTGCTTATTTGCCGCTTCAATAGAAGTTTTAAAGGTTAGATAGATGTCATACAAAGAAAATTCCTTTCTTTTTCCTCTTCTATTTGTTTTCTTTTTACTTTCATAATCTGCGAGCCATTCTTTAATTCCCGTCGCCTGACTTCCACAAGCCTTTGCAACTTCTGCAATTCCTTCAAGATTTCCAAACTCAATAAGGGCTTGATTTTTTTGTTCTGGATTTTCTGATCCCAGTCGAGACAACCATCCTTGGAAATACTCCTCATTCCCAAGACGCTCTCCCCAAACAAAGGAAAACTCATTTTTTTGTTCCTGATGTTGTGCAATAACATTAAGAGCTTGTGTTGGATCCATTCCATATTTTTCGTGGAAAGCATTTTCTGTATTTTTTCGAATATCTCTTTCTATAATTTCAATAACCTTATCAACATTTTCCTGATAAATTCTAAATTTCTCATTAAAATCATTTCGCACTCTTTTGAAATTTGTTTCAAATGTTTCTTTTCCCTCAAAATATCCATATTTTTTAACATTCGCGAGTCCAGCATTTGGTCCTACTTCTATATCGCGATTACTCCCATTTTCATCAGTTATTTGAATTGTGCCGCCAAGATCACTTTCGGAAGCTCTTGTTTTTTCTTCTGCAAGAATACCACTTCGAACATTCATTAAATTCCTGAGACCATCTAAACGTTCTCTTATGTCCAAAATATGACTTTCCTGCTCTAATCGCCCTGGCTCCTTTAATTGTTTAAAAAGCGTATCAACATCATCAACAACTTTTAAAATCTTTTCAAAATAGTTTTCTAGAAATGCTTTTTTTGGTGAGTCCGGACTTTGTGCATTAACGCCAAAAATGTCTTCTGCAATGTCTCTCATCAGAGAAACTTCTCCCAGAAGTTTGTATTTCATTCTTGTTTCCCAGTCATTTACAAATTCCCCCAAACTCTCGGTTATTTCCTCTTTTACAATTTTTGGATCAATGTCTTCTCTTCCTGTTGAAACGCCTACCATTTCACTATGCAATACTTGCAAGGTGTCTTGCAAAAATTGTGTCGTTGTTTCTGTACGATTTGAAATTCTCAATGTTTGCAGTCCCAAGTTATTTAATTGTGTTCTTCCCGGTAAATAGACCTCTTCCTCTGTGCCAGGATCGGTAATTACATGGCCCTCCTGTGCCCATTCAACCCGAACCGGAAAAGTCTGTTCAAAAAGAAGTCGTTCACTCAGTGCGGTTTTTAAATTTTCTTTTATTTCTCCCTCTTCAAGTTCTTCTAGTACAATATCCAATAATTCTTCTATACCATCTAAATCTTCTGGATTTTCTTTCTTTTTCTTTAAATACCCAGCGCCTTCTGGGTTGAGTACTCTTGTAACAAGTTGTTCTAATTTTTGCTGAACAGATCCTTGCTCAGTAGAAGACAATCCCAAATCATATTGTTCGTTGAGTTCTCGAACATCTATTGAGGCAATATCATTGAGATGCACTGCAAGTGTCTTTTTTCCTACTTCCAAAAGATGCTTCGTGTGCTCTGATCCAGCAAGATAGTGATCTTGTGCTGTTTGTAGTGAGAGAAGATCTTCTTCAGTTTCAGCTGATCGATACAGTGATTCTAATTCTACAAAGAACCGTTCTGATTGATCTTCTTTTTCTTCTTCCGTTCCTTCAAATTTATTTTTTAACTGATCAATAATATCTTCTTTGAAATGGCGAATCGCGCCTTCCAAAAGAATCGTTATCTCTTCTGGTGGCATTACAAGCTTCCCATCTATTCGATACTGATCAAGACTTATTCCAAATTCTCCCCCAAGCGCTTCTTTGAGTGCTGCATAGGTGAATTCCTCATAAATAGCTTTATACCATTCTTCGTAACTATCTTGTTCCAATCGTCGAGAACTAATAACTTTCTCAATTCTTGTATTGAGTACTTGTTGAAATCTTTGACGAAAATCCACAAGTTTTCTTGGAATTTCAAAACCAGAAGGAACGCCCAATTCTGCTTTTTTATCCGCAGAGGCATTCTCAATCTTAAACAACAATTCATAATCAGCTGCTCGTAATTGATGAAGCTTAATTCTTTTTTGTAATCCTTCCCAAAAATTTTTACTTATTTCCTCTGCTTTCCCTTGAATATCCTGATAAAATTCTGCGAATCTATTATAACGACTATTTTCTTTTACCCGTTTTATCCAATCTTGTTCGAGCGTTCTTCGTTCTTCTTCAAGCTTTTTAATTTGTTCTTTATATTCTTCAGAAAAAGTGAATGTGTTTTTCACCACTTCAAAAGCTTTTTCGTATTTATCCTGGGCCGTTACATATTCATTATATTCTGTTGTAAAAATCTTAAAGTACGAAAGTTTCTTTTCTTTCTCATTTCGAAATCCTTCAAATCGTGAAATATTATTTTTTATTTCTTCAAAGAGACGTGATTCTTTTATGGTTTTTTCTTCCGGAGTAATTTCTTCATTATTTTTCAACGTTTCGTATTCTTCGTTTTGAGTCACAAGAGAATCTTTAATGTTGGTAAATTCTGTTTTTAAATACTCATCTGGTTCCCCTCCCGTTTCTATTGTGGCAAACTCTGGAATCTTTGACTCAAATTCTGTAATAAAATCCCCGAGTCCCTCCAAGTGTCGTTTCACATTTTCTTGTTTTCCCTGTTTTTGTGTTTCTGCGTCTACAAATTTTTCAATATCTTCTTTTGCTTCTGGTGTTGATTCTGTTTCAGCTGCTTTTTTTCGAGCATCTTCAAGGGCTACTTTTTCAAGTCCTTCCAAACGAAATTTCAGTTTTGTTATTTCTTTTCGAAGTTTTTCTTGTTCTTTATCAATAAGAGGCTTTTCTTCTTTCCAGTCATACGTCGTTCTTGCCGTTTCTTCTTCGGTTTTTATGGCTTGTAGTGATTTCTGATGTATATGAGAAAGCACGGGTTGTTTTTCTGCAAAGGCAAGTAATTGCACTTTGTTTCCGTGTCGAATGAATTTCTTTATTTCCTCTGCATGTGTAGCAAAGGATTCTCTCAAATCCTCACCACCTTCACCGCCTTCTAAGTTTTCTCGCAATAAATCAATAATTTCCCAAGCAAGAGAATATCTTGGTTTTTGCTTTTCTCTTTCATCACTTCCCAAAAGTCCTTTTACGGTATCTTGTGTGAGTTTTTTCCAATGAAGAGAAAGAACCTCTGTTCCCCAGTCAGAACTATTGGGAAAAAGTGCTCGTATCTCAAGTAAGAGTAATTTCTCTGTAGGCGTAAGCGGTCTTTTTTCCTCTCCTTTTTGAAAGCTTACAATATCATTCACCCTATCATGTGGATCTATTCCTGATCGAACCAAAAACATTTTCCCTCTTTCAAGAATTTTGTTTTTAGCTTCTACAAAGACTTGGTCTATTTTATTATTTCGTCTTTTTTTCTTGAGAATATTGTACAGAGAGCAAACACGCATAAGTTGAAAATCTGTCCACTGCCATACATCTTTTGAAAGAATATTTTGTAAATTTTTTCGTTCCGTAAGAAGTACTGTACTGAGAATCTGTCTCATTTCTGTTCCCAAAATTTTTCGCAATTTGGGAGAAGCATCTACCCAAGACAATATTCGTGGTGGAGCAAAATCAACTTTTGTCGTTGAAAGTGAAATATAATAATTCATTATATCTCGAAATTTTGCTTTTTGTTTATTATCCAAATTCGCTTGTTCCAATACCCGCAATGATTTAATAGAAAAAGCGAGTGGATCCTTTAGGATTTCATCAATCGTTCTTTCTTCTCGTTGTTCCACTGTCTCAGTGGTTTGCGATCTTGTTTCTGGGTTTGATGAAGTCGTTGTATCGTCTGTTGATTCGTCCATGAAGACAAACCGACCCCACTGGTCGGATTCAACATTTCGAAACGTATTGGTAATAAACTTCATTTTGTCCAAGTATTATACCATAAATAAGCCCTAAATGGAAGAATAAATCAGGAAGAAATTAAAGAGTTTTTTAGTCGTTGTTTTTTACAATTTCAAGTGTTTCTTTTTTGTTATCACCTTCTCCTGTTGTATTTCTGCTGAATTTATTCTTTTCTGCATAGCTTGCACTTTCAAGTTCTGTAAGGATTTCTTTTTCATTCTTTATAATCGCTTCTTTTATAGAGGTGTTTGTTGTTTCATTATAATATTTCTTAAGATCATCCAAATTCTTAAATTCTTGTGAAACACTTTTATCTTCGTTATTTATGGTTATTTTTTTACCATCATCATCCGCTACTACTTCAATTTTATTTGTATCTGTTTTCTTTTTCCCTTCGTAATCAGAAGTTTTTGCATTATTTCTTCCTCCTTGCTCAGCTATCCAAAGCAACGCTGTTTCCACTTTGTCTTCATTACCACTTGTAAAATTAGTCTTCATATTAGTATACCCCGCTAAACTTGAAACCTTAGGAAATTGCTTTTCAAGTTTTGCTATAACATTCTTTGATTCTGGAATATTTCCTGAGTAGAACTTTGATCCTTGTTCAGAATTAACAGCTTTGTCATCTATCATTTTAAAAGCAGCCATTGCATCACTCGCTCCTTCTATGTTGGTTCCTAGTTCATTAAACGCCTTTGTTAATTCTGTTGTAGATTTATTAAACATATTAATTCCATCTGGTCCGGTAAAGCCTTCATAATCTTTCGATATTTTATCCGAACGAAGTTTCACCATTCCTTGGTTGAGTGTTCTCATTAACGTAGTAGTTGATACCCCTTGTACTCCTTTCTCCCCAGGCATTGGGAAAATCTCCCGATCGATTGTTCCAGCCTTCGCAAGAAACGCACCAGCCCCTTCTGCTCCTCCTTTAATCTTGTTAATAACGCCTTCGGCCACTGATCCTTCAAGTGCCCAAAAAGCGGCTTTCCAGAACACTACAATCGTAGCAATAGACCACAAAAGTCCATATCCACTCGCGCCAAATGTCGATACTGAAGAACCCGTTCTTATAAAGTCTCCACTCGGTCCTCCTCCAAGATTTACCATCGCATCTATCATTAAGAAACTCACGGCAAATGCTGCTGCAATCTTGAGTGGCATAACCACACTTGTCACAACCATTTCACTAATTTTCCCACCGCTTCCTTTTCCAAACCCCATTATTGATCCCGCAATAAGAAGTGGTGAAAATACCATCGCAATCCAGAGCACCACCATCCGAACGAGAAGAGCAATAAATACCGCTGCCAAAGCAATCACTTGCGCCAAAGATAAAATACTCACAAACAGCACACTCGTGAATACATCGCCCCAATCGTTCAATCTCGCCGTAAGAGAGGGCATGTCTTGAATTCGATTGAACTGGATTCCGAAAGCAATAAAAAGGTTCTGTGCGGCTTTGCTTTTTGAGCTCGAATCGGCCGCATTCTGTGGATCAATGGCAAAAAGACAATCTTCTGGAAGTGCCGCTGACCCTTTTACTTTTGTATCTTTGTCTCTTATTTCTGTTACTGGATCTTCCCATTTCCCTTTTCCACACATAAGATCATTAATCGCTACAAAGAACGGTTCATAACTCACAACCCCATCTTTATTCACGGCTACATCATTTTTCAAAGCATCTTGAAGACCAGCTTGCCCCTTTGCTCTTGCGGTACTATCCGGAATCGCAAATATAGTAATCGCTCCAACATGCACAGCATCCAAAACAACTTTAAATCCTAAAAGTGAAAAGTTAATAGCAATCAGTGCCAAAATAACATTCGGAAGTTGTTTTTTTATAGTCCAATTTCCATCCCCTCCTTTAAAAGAAGAAAATAAGTTTGAAAATGCCAAGAAAATTAATACCAATACAAAGAGTGCATTCGTAATATTTCGAATAATCACCCACATTGGTCGAATCGCAGCCATTGGTTCTGGAGCCGTCAAAAAATCCGTTCCCACCAAATCCCCTCCATAATTGATAAAAACCAAAGAAAGAAACGTAAAAATATTTACAAAAACCGAAAAAATCTGTGCAAACGCTTTCAATGTCTCATTATCATTCCCATCTGTTAGCGCAAAAGCCACATCAGGACTCACGAATTGCCCCACTACGAGCGCTATAATAAGCGCTACAACAGTTTTTGGAGAAATGAGTTTTCGTAAAAATTTCATAAATGTGTATCAATCTCCTAATTATACCATAAAATACACATTAAAACAAGTAATTCTCCCTGTTGAATCCCTTCTTTTTCTCTATGTTGTCGGGGTTTCCGATGTAACTGATCCATACAACACTTCCAACAAACTCTTTATTTGTGTCAATAATTGATCTTTTCTTTCTCCATTCGTTTTCGGAAGAGATTTATAAATTTTAATTTCATTCTCGTGAACCCCAAGTGTTTCTAAGTGCTCATAGATAACCTTTTTTTCACCCACAAAATCCGCCATAATATCCTGCCATTCCGTTTTTAGTGACCCCACAAAGTGTGGTTCCCAGAACTCTTTCAACATATCCCCTTCTATATTTTTTGACTTAATAAGTTTCAAGGCCTTCACTTTTGGACGTGTACTTTTGAATTCCTCATATTTCACACTCATATTTTTAAGATGATCGAAATATTCTAGAGAGTTTTTTCTTTTTATTGTTTTTTCTTTTTCATTCTTTTCATCAAGTGTTCCAATACTGAGTCCTCGTTTCCCAATGTCATCCTTGTCTACACAATTCCAAAACGCATTTTGGATTTCTTGTGTTGATTTGAAATCATTTCCAACATTTTTCCCCACAAAGACCTGATTCTTCATTTCCATCACGATTTTTTTCCATTTTTTGTTATCGACGATTTCCTCAAGAGATTTTCGTTCAGAAGCGTGAATAACTCCCATTCCAAAGAGGGCCCCACAAATACTTTTCCAATTCTTGGGTTTCATATCTTCGGCATTTTTATTCATTAATTTCAAGAACGTTGATCGTGCTGCTTTTTTATTTTTTTCTAATTTTTCTTTTGATTTTTTAAAGACTGACTTCGTTTTCTCCCAAGTCTCTTTCCTAAAAAGTTTTTGTAATCCTCTTGAAGCAAATACAGTCCCATATACCGCGAACATTCCAACACAAAGCGCTATCAAAATATCTTCTAGTCCCCCATCCGACATAAAGGAAGCAATTCCTTCTTTTCCTTTTTGTGCGAGCTTATTCTTAATATCTGGATAGATATTTTCCATTTTTTCTTTGAGTTCTTGTTGTATTTCCTCTGGTAATTGTCCTTTTCGTCGATGCTGTTGTTCTTTCCATTTCCGAGCAAACGCTTTTGCAAACTCATCTCGCTCTGTTTTACTTGAGTGAATCATAAAGTAATTCCATGCTAACACTGCTTCTCTGGAAGCAAGTGTACGCTTTATAAATTCAATCATTTCAGCATCCCATTCATCAAACTTTGCATGCGGTCCTCGTGTCATCTTTGCAATTCTTCCTTGTTGTTCTTTTGTGAGATTTTTATTCAAAAGAAGCATTTCCGGATCGAACATTTCTACACAAAACTGAGCCGCTCGTTGACATTGATCAGGAGAAAGTGCTTCTTCTTCTCTTTCCTCTTCTGTTGTAGGAAGACGCAAAAATCGCTTATGCATTCTCCCATCAATCATGTCGACCTCTTCCCCATTCGCATCTTTCATTTTTAGTTTCGGGCGTTCTGTTTCACCTGTATAAAATTTTTCGGTGATTTCTTCGCGCCTTTCATTGACAAACGTTTTTCCATCAAGGAGTGGTCCATCTTCTAAGCTCAGAAGATCCTTTAAGCTCAATTCATCCATCTTTCCTTCTCTATCAAGAATCATTCCCATATCTCCTCGTGCAATTCCGGTAAGGAGGTGTGTTATTTTTGTAAAAACATAGTTTAAAGCTTGTCCAGAAATATCAAGTATCTCATCCCCTACTTTAAAAATCCCTTCTGCAGCTCCTGGCAAAAGCCCTGCAACAACCGCAAACGTTCCTCCGACAACCCACATGTGAGGATTTGCCGCTCCATAAAAAAGTCCCGTAATATACGCAGAAGTCAATCCTGCTCCAAGACTGTTTCCTATTCGATCAGAAACACTTTGTTCTGAAGCCCAAGCATTCTCGCTAACCCTTCCAATCCATCCTCCTGTTTTTTGGAAGATGTTTTCATGTTTTGTTGCTGTAGCAAGCAGTTTTTGGTGAAGTGTCTCTCTAAATTGTCTTTGTCCTTCTGGCGGCAACGTTTTCACATGCTCTGTAATCCATTTCTTTACCGCTATGGGATCGCTTGAATTGGCATATTTTTTTCCTCCGTATTCTTCTACCAGTTTCTTGTTAAGATCTTCGTCGAGTTTTTTAAAATCAGGTTCTGTTTTTTGAAATTCTTCTCGGTATTTTGCAAAAACGGCTTCTGTTCTGTCTGGTGATTTTTCCGCAACGGTTGCTCGCATTCGATCAGAGTCTGCGATGATTTCTGCTGCTGTCACATATTTTTCTTTACTTTCTACGTCTGTTTTTACATCTTCTGTTTCTTTGCGCACTTCGGTCTTGGTATGCAATTTATCCATCATATGATCCACTGATCCTTCCGCTATTTCAATCGTCTGTGAATTTTGTTCTACGGTTTTATTGAACACAAACTTCGTTTCACCACTTCCCGCAAGGTGCAAGTGCGCCCCTGTTGGTAATGATGTGAATGAAGTATTTTCTTTCATAAAAATTTAGAGTTTTAATGCTCTGATCCAGAGATCAATTAAACTTTCCTTTTTTTCTAAAAGTTCTTCTAACTTTGTTGATTGAAATTCTGTTCGAAAAAAGTCAGGATCTTTGTCCCCCATTTGAAGTGCGATTTGTCTATCCCCTTTTCCGGAAATTTGCAGATTAAGAACACTCACTGTCTGATCATATACAAACCAATATCCTTCAAATTTTTCCATTGGAAAGTATTTCTGATCGATAAGAATACCTTTCTCAAACACCATTACTTCATGCTCTTGGTCTCCGTTGCGATGAACCAAAAAATAAACGGCTACCGCTAGGAAAAGGGCAAAAGCCATAATCCAATCCCCTTTTGTCAGAGCCCAAATAGCACTTCCAAAAAAAACTACACAAAACATGGCAATCCATTTCCATCCTCGTTTGTGCGGATGGTAATTAAGCGCTGTCCAGGAGAAAACTTGCTCTCCGGTGATCATTTCTACGGAACGTTCTGGTGTATTGGTCATGAAATTTAAATTCAAAATCAGAGAATTATACCATAGATAAAAGGAAAACACAAGGGTTTGGGCCGCTTATTTTCGTTGTTATTCTGTTGATTATACCTTCGTCCCTCTTCTTACTAATTTCTGATTGAGATCAAGATTATGCAAGTCACAATTTTCATCAATAACACACTGAGAAATATGGCAATTTTCAAGTTTAGCTCCTGGATAGACAATCACATCTGACAACCGGCAGTTTTTTACCACTGTGTTGTCTCCCAAATACACTTTTCCAGAATATTTATTATTCCAATGATCTCCGTTTCTTCCAGTGCGAAGCGGTTCGGATTGAAGTGCTTTATGCGCTGATAGATAGGTTTCAAAGCTTCCGACGTCAAACCATTCCCCCCCTACTTGCGTAGCAAGAACAGTCTTTTTTTGTGCAAGGAGTTCTGGAAAAATTCCCCCGAGCGCATCTGGTGATTTTTGAGCATATTCATGGAGAATGGGCAGTATGTTTTTTCCAAAAGACATAAATCCTGTCGAAACGAGTGTCGATTTTGGTCGACTTGGTTTTTCCTCAAATCCAATCACTTTCTCTTTCTGTAATTCTACGACGCCGAATTTCTGCGCCTCATGCAAATCTGCTACCTGCCGAACAGCTATTCTGGCTTCGTCTTTTGAACAAACGAGATCTTTTATATCCAGTTCTGGAAGTACGTTATCGCCAGCGAAAATGAGAACGTTTTCTTTTATTTTACATTCTTTGAGCGCTACTGAAATAGCTCGTAGTGCCCCCAATTTTTCCCCATCGCTGTGCGCATCTTCACAAAAGATATGTACATTTTTTCGTTTTCGCACCTCAAGTTCTTTTTTGAAATCAGCTTCAAATGCAGAATTAGTTAGAAGATAGGTTTCAATATTCTCAGGAATCTTATCCAGAATATGTGCCAAGATTGTTTTCCCGTTGAGCAGCAATAACGGCTTTGCTCGTTTTTCTGTTAACGGCCAGAGTCGTGTTGCAAATCCACCGGCAAGAATAAGGGCCTTCATCTCAGAGAGTATAAGAATTTTTTGCATTAAAAAAAGCCCCCCGCATTGCGGAGAGCTTTTTCATTTCTTTTTACCACGGAAGCCACCGGAAGACTCCTCTTTTTTCTTGTACCAGCACCTCTTGTCCTGCTGTTTCAATGAACATATTTGCATCGAGCCCTGACTTTCGCATTCCCTCCTCAGAACGAGGGGACAAACGTATCTCTTTATCTTTATTACGGAATATCTTAAACAACGGAATTCTTACTTTTTCTACTTTTGTTGGAGGCTCCCCATAATCGCCCTCTGTTTTCATTTCCGGAGTATTTTCTCTTCTCTTTTCTTTTGGAGGCAGTATGTGTGGAAGTTCTGTTTTTCCCTCTTCTCTCAACATAAACTCATCTCGTCCTTCCTGTATCCATCGCTTTTCTCTATCTCCATCCATTTCTACTGATTCATAAATCATTTCTTCTTTCTTTTCCTCCATCCATTCTCTTGTTTTTTTATCACGTTTAAAGCGATCTTCTCTCATATCAATGGCTCTATCCATTCTTCCTTCTTCTCTCCCCTCAAATTTCTGCTGTAATTGCTCCGCTTTGTCTTTAAGCATTTCGATTTGTCGATAAATCTGCTCAAGCTGTCGTTTAATATTTTGCATGTACATTTCATTTGATTGCATTTGACCATCTTGTTTCGGAAAAATCATTGGTCTTTTCTGGTCTTTCACAACACACTTCTCGCCTTCTCCATTTTCATCACAAAAAGGAAGAAATGCCTTATCTTCAAAAGGTCTTTCAAGTGGAGCAATTTGAAGTGGTTCGAATTGATGTGTAGAAGATTGAACTGTCTCATCAAAAGGTTTCCCCAACACTGCTCCTGTTCTTTCAGGAATAATATCACTCCTAGCACTATCAAACTTATGAATATTGGATCTTATGTTTTTTATTTTCATTGACTCAATAGCAGACGGTGCTTGTCCTATCTCATCCGATTTATATTCATCAGCAAAAGCCAACAGTGGTATCAAGAGAAAACCACAAAGGAGAACGAGTATTGTTTTTTTCATGTAACAAATTTAAGAGATAAAAAACGACACGCTTATTTATACGCAAGAACTATTTTTTTCTTTCAATTTCAAACGAAGCATAAAAAAGCAATTCTCATGCTAAAGAACTTCTCTCCCGTGTCAAAATATTATTTCAAAATCTTCTTACACTCTTTCTCTATCCCTTCATCCGTTATTTCAAAAGGAAGGAGTATCTTTTTATCGAGAATTTTAATTTCTACCTGTATTCCTTCATGTGTTTCATTTTTTTTGAGGAATACCTTAAGTTGATCTACTTTTTCTTTTGAAGTTCCCTTCGGGATTTCAATGGTAATTTTTTTCTTTTTTACTTCTTTCTTTTCCGCTTCCTCTTCTTTTTCTTCTTGTTGTGCTCGCCATTTTCCCACTTCTGATAAATCTCCTATTTTTATTTCGTCTATAATCATATTTAATGTCCCATTTCTTTCTTC
Source organism: uncultured Candidatus Peribacteria bacterium (assembly GCA_964509975.1). Lineage (GTDB taxonomy): Bacteria > Patescibacteriota > Gracilibacteria > UBA4473 > UBA4473 > CAZVBV01. Next base: position 42,030 of record CAZDZO010000002.1, read on the forward strand.
AATTTTTCCTCGTACTCGCAAAAAAGCATCTACTTCCAAAGCACGCGTGGGAATCCGTTCATGAATTTGTGGGAACACGGCACATTCTATCTTTCCTGAAGTGTCTTCAAGTGCGATGATTGCCATATTTTTCCCATTACGGGTTACAATTCTTCGAACTTCGGTTACGATTCCATGCATGGTACGCTTCTGTCCCAAATCTTCTGCTTCCGTTAAAGTTCCAATAAGTATCCCATATTTAGAAAAATACGACTGTAGCCCCTTGAGTGGATGATCCGAGACAAAAAGCCCCAAACTTTCACGTTCCCAAGCCAGAATATCTTCTTTTGTAGCTACGGTATTTTTGAGAGCAAATTCAATCGCACTATCATCTATTCCTCCAAACAACCCCACCTGTCCACTGATTGATTTCTCTTGAAATTCTTTGGCAAACTTCGCCAAATCATCAAGTGAATCTACCACCGCACGCCGATCTCCAAATTCATCCAACGCGCCAGAGAAACCCAACGCTTCGAGCGTTTTCTTATTCATAAGTTTTGCTGGAACGCGTTTTGAAAACTCCTGCAAAGATTCAAATCGTCCATTTTCTTTTCGTTCAAAAATAATCTGATTTACCGTTTCTTCTCCAACACCCTTGATAGCCGTCAGTCCAAATCGAATTTTTTTTGAATGGACTGGTTTCACGTCTTCCGCTTCTTCGACGATTTCAAGTTGTCCTGCTACTTTTTCATCAATGACGGTAAAGTGTGCTCCTGATTGATTAATAGATGGGGGCAACACTTCAATTCCCATGGCTGTACACTCATTCATTTCAAGCACAATTCGATCAGTGTTATGTCGATCTGTTGTCATCATAGCCGCCATAAATTCCACTGGATAATTCGCTCGCAAGTACGCTGTTTCATAGGCAATACGGGCATAACACACGGCATGAGACCTGTTAAATCCATATCCCGAGAACGGTACCACAATCTCATCAAAAATCTTGGTAGCGAGTTTTTTGGCAAATCCTTTTTCAACAGCTCCTGAAATAAATTTTTCTCGTTGTTTTGCCAAAATAGACGCTATTTTCTTCCCAATCGCTTTTCGCAAAATATCCGCCTCTCCCAAAGAAAATCCCGCAAACACCTGTGCAATTTTTAAAACCTGCTCTTGATACACCGCAATTCCATAGGTTTTTTTGAGAATGGGTTCGAGTACTTCATGTTCATATTTCACTTTTTCTGGATTGTGTTTTCCTTCGATATAAACCGGAATATATTCCATTGGTCCCGGACGATAGAGCGCATTCATGGCTACCAAATCTTCAAATTCAGTGGGTTTGAGCTCCTTGAGATATCGACGCATTCCAGAGGACTCGAATTGAAAGACCCCTGTTGTCTCCCCTTCTGCCATCATTTGAAACGTTTTTGTATCATCAATTGGAATCTCCAATAAGTTCAGTTCTTCGTCTGAAGTAATTTTAATATTTGCGATTGTCTTTTCGAGTACAGACAAGTTCTTGAGTCCCAAAAAATCCATTTTTAACAATCCCAAATGTTCCAACTGTTGATAAGGAAATTGCGTAATTTTGAGTTCTTCTGCCCCAGGTGCCCACTGAATAGGCGTTGAATTGGTCAAATCTTCATGTCCAATAATTACCGCACAGGCATGCACTGATACATGCCGTACACATCCTTCTAGTTTTTTTGCCAAAGCAAATACTTTACTAAGATTTGGTTTGGCATCCACAAGCGCCTTGAAATCTTTATTTTTGGCAGCATCAGCCAACGTAAATCCCGGTCTATTTGGTAATATCTTAGTCAACGCATTCATTTCTGCAAAAGGGATTCCCTGTGCTCGTCCAACATCTTTTAACGCGGCCTTAGCCGACATTGTTCCAAATGTACACACTTTTGATACTTTTTCAGCTCCATATTTTTCAACAACATATTGCATCACTTCTTCACGGCGTTCATCGGAAAAATCGATATCAATATCAGGCATCGAAATTCGTTCTGGATTGAGAAATCGTTCAAAGAGCAGCTCGTACTTAATCGGATCAATATTCGTAATCCCAAGCAAATACGCCACAATCGATCCTGCCGCCGATCCTCGTCCTGGTCCCACGGCAATTTCGTTATTTTTGGCAAATCGAATAAAGTCCGCCACGATAAGAAAATAGGCATCAAAATGCATTTTTCCAATAACTCCAAGTTCATAATCGAGCCGTTCTAAAATTTCTTGTGAAATATTTTTTCCGTACCGCCATTCCAATTTCATCTCACAGTCTTTTCGAAGTTGAGAGGCCTCTGTTTCCCCTCTCTCTACGGTAAAATGCGGCAACAAATTTTGCCCAAATTCTAATTCGAGATCTATTTCGTCAGCAACTGCTATCGCATTTTTTCGAGCCCGTTCCAATATCTCATCATCGATATAACTGAGCTCTAGCTCCATTTGCTCAAATGATTTGAAGAAGTTTCCTTCTGCAAATTTTTTACGCCCTGTATCATCGGCTTGCAGGTTTTTTCCAATACAAAAGAGTGTATCGGCCGCATCCTCATCTTCTTCGTCCATAAATCGTGCATCTGAAGTGATGACTATTTTATTCTTATATTTTTCAGCCAATTCAATCTGAAATTTATTCAGATCTTTTTGATATTCATAATTTCGTGCAATCAGTTCACAAAAAACATTTTCTGCACCAAATGCCGTATTAATTTTTTCAAAGAGTTCTTCTGCCTTTTCTTTTCCAAATTGATGAAAGGCTTTTCCAACGAGTCCTGAAACCGATCCTGTCAGCAAAATAAGTCCTTCTCTATACTTTTCTAATAACTCAAAATCTACTCGAGGTTTGTAATAAAACCCTTCTAAATGCGCATGTGAAATAAGTTTCAGGAGATTTTGGTATCCCACCTTATTCTTTGCCAAAACAACAACATGACCTTCTCTTCCATCAATTCCTGCACGTCTTTCAAATCGAGAGTCTGTCCCCACGAAAAGTTCTGCTCCTAAAATAGGTTTAATTTCTTTCACATTTTCCGCTTGTTCATAAAAATCAATCAACCCATATCCGGCTCCAGAATCAGTTAATGCCACCGCTGGACATCCAAAACTTTTTGCCTTTTCAAGTACGGCTTTTGGAGAAGCACTCCCCTGAAGAAGCGAATAAAAAGAGTGCGTGTGAAGATTCACGAAGGGTTTTGCCATCTCCGTAATTATTAACGAAGAATGAGGAATGAGCAATTAAAACTGGGATACGTATCCCAATTCTTATTTCACACCATTTGATACCAAGATCGCATTCAATTGATCTTTGTCTTGTGCGTAGTCGTGTGCAATTTCTTTTGTGATCTTTCCAGAAATAACGAGTCCTGCCAAAGATTGTTCGTATTGCACCATGTATCCAGAAGAATCCGTCTGGAGCACATTTGGAATTTGGAAAATTTTATTTTGTCGGATGTAATTCTGAATCGCGTAATTTGAAGTCAAAATTTCGTACGCCAAGGTAAGTCCTTTCCCGTCTGCTGTTGGGACTAATTTTTGAGCAATAATCATTTTGAGTGTTGCTGCCAACTGTGATCGAACTTGATCTTGTTGATCCGCTGGGAAAATATCCACAATACGAGTTACCGTTTCTGGACAATTATTTGTATGAAGTGTTGAAAACACCACATGTCCGGTTTCAGCCATAGTCAATGCAGCAGAAATAGTTTCGAGGTTTCGCATTTCCCCCACCATTAAAACATCCGGGTCTTCCCTGAGTCCTGCTTCAATCCCGTCTCGGAAATTGAGAACATCTCGTCCCACTTCTCGTTGCTGAATCACTCCTTTTCCAGATGGAATTAGATATTCAATTGGATCTTCAACGGTAATACAGTGTTCTGTTTTATTAGCGATTCGTTCTTGGAGCATAGAAGCCAATGTTGTTGATTTTCCTGTTCCGGTTGCTCCTACGAGCAAGACAAGTCCTTTGTGCATACTCATAATTCGATCATGCACAAATTTTGGAAATCCAATGGAAGAAAAGTCTCGAATTTCTCGTGGAATAATTCGAAAGGAAGCGGCTACTCCAAATTCTTGATGGAAAATATTCCCTCGCAAACGAAGTCCTGCACTCGTTGATGCTAAGAAATCTACTTGTTTCCGTGTTTTAAAAATCTCTTTATGATCTTCTGTCAAAAAAGGATCCACCATTGCAGAAACATTCTCTGCAGTGAGTTTCTCTTCTCCTATTGGAAGCATCTGTCCGTTTATACGGAAAAAAATAGGAAGTCCTGGTGAAAAATGCACATCTGAGGCATTTTGTTCTTCTGCGGTTGCGATAATTTTTTCGAAATCCATCCCTTAATTGTACCATAAATAAAAGAAAAAAACAAGAGACAAAGAGAAGAAAAATAGAGTTCGAAGCGTTTGCTATTTAGACCTTGTTTGAATACAATCCGCGCGAAAAAGAATTGATCATGGTACAAAAAATATTCGACGCCCTCTTTGGGAATTATAACCAAAAGCAACTCAAGAAAATGGAGCCAATCGTGGCCCAGATAAATAAAAAAGGAGCCCATTATGAAAAGCTTTCTGATGATGAACTCAAAAAACAGTTTACTGATTGGAAAGAAAAAATATCAGCTCATCCGGAAAAAAGAGATGAACTTCTTATTGATGTTTTCGCAGCGGTAAAGGATGTCGCGCGACGACTTTATGGAAAAACTTTTGAAGTCCGTGGAAAGGATCAGGAATGGAACATGGTACATTATGATGTACAACTTGTTGGGGGGGTTGTACTCCATCAAGGAAAAGCCGCCGAAATGAAAACCGGTGAAGGAAAAACACTTGTGTGCACCTTGCCAGTTATTTTGAATGCGTTAACGGGGAAAGGGGTTCATGTGATTACGGTAAATGATTATTTGGCACAACGTGATGCCGAATGGATGTCACCTTTGTATGAATTCTGTGGACTTTCTGTAGGCGTTATCGTACACGGAAAAACAAATGAAGAACGACGTGAATCGTATAATTCTGACATTACCTATGGAACGAATAACGAGTTTGGATTTGATTATTTGCGAGACAACATGGCGCAAGATCCCAAGGATCTCGTACAACGAGAATTACACTACACCATCGTGGATGAGGTGGATTCTATTTTGATTGATGAAGCGAGAACGCCACTTATTATTTCTGCTCCTGCTGAAGAATCAACCGACAAATACCGACACTATTCTCAGATCATTCCTCAACTCGTTGAGAACGAGGATTACAATATTGATGTCAAACTCAAAGCGGTCACTTTAACCGAAAAAGGAATTACCAAGATGGAAGGTATCATGGGGGTAAAAAATATTTTTACCGAAGCGGGATTTGATGAGGTGCATCACATTGAAAACTCCCTTAAGGCACATATTATTTTTGAGCGTGATAAAGATTATGTTGTGAGAGACGACCAAGTTTTGATTGTCGACGAATTCACCGGACGACTTATGCCCGGACGACGATATTCCGATGGTCTCCATCAGTCACTCGAAGCCAAGGAGAACGTCCCTATTCAACGAGAATCTAAAACATTGGCCACGATCACTTTTCAGAATTATTTCCGTTTATACGAGAAATTAGCGGGAATGACCGGTACAGCAGAAACTGAAGCCGAGGAATTTGCCAAGATTTACAAACTCGACACGATTGTGATTCCGACCAATGAACCGTGCGTGAGGAAGGATCTCCCAGATAAAATTTTCAAAAATGAACGCGGAAAATTCACCGCTCTTGTGACAGAAGTGGAACGATTGCATAAAAAAGGACAACCTGTTCTGATTGGAACCATTAATATTGATAAATCTGAACTCTTGGCAGAAGTGCTCAAAAATAAAAAGATCCCTCACGAAGTCTTGAATGCGAAACAGCATGAACGAGAAGCCGAAATCGTAGCGAAGTCTGGACAAAAAGGTGCCATAACTATTGCCACCAATATGGCGGGGCGAGGAACTGATATTAAGCTTGATGAAGAAGTCAAAGAACTGGGGGGGCTAGCAATTCTGGGAACAGAAAGACATGAATCAAGACGTATCGACAACCAACTTCGAGGGCGATCTGGACGACAAGGAGATGCTGGATTCTCTCAATTCTATATTTCCATGCGAGATGATCTCATGCGCCGATTTGGAGGAGAGCGAATGGCAGGCGTAATGGAACGCCTCAAAATGCCAGAAGCAGAGCCTGTGCAGAACAAAATGATTTCTCGAAGTGTTGAAAATGCACAAAAGAAAATTGAAGGATTTCACTTTGATGCGCGAAAACATGTGGTGCAATACGATGACATAATGAATGTGCATCGTGAAAAAATTTACGGACAACGGCGAACATTTTTGGGATCTGATGCTGTACTCAATGATCTCGAAACGATGATTCAGGAGTTGTCTGCACAAATCGTAAAAATACATGCTCCAACACCACAGGCCGATAAGACCTGGGATGTTCAAGAAGTATTGGAAACCGTCCATTCTATTCATTTATCTGAGAAGTCCCCTCTTCAACTCGAAGAACTGCAAGCATTTAATCATCAAGATGAACTTATTGAGAATGTTCAGAATTATTTACTTGCTGCTTGGGACGGAAAGAAATCTACTCTTCCTGAAGATCAAGTAGATCGTATTGCTAAATACGTTGTCCTTCGTTCTATTGATGAACTCTGGCTACAACACATTAATGCTATGACGAGTCTACGAGACCAAGTAGCGCTTTCTGGGTATGCACAAAAAGATCCTGTTATGGAGTACAAACGTCTCGCATTTGAAATGTTCCGACGACTTTTGTCTGACATACGAAGTACGTGCGTGATGAACCTCTTCCGCATTGAGTTCCGAGAAAATATTGAAATGAAAACCGCTGATTATTCCGATGCGGTTACGAATGATGAACAGATTGAGTCCTCTCTCCGTAATACAGGAGAATATGATAATGAGGAAAAGGCTACTGCAAACACAAAAGTTATTGCTTCTGATTCCGGTCGATCGGTTACTGCCGAAAAACTCGGAAATAAATATGCCGAGGCTGGACGAAACGATCCGTGTCCTTGTGGATCAGGTCAGAAATTCAAGAAATGCCACGGGAAGGAGTTGTAAAAAAATAATTCCGCCCCTTGTTGGAGTCTCCTAAACTATTCATTGGATCCCCGTCTTCGCGGGGATAAGTTCGTTCAACAACTCTTCCGCTTCGCGGTATCGTTGGGACTTACTCATTTACACGGAATATCTGAACGCTGTTTTTTACAGATATCTTGTCCCAGTTTCATAATCTCCTCCAATTCTCGCCACATATCTATTTTTTTATCTTCTCCCGTATTTTCGTTTTTGGTTTCTTTCCATCCTTCATCATTTTCGGTGGTTCTAATAGTGGCACTCCAATCGGCTTGAACTGAATCAACCCCTACTTTTATCATACTCAGTGTTCGCCGAAGTTCTAAAATTTGCTGATAGGTGTTTTTATCAGACTGAAGAATTTTTCCTGCCAAAAACTCTGGTTCTTCACCCTCTGCTCCTTCTTTCTCAAAACCAACAAAAACATCAAAATCTTGTTCTAATGAATCTTGAAGTTTTTTAAATTCATTCTGTGTTTGATAAGTCAAATTTCGTCCCGCCCAAGTGTTCCAGTAGGATTCTTCTTTCATTTCTTCGTTTTCTTCTGTTTTAATCTTGTCTTTTAACCAGTTTGAAAAGATATTTGTTTGTAAAAAAGAAGTGTCTACAACACTCCCTGCACCCGCCCCAATAAAGCAAGAAAAAAGCAAAACCGGAATCAGTATTTGTTTTTTCATCGTGCCGGTTTTTTAAGAAATTCCTCCCAAATTCGACGAACCATAAAAAGTCCTTCCAAAAAAGTTTCAATATCTTGATTCCAACGCTCTATCCGTGGATAGATAAGTTCTTGTGATTTCTGTTCTTCTCTATATTCCATTCGATTATCCCAAATTTTGAGTTGCGCCTTTAATTCTTCTGCGGAAAGAAAATCCTCTTTCTCTGTTTCAAACAATACATCTGATATCTTTTTTCCAATATTAATATTTTTATATAAAGCCAAGTTTTGAGCACTCGTTAATTGATCTTTTATTGTCCCATACTGTTCACTCCCCAAAATAAGTTTATCCAGTGTTTCTTGTTCTGGATCAATATCGTCATCTGGTGCTGGCGGAGAATAGTCAACGAGATCTCCTCCATAGGTATCTCCTGAAGTTTCCGATTTGGTAGTGGATTCATGATACGTATGCGTTGAATTCCCACTAATAAGCGGTCTGGAATTAAGTTCTTTAGAATATTCCTCAAGCCCTGCTAACGTCCCCGTAATCGAATTATCTCTCTTGTATTGTCGACTATGTAAATAATCTTGTAATGTTACTTCTCTCCCATCTTGCCAATTTTCACTTCCCAAAATAAGTTCTCCTTCTACCTGTCCTTCATCATAGATAAGAAAAAGTGGATCTTCTAGTTTTTTAAATTTCTCTCCAAAAAGCGTTTCTTCTATATCGTTCAGGTCTTCAATAACATCAAACGGCGAATCTTCTAACGAATCATTCACAAAGGCCGATATCGTCCAGTTACGAAGCGAAATATCATCTTCAAGCCGAAGCATTCCTCGTTCATATTCGTAGATTCGTTCTAACTCACTCATGTTTCTGATTTGATCAAATAATGTGTGTCGATTATCAATATCTATTTTCGAGAACATTAATTTTCGATTTGAGTTCAGTTCCCCTTCAGTGGATTCATTTACGTGCCATCCCATTCTGGTAAGTATTTCTTCTCCCGGATCGCTATTGGTACCTTTGTAAATTTTCCAATACGTCCCTTGAAGATCATCTAATGTTTCATATTTTTCCCACTTGTCTGGATAGGGCTTTATTTCCGCCAACGCTGTGGTAGAGAAACAAAGAAGGAAAATCAAAAATATTCGCTGTATCATTTGGTAGCGGCATCAATAAATTTTGTCGGAAATGTGCTATAGATTTTATCTCGAAAGAAGGCAATTCTTTTCGCAACTCCCTCCAATCCTTCGTTTATAGCCACGAGCCATGCATGTCGTTGATAGTTGTGTTCAAATTCCGCATAAAAAAGAAGTGCATTTTTGAGAGCTTTTCGTGAGCGCTCTTGTTCATGTTCTAATGCAATATTTAAATCATCTGAAACATCATCAATATATCGCAGATTTCTTCCTCCCGTAAGTCCCACATGGTCATCGAGCATCTTTGCTTCCAGATAGTGTTGGTATCCACAGAGCTCTGCTAGAAGCATTTCTGTGACTTGGCAGGACGAGTATTTATATTCATCTTCTCTGGGAAAATATTCTGGTTCACAAACCGATTCTGAAGTTTCCCAATATTTAGAATTTGCTTTTAAAGATTTTTGTTTTTGAAGCACTTCTTCAAAAAAACCTTCCTTACAATATTTCTCCTTCTTTTTAAATTCCTCAAATGAAAAATCGTTATGCGATATTTTTTTTGTTCCAAAAATCTTTTGTATAGCGGCATTTGTCGTAGTAATGCGGCCTTCTATTGCCTGGTTATAAAGACAATTAATCGCATTATCATAATCTTGTTTGTGATCACGAACCTCTTTTTCATATTTTCGAAAACTTTTTTTAGAATTAATTTCTTTTAAATCATATTCCAGAGAAGAGGCACACACATTTTTTATAAAATCTGGAAATTCTTTTCTAAAAGTTGGATCTAATTTTGCAAAAGACACCCCTCCCATAAAAAAGGAAAGGCTTATCAATATGAGAAAAAATCTAAATTTACGCACGAGTTCATTCTAAAACGCTCTGGTAGATTTTCAAAGTTTCGTTTGACGCTCTATCCCAAGAGAATTTTTTAATTTGAGATTCCCCTTTCTTAATGAGGTCTGATTGCATTTCTTCATTGAGAAGTACTTTTAAAATTTGAGTGGACATATCATCAATATCCTTGGGATCGAAATATTGAACAGCATTACCACACACCTCCGGAATAGCCGAAATTCGTGACGCCACCACAGGAGTCAAGCATTGCATCGCTTCGAGTGGAGGCAACCCAAATCCTTCATATAAACTCGGAAACACGTACATTTTTGCTGCCCCATACAAACGAATGAGATCCTCCTGTTCGACCAGTCCAACAAGTTTTACTGCGTTTTGCAATTCTAATTGCTCAATGGTCTGAGTTACTTCTGGATAATATGGATCTGGCTTTCCCGTAATCACTAATTGCAAATTCTTCAGAGAAGCAGGACCATCTGATTTCTTGGCCTGTTCAAGTATTTTTTTGAATGATTGAAGAAGTCGTACGAGATTTTTATGCTCTCTCCAATTTCCTGTGTAGAGCAGAAAATTTTCCGTAAGAGCAAGCTTCTGTTTGACTGTTTGTTTCTCGATTTCCTCCACCGGATGGAATTCATTTCCAATCCCATTATGTACTGTTTGAATTTTATTTGACGGAGTATTGAAAAGTTTTTCAACGTCTCTTTTTGTATTATCAGAAACGGTAATCACTTTTTTGGCCTTGCCAATAGCGTGACGAATGACAAAATTATAGGCCAATTTTCGCCACCAAGAATTCATCTTCTTTCCGGGATAAAAAGAAATTGTCGTATCATGAATAGTGGTCACAAATTTTCCTCGATATAACAATGGTGCGTTGAAATGAGTAAAATGAACCAAATCACATTTTTCTTGGTTCAAGAGTTTGAGAAACTTCACTTGTTCAGCAAAAGAATAATGCGGGGCATTCACCAGCACTTTCTTCACATGAGAAGGAAATGTATATTTCGAATATTCCGGCTCATTCAGAAAAATAACCCACTCTACATTTTCTCCTCCTTCCAAGGGGGAGTTAGAGGGGGTCCCAAAAAACCGTTTTGTGAGCTCAAAATTATAACGTCCAATTCCCGTGAAGGAGTCTGAGAACATCCGTGCATCGATACCAATTTTTATTTTCTTCACGCTCGGATTGTCGCAGAAAATTTGATTTTTTCCAGAAAGAAAGTACTGTCCCTCTCGCTACGGCGGACGTAGCTCAGTGGTAGAGCATCGGTTTGTGGTACCGATGGTCGTGGGTTCAATCCCCATCGTCCGCCCCATTGAAAGAAAGTTTGGGCTTGCCCCGAACTTTTTTTCAATAAGAGTGATTATGAGATTGAATCCCTTCGCGAAGTGGGTTCACATCCACAAATGAGTAAAACGAATATTGTGGTGTTCTCGACCTCGGACTGAGCGAAGCGAAGGAGAATGTAAGAGCTCCCCATCGTCCGCCCCATTGAAAGAAAGTTTGGGCTTGCCCCGAACTTTTTTTCAATAAGAGTGATTGTGAGATTGAATCCCTTCGCGAAGTGGGTTCAATACGAGGAGCTAAAAAAGAAAGCGCCGTAGGCATTTTCTTTTTGTGCGACGACATCACGAAGGAGCAAAGCGACTGAGTATCCCCATCGTCCACCTATATCCCCTTCTCCCCACACCACGCTTCCACCTTCTCCGCATACGGGACACCCAATGTTTTCACATTGGCTCCAAATGCCTTCGCAAGAATAAGGAAGTGAAGTCTCTGTCCAACCGCTTCTTTCGCTGAAGCAAATATTTCAAATGTTTCTGAAATTGTTTGAGGGAAAATCTTTTTTATTCCTGTGGAAGCGAATTGTAAATCCCCTTCTTCCATCGCAAGAAAAAGATCTGCCTCTGGCCATTTTCCTAACCAATGGGCTCTCGCATTTACTATTTTTAACGACTCGTTAACTTTTAAACTCTTGAATTCTTCAACTTTGTTTTCCAGCCACGTCTCAACCGCATCTCCCACCACAGGCACTTCTTTGCCGAGGGTCAACAGCACTTCTGCACTCTCTTTATCACGCACTGTTATTGAATGTACATTTTTGAGAACTTTATGAAGAATTATTTTCTGAAACCAATTTTTCGGTCGATCAACACCTTGTGATTTGAGTTCAATACGTGCACGTGGAAACATTTTTCGAAGCCCAATGACGGTCACTCCCCAGATCCACCACGCTTTATTTTTGATTGCAAACAATCCCCCACCAGGAAACACGATGAGGTCTACATCCTTTCTATAAGACCACAAAGACCTATCTCTATTGAACAAAAAATGTGTACAACTCTTTATTCCCGTAGGAAAAGGTTCCACTGTTTCAAATTTCTTTTCCAAAAACTTCTGACTGTATTTCCTATCAGCGGTTGCTACTAAAACTTCTGGATATCGATCAATAGCACTGGCAAGAATAAGCTCGTCTCCAATGTTCTTGGCCCCAAAGTTTCCGACAAGAAGGGTCTTCATTCGGGCAACAGGATTGCAGAAAATCATTGTTTTGGCAATCCCCCCCTCTCTTTGTCATCCCGGAATTCTGAAACCTTTTTTCTTTTGTCATTCCGATTGGAGCGGAGCGGAACAGAGGAATCCCTTCCAACACTCCTATTTACGATAAAGAGCGACAAGAAATATGAACCATCTGTGAATGATGATATTTATTAACAAACTTACAAGCTAAGGGATCCTTCGACTGCGCTCAGGATGACAAGATAAGATTAATTCAAATACATCTGTTTATTTCGTACGTGTCCATTAAGATCTTTTGCAAAGTGGATCTGTCCTTTCCGATCATGGAGATAATAGTAGTAAGGCGTTTCTTCTGGAAAAATAGCCGCTTTAATCGCTGGGAGTCCCGGATTGGAAATTGCTGTCGGAGGCAGTCCGTAATTCTTTCGAGTGTTGTATGGCGTCGCTTTTTCAAAATCCTCAGTGTAAAGAGGCCTTTTCCACTCGTTTAACTCATATCGAGTAGTCGCATCCACCCCGAGGTGAATTCGCTCGTCTAGGCGTTTCCACAGCACTCCTGCGATCTGTGGCATTTCTGCCTCAATGTTTGATTCTCGTTCAATCATAGAAGCCATAATAACGATTTCATTGATCGTCCTTCCTGACTCAGCAATACCAGTTCTGTACGGTGCAATTTGTTGCTGAAACGTATTGAATAATCGAGAGATAAACATCTTTTCAGAAAATGTTTTCGGGTTCACAAAGTAGGTCGAAGGAAACAACTGTCCTTCCAGTGAATCTATTTCAAAGGTAAAGTTACAGAAGTTCGCACACTCAAGCAAATCCCCCGCCTCGATCAGACTTTTTTTCGCAAGGATGTTATCAATTTGTGCAATCGTTGATCCTTCGGGGATTGTGATTTTTATTTCCGAACTCTTTCCGTGTTGAAGCACATCCGCAATTTCACGGAAGGTAAGATTTTTTTGAATAATAAATTCCCCTGCTTGATATTTTGTTGAAAGTCGATTCCAACGAGAAAAAAGTCGAAATACATAGGCATCTCGAATAAGTTCTTTTTCTTCTAATTTTTCTGAAATTGATGCCAACGTTGATCCATTGATAATCTCAATAGAGACCCGATCTGTGCTGTCTGAATTCGGTCGATTCCACACCAGCACCAATCGTCCTGCGAAGTACAATCCAGCAAAGACCACAATCAACAATAAGAATTTTTTCATAAATTACGTATTTTAAATCCGAAATCCGCAATCGGAAATCTGAAATTACTGCCCGCCCATTCCAAGGCCACCCATGAGTGGTTTCATTTTTTCAGCAGCCACTTCTTGTGCTTTCTTCATGGCACGGTTCATAGCTTCCACGATCGCTTTCTCAAGCTTTTTTGTGTCGTGCACAATTGATTCATCAATGAATTCAATTGAAAGAAGTTGTTGTTCTCCATTCACAATCACCTTCACTCCGCTTGCTTCTGCTGATACGTGTACTTGCGCCAATTCTTTTTTAATTCGTTTCGCTTCCTTCTGAAGCTTATACATGTCACCCATTTGTCCGAGCATTCCCATGATTTCGAGGGGTTAAAAATTTGATCCAAGTGTACTGAAAAAAAAACTTTTGCCAAAGAAGTTGACTTTATCAAAAAAAGGTTCTATACGAATCAAGATATTTAATTTTTAAAAAAATGGTTCGAGGAGGAAAACATAGACACAACATTGCAAAAGGAGGGGGGTATGCTCATTACCATTATGGTTACAATCGTACACCCAATAATACTGCTGGTGAACAATTCAAAGGAGAAGCTGCTCCGGCTGATGCCAATCAATGTGCTCAGAATATTTTAGAAAAAGTAAGAATTGATTCGCTTTGGAAAAACGATTTCCTTATTCCAATTTTAGCAAAAGCCATTCCTTTAGAACTTCTTCAAGAAATTCTAAATTCTGAATCTGTACAAGAAAAAATTATTCAATTAATTACGACTGACACTCTTCGTCAATTAAAAAGAAAAGATAATCTTCACAGTGAATTTGTGCAGGAAATGGCAATTATTAGCTTAGCCGAAGATCTCGGCCCAAAGATTTTGGAACTTATTACGGGTAAATCAACTCATGTTGAATCTGAAGGCGCGGAAGTCGTTGAACAAGAAATTGAAAAACCTCAGAAACAAGTGGCGGATGTTATTGCTGAAAAAGAAAAAATACAAGAACAACCAGAATCAATCGAATCGGTTTGTGATAAAATTAATAAATGTCTGGAATCACTAAGCTTTGCACAAACAACGTATCTTCCTGATGAAATATCGAATTCAACGTGGGAAGTAAGTCAAAGAGACAATGGGGCGTTTCAATGTTTCAATTCTAAATATGATAGGGACTATGCTCTTAGCTTTTATAAGATAGGAATAGAAGATGACCTTACCCTCGATCAAGTCCAATCACTTTTAAGAGTCTTAGAAAAAGAAGTTGAAAAAAATCCAAAACAAGTAGCTGATGTTATTAAAGAAGACCCCGATAAAGTGGAAACAGAAAATGCTAAAAATAGATTGTGGAATCTTGTAGATATCATTAAGGATTCTTCTATCGTCGTTAGCAAGCATTCTTCGATAAGTTGGCTTCCCCTTGGAGAAAAATGGGGATTTGCGACGAGGTCTAATATGCATTATTTTGAAACCCCTGATCGTTCTACTTGTATAAGCATTGCCTACCATATAAATGATTTTCAATTTTTAAAAAAAGATCCTGATGAGAAAAGAAAAGAATGGGAAATGCTGAAGGAAATTGCCGATTGTCTAGAAAAAACCATTCGCTTTTCTCACTTAGTAGCGCAACTTCCACCAAAAGATGATTCTGCTGAGAATAAAGAAACCACAAGCGATGACCTAAAAACCCTCATTGAAAAGCATTGCCCAGAAGGCGACGCCCAACAATTTAAAGATCCAAAAACTGAACTAACGGTTGTTATAGAATATTTCAAAAATAATGAAACTCTATCTTTTTTATATATTACAGATTTATCCGATCAGGACTCGCCTAAAAACACTGCATGTCGTTTTTACTCATTTGATGAGTTATTTGATGAGCTTACACCAGATCAACGAGCAATCGTTCTACGAGCGATAGAAGGTTCTGCTCCTACTGGTTCTTCTGAGAACAACGAGCAACTCGAATCAGCCGAACAAATCGCCAATAAAATCGAAAAACTTTTCGAAGCAAATCCTCTCTTACAAAATAGAAAACTTCATTTTTTGAAAGATCCAGAAAATAATTCCTATGATTGGAGGCTTACTTTGGAAAATAACACTTGGCATATCTCTGGTGATGGACCAACAGGATGGATCAAATGTCGATTCCCCACAACTATTAAAAACCGTCATCCGTACAACGATTTAGAAATCATGAAGTCCCTTTACCGAACACTGGAGGCCAAAATTTCTAGGTTTTCCTAAAGATTCTCTCGAAAGAGTCGAAGTGATTGCTTTTTCCTTTTTTTTGTGGTATAATTCTCTGATTTTTACTCATTAATAATGATCAAAAAAACAACCGCTCTCGGTCACAAGCCAGAAACCCTTATTCTTTTCAAAGAAATCATGAAGGGACGAATGGCTCAAATTGGTATTAGTGCCATGCTTATTGCTATTTTGGGACTTCAAATTTATTTATTTATAAGTTTGAATCAATTGTTCCAAATGATTATTGCGAACATCTAAAGAATCCTTTAAGAGCCTTAAACAAAATCTCCTCTTCATGGGGGGATTTTTTGTATAAAAAAACCTAAATATTTCTTGCCCAAGAAGAGAAGAATCGATATAATTTATGGGATTTATTCATACTTTTTATTACAGAATGACAAACGAATACAGTGCAAAAGACATCCAGGTTCTCGAAGGACTCGATCCGGTACGAAAACGTCCGGGAATGTACATCGGTTCAACCGATGAACGTGGACTTCACCATCTTGTCTGGGAAGTGCTCGACAACGCTATTGATGAAGCTATGGCAGGGTTTTGTAGCAATATTAATGTTCGCATCGAAAAAGACGGATCCGTATCTGTCTTTGATAATGGACGCGGTATTCCTGTTGAAAAACACAAACAAACCGGAATTTCTGCTGTAGAAACTGTATTAACCGTGCTTCATGCCGGAGGAAAATTTGGAGGTGGTGGATATAAAGTCTCTGGAGGGCTTCACGGAGTGGGAGTGAGTGTTGTAAATGCCTTGTCTGTG
The DNA here is from genome assembly GCA_964509975.1 of uncultured Candidatus Peribacteria bacterium. GTDB lineage: Bacteria > Patescibacteriota > Gracilibacteria > UBA4473 > UBA4473 > CAZVBV01. The sequence continues at coordinate 58,530 of CAZDZO010000002.1, forward strand.
AGAACAGAAGTAACCGTTGATCGAGATGGTGGGAAATACTTTGTAGCCTTTGAAAGTGGAGCACCAGCTGAACCATTGAAAAAAATAGGAGATGCGACAACACAAGGAACCTTGGTTCAATTTTGGCCAGATCCAAAGATTTTTGAAACGACTGAATTCGAATTTGATACTATTAAGAAACGAGTTCGACAACAAGCCTACCTCACAAAAGGCGTCACTATCTCTCTCTTTGATGATCGAGAAGACAAAGTAAATGCCTGTCAATTCTATTTTGAAGGAGGTATTTCTTCTTTTGTACATCATTTAAACGAAGACAAAGAAGGGCTTGGTCCGGTTGTTATGTTCGAAGACGAAAGTGATAATATTGCCGTTGAAGTAGCCTTGCAATACACAAGAGAGTTTCGAGAAACTATTTTTACCTTTGCGAACAATATTCAAACCGTAGAAGGAGGAACTCATCTCACAGGATTTAATACCGCGCTTACCAGAACGCTCAATAAATACTGCCGAGATAATGGACTGCTCAAAGAAAAGGAACCGAATTTTACAAGTGAAGACGTACGAGAAGGGATTACCGCGATTATTTCCGTAAAAGTTCCTGAACCACAATTCGAAGGACAAACCAAATCTAAACTCGGAAATTCAAATGTACGAAGTGCTGTAGACAAAGTGTTTTCTGACAAATTCACTGAATTTCTTTCTGAAAACCCAAATGATGCAAGAATCATTGCGAATAAATGTGCACTCGCAACACGTGCTCGACTCGCCGCTCGAGCTGCTCGAGACACCGTCATTCGAAAAGGCGCTCTTGATGGACTGAACTTACCAGGAAAATTGGCAGACTGTTCTTCCAAAGATCCTGAAAATTCCGAGATCTTCATCGTTGAGGGAGACTCAGCGGGAGGTTCTGCAAAACAAGGACGAGACCGTCACACACAAGCTATCTTGCCACTCCGAGGAAAAATTCTCAATACCGAAGAATCTCGTTTAGACAGAATGCTTTCCAACACGGAGATTAAAAGTTTAGTAATCGCTTTGGGAACCGCTATTGGAGACACCTTCCAACACGATAAACTTCGATATAAAAAAGTTGTCATTATGACCGATGCCGATGTCGATGGAGCGCATATCCGAACCCTACTTCTCACACTCTTTTATAGACATTTCAAAGCTCTCGTTACACGAGGAAACATTTTCATTGCACAACCACCGCTCTACAAACTTCAAAAAGGAAAACAAGCGTGGTACGCCATGACGGACGAAGAAAAAGATGAACTTGTGAAAGAACACGATGTAAAAGGAGAAAGTATTCAACGATACAAAGGACTCGGGGAAATGAATCCAGAACAACTCTGGGAAACAACGATGAACCCTGAAACCAGAACGTTGGTACAAGTTACCGTGGAAGATGCTGAACGAGCGGATCATTTGTTCAAAGTTTTAATGGGAAGCGAAGTTCTCCCACGTCGAAAATTCATTCAAACGCATGCGGCTGAAGTGAAAGACTTGGATATTTAGGACAGTCTAAAGTCAATGCTTTTGAGTCTATAGAAAAAAGTAAAACCCCGTCATCCTGGCTTTCCCAGGATCAGATGAATAATTCTCATGCTTTTAAGCGTATAGCACGGCACCTGTGTTCATCTTTCGCTTCGCTCTGTCTACAGGAAAAATACCCGATGCGATTCTGGGCAAGCCAGAATGACCAAGTTTTTTAAATCGACAATCGAAAATCGCACATCGAAAATTGTTTTAATCGACGTCAAACACCTGGCGCAAAATCCAATCAATGAATCTAAACTTAAGTTTTTTACGTCCAGAAAAATCTCGTTGTACAAAGGAAATCATCGTTATCCCCGCAACCTCACGAATACGAAGGTTATCTTCAAAAATTCCACGAAGCGCTGGGTCAAATTGAAATTTTATTTTCTTCTCATCACACAAGCTAATGAGGTTCAGTGTGTGTTCAAATCCATCACATTGAATAAGCGCGGTAATCCCCTGCTCCTGACAGACTGATTCCAATTTATCGAGTTTTCCGAGAATTTCAGCCCCCTGAATGTGTTTTGTCATCCCATATGGGTCAATCACTCCAATAATTTTGTACGGCGCGTAGGGATTCATTTCAATAGCATGAATAAGCTTTTCAGCAACTCTATTGGCTCCCACGATAAGCGTGCGATACACATTCTTTTCTTTTTTCCTTGCCCACGCAAGAATCAAGCGAAATATCCACTGAGTAATTGCAAGCCAAACAATCCCAAACACAAAAATATAAACGCCGATCAATCGTGAAAATAAAATCTCTCGTGGGAAAAAATACGTCACAATCAATATCCCCACCGCCAAAGCTCCTCCAAAGACTGCCAAGAGGAAATCAAACCACTTCCGTCCTCCTGAACGAGGAGGAATGCGATAATATTTTGAAAAGATAAGAAACCCTATCCAAACAATTGTGGCACCTCCGGCAAGCAATGCAAAAAGTTCAAAGGGGAAATCTGTTGAAAAAATCCACCCAACACGTACAAAGTACGCTACCAAAAACGCTCCATACAACCCTAGTACATCTACAACAATGTGTCCCACTCGCCAATAAATCCAATTCTTTGACATCGACCGCATTGTACTCACCAAGTAAAGTTTGAAAAGGCTATCCAGCAAGATCCTCTAATTCCCCAGCTTCATTGATCATAATATAATTTGCCACTCCCCCAAGACTATCAAAATCAACCCGAGCATCCAAAAAAGGCATCAGCGCCGAACAAGAAAAATCTTCTTCTGTTAGGGTCTCTCCCAAAGAACCAATCCCTCCCAATGTTCCATCCGCTAAAATCCCTTCTTCTCCTCGTACTTCAATACTAGTGTATTCTCCCCATGTCGCCACAACAAATTCATTTTCATCTCCAACAAGACTCCCTTCTGATAAATCCCCCATTCCAATAAAATAACAAATATCTTTCCTTGCCTGAGGAATCCGAAAATCATTTGATGCCATCAAGTTTCCAAATTCTTCTGCGGTATAAATATACCTTGAATTTTCCCAATCATCCGCCCCTTCAATCTTAATCATAAGCGCGATATTTTGAATAGCGGCTTGTCTTTCTGCATCTCGAGCTTTTCCAAAATATGATTTAAATGTCGCCGTCGAAATGCTTGCCAAAATAGCAATAATAACAATCACAACAAGAAGCTCAATGAGCGTATATCCTTTTTTTGTTTTGAGATTCATTGACCTGCAGTCTACTGGGAATAATTGGGGAAATCAAACTACAAAAAATATTTTAAAACCCCCCGCATTGCGGGGGGCCTTATATTCAGAAGTAATTCTTCTATTCCAATTCTCAATGCACTTTTATGGTGATGGTGTTGGAAATCCTGCAACTCCCTCGATTACTCCAAGTTCATTAATAAAGAGATACGAAAAGGTATCAGCAGAATCATAAGTTCCTGCTTCAAAAGCAGATGAAACATCAGTCATGTCTGCAGAATCACAAGCGAAACTCTCGGATTCAACATCATCTACATCTATAGCATCAATAGCAGCTTGTGTTCCATCTGCAAGAACTCCAGCGGTTCCTGTTTGTGAGGTACTGGTTAACTCTCCCCAAGAACCTACTACAAATTCATTCACATCCCCAACTGATCCACCACCTTCTATCGCCATTCCAACGAAGTAGCAAATATTGTTTTTTCCATTAGGAAGACGAAAATCGTTTGCGTCCATAAGTGCCGTAAGTCCGGCAGCATCGTAAATATATTTTGATGATGTCCAATCATCCGCTCCGTCCACCTTGATCATCAAGGCGATATTTTGCACAGCTGATTGTCGTTCAGCATCTCGTGCTTTTCCGAAGTAAGACTTAAAAGTAGCCGTTGAGATCGTCGCCAAAATACCGATGATCACAATCACCACAAGGAGCTCAATGAGCGTAAAACCGAAATTTCTTTTTTTCATTATGAAAAGGTTTAAGAATTAGAAGAAAGATAAACTTCACAAGCCATTGTACGAAGCGATGTTCGAGAAATCAAATTATTTGTTCAAAAAGAAGTGGCGAAATACAAAAAATGTTTTATTGTGTTATGCCTTTAAAACATCTCTTTCTAGAGATTTTGTAATGAATTTTCAATTCTTATTTTTGCGTTGAGTTCTTCTGGGAATTGAAAAACCTCTCCTGTTACTTTTTCAAAAAGTTGAATGTATTTCTCTGCTGCTGCCATTCGAAGCTCATCCGTCATGAAATCTGCAGGATTTTTTTCTAAATCATTCACATCATATCCCGCTCCAATAATCATACGTCTTACGAATTCTTTATCGAGCATATCTGGCTCTTCATCATTATTAAATCGCTCCTGATAAGAATCCTCAACCCAGTACCGAGAACTATCAGGAGTATGCACTTCATCAATCACCATTAAATTCCCTTCGCTATCAATTCCCATTTCATATTTTGTATCGACAAGTATTAATCCCCTTTCTGCGGCTATCTTTTGTCCAAGTGTGAACATTTTGAGGGCATACTCTTCTACTTGTTCGTACATTTCTGCTGACACCAGTCCTTGTTCTACAATTTCTTCTTTTGAAATCGCTTCATCATGCGCGCCAGGTTCGGTGGGTTTAGTTGTGGGGGTAATAATAGGTTGATCAAATTTCTGATTTTTCTTCATACCTTCGGGCATCTCGATCCCACAGATCATTCTATTTAAATTCTGATACGAATACCAAGACGATGTTTTGGTCGTCCCAGTGAGATATCCTCGAACGATAATTTCTACAGGCAAAACTTTGGCATTCTTTACAAGAGAAATATTTGGATCCGGCGTTGAGATAAAATGATGATTTACCACTCCATCAAGTTTCGCAAACCACCACGCCGTAATTTTATTCAACACTTGTCCTTTAAAAGGAATCGTTCCGAGAATAAAATCGAATGCTGAAATACGATCAGACACCACTATAGCTCTCTGTTCGTTTGGAAGTGTAAAACTTTCTCGAACCTTTCCAGAGTGATAGGAAAGAGCTTGCGGGAAATCTATTTTATCCACTGTAGAGCCGAGTGCCGATTGAATTTTGTCTTGCATTGAGAGATGTTTTTTTGAAAATAACAGAACTATTGTACTCATTTTTAAAAAAACGTTGAAGAAAAATTTGCAAAACGAATAATTCTATATATAATTATATATGAAATTTACTATTAATTATAGATAATGTTTGATACTGTTTCAATCTCACAACTTCAAAAATCTGCAGGGAAGGTTCTCAAGAACTGTTCTGGAGCCATTTATGTACTTTCGAATAATAAAAAGACTGGCATTATTTTTAACGAAGAAATGTTAAATATAATGGAAGAACGGGGTTTTCTTGAAGAATTGGAAGATAGTTTTTTGGCTCAAAGAATAACAAAAGCCCAATCAGAAAATAAATTCTCGTCATTACAGGAACTCAAAAATGCGATATAAAATCGCAAAACAATTTTTACGAGATCTTAAAAATATTGATGACAAATCAATAAGAATTTTGATAGTGGAAATTGTAGAAAATATGGAATCAACAAAAAATATTTCTGAAGTTGGTTTTTCAAAACTGAGAGGATTTGATTGTTTTTACAAAAAGAGGATTCGAAATTATCGTATTGGTATTGCTTTTGAAAAGAATACGGTTACTTTTTGTCGTGTCCTTCATCGACAACACATTTACAAGAAATTCCCCAAAACATGAAATTCGATGTTCTCACTCTTTTTCCAGAAAGTTTTGAAAACTTCTTAAAAACGTCCATTATCGGACGTGCCATTGAAGAAAAAAAAATAGAAGTACGACTTTTTAATATTCGTGATTTTTCTGAAAACAAACATAAGAAGGTTGATGACGTGCCTTTTGGCGGTGGCGCAGGAATGGTCATGATGTGCCAGCCTCTTTTTGATGCAATAGAGCACGTGAAGCAATTGGAGGATGATAAAGCTCCTGTAATTTTTCTCACTCCCCACGGCGAAACTTTTAAACAAGAAATTGCAGAAGAGTTTGTTGAACAAAAAATGTGTTCAAGGATTATACTCCTTTGTGGACACTATGAAGGGATTGATCAACGCGTTCGTGATGCACTCGTGGATCGAGAAATTTCCATTGGAAACTTTGTCCTCACGGGTGGAGAACTCCCTGCTCAGATTCTTATTGATGCTGTTGCGCGATTATTACCAGGTGTTTTGGGCAGTGATGAGAGTGCGAGCGAGGAAAGCTTTTCCGCGCAACTCGACCGAAAGCTCGAATACCCACATTACACACGCCCTGCAGAGTTCAGAGGGATAGAGGTTCCAGAGGTCCTTCTCTCTGGACATCACAAAAATATTAAGGAATGGCGGAAAAAAAATTGCAAAACATCTCCTGAATAAAAACTTGTCATTCAGTCCCCCCTTCCTCTACAATTACAGAAATCAATATAAACATGAATAATCTCAATCAGGCCGACGTTACCTTTCCTTCTATTTTTTCACGATTTCTGGTCGGATTTGGATCGGGATTCATTGGAACAATAGTTTTGGGAATTGTTTTATTTCTCAGTTGGAGTGTCGTCGGGGAAACGCTTTCTCCAAGCGATGTAGTGAAGAATGAGTTTGGGATTAATATTCAAACGGAATCGCACCCCCTCTTTATTAGTATCATCACGCTCGCCATATTTTTGGCAACATTAGCGGCAAACATATCATATGTTCTTTTGGCAACAATGATTGATGAGAAATATTCCAGACGAGCCACTGCGCTGACACAGGTATTTTTTGGAAATCTTGTAATCCTCCTCCTCGTCCTCCCTGCCTATGCTTTTTCTGGACAATTTTTTGGACAAATGGGAAGTGCTTTTGCAGGTGTATTCCATCTTATTATAGGAACCTTCTTTAGTTTCTTTGTGCTCGAAGCACTCCATCAATCAAAATATCTGATTGTAAATATATATGGAATGATTCTTGGACTTGTGCTTTTCTTCCTCATTGGAGGCTCTCTTGCAAGTTCACAAAGCACCGCTTCCGCTTTTCTCCTCATGTTCCCGGTTCTTTTGGGAGGGATGTCTTTGGGAAACAGAATCGCAGAGGTTCTCTATCTTTGGTTGTACCGAAACTACGGAAACGACTTCCTTAACGTCGACACAAAATTTGGATCTGATTATGGAGAAAAAGATTCTCAAGGAGTACACGACTTTGATATTTAAAAAAAGATAAAAAGCGAAAGAGCTGACAAGCTTTAAAATATCTACTTTAAACTTTTAGATTTTTTCACTTTAAAAAGACTCCACAAATTGTGAAGCCTTTTTCTTGATTACAAATATGTTTGAATTCCTTACTCTGTTACTTCAGCTGGTGCGGCTGGAGTTTGTCCACCTGCTCCACACGCTGGATTTACCAAGGTCACTTGTTGATCTCCAAGATTGAGAACAACTGGTTGGCATTGTTGTCCAAGTGCCATTGTTTGCGCTACTGCATTTTGCATTCCGTGCTGTGCTCCGAGTTGGTACACTTCTCGTTGCAAATAATTTCTTGCAGCGTTAGCAACAAAAATAATAGAGAAAATGATCCAGATGACCAAAAGAATTCGAGATACCGGCCAATCCGTAACTTTTATTGGATTTTTCATGAGAGAATTAGGGTTAGAAATCGTCGGTCACTCTAGAAAGAAATTTTGGATTTCGCAAGTTTTTTGATTTGCATAAATTTCTTTTTGTTTTTTTACATTTTTTTTTATTTCAAAAAAGAAGAAAAAGATTGCGTATTATTTTTTTATTGTTTTATACTTCTCACTGCTAGCGAGAAAAAAGTTTTAAAAAGTTTTGCACTCCATTTGAAACTTGTTACAATCCTCGCCGTACACAATCATTTGTCTTTCTAACCCACAGAAAAAATGAAAAAAATGCTCGTCGTTTCACTCGCCCTTGGAATGGGAATCATCTTCGCATCAAGTGCGGAAGCTTATAAAGAACCTGCTCGTGAAGACACAGGAAGTTATTCACACCGACTCTCTGTTCAAAAAAAATTAAATGAAGCCTTTCAACGAAGATGGTCACTCTTTAATAAAAGACACAATGAACGAAATGTAAATCAAAAAACAATTCCATATCAATATGCTGCTCATCTTCGCTCACGAAAAGCAACCAATACTTCTGAGGTTTCTACTATAATGAATCGAAAAGGAGCACTTTCTGACTACACAAATCTGAAACCAATAGAAGACAAAAACTACATTCGTCCAAGCCGAAAAGCAGTTTTCAAATCTCGAGCGATTGATTATTACGTTGATGGAGGAGATGCTGGAAAAGAAGCGATGGAAGCAAACGTAATTTACGGATCAACGCATAAAGTTGATACAAATAAGCACTACAATACTTTATGGAAACGAGATTTTGAATCTATTGGAGCTATCCGAGATGTGCAACGATCTTTTTACTCTCCAACAAAAGCAAAATCCGGAACACAACGTTTGTACTCTACCCGCAAAGGAAATTCTCGATGGAACTACACACATCCATGGATGAATAACGATATTAAAGAATTCTTCAGCACCGAAGCTGAGTAAACATTTTTTTTAACGAACCTAAAGGCCCTCGTCATGCGAGGGTTTTTTTGTAGGCGCGGTCACGTGACCGCGCCTACGTTTACTGCTACAATGAAGTCGATGCAAGAAATCTACCAAACCGACAAATCATACCAATGGAATTATGACCACGGGCCGTCTTTTGAGGGACTTTTCCCTGAGGTGAAACAGACTGAAAAGAAATTCAAACTCTGGAACTTTGAACTCAACTCCCCTCTGGGAGTTCCTGCAGGACCACTGCTTGATTCAAAATGGATAAACTTGTATGGAAAGCTTGGATTTGATATTCCCGTGTACAAGACGGTACGAACCATTGAGCGAGAATGTCACCCCAATCCCAACTGCGTGTTTATAGATGCGCCACGGCAATTGGGCGTGAAAGATATTGGAGGAGACATTACAACGAGAACAACTGACCCGACAAATGTGGAAGATATTACTATTACCAATTCCTTTGGCGTCCCCTCCCAACCACCCTCCGTCTGGATGCCCGACATTGAGCGAGCGAATAAGGCATTGGGCGAAGGACAAGTGATGATTGTCTCAATCATGGGAACACCGGGAGAAGGACGAGATTTGGTACAAGATTATGCCGACTGTGCTCGCATGGCCAAGGAAGCCGGCGCCAAGATTATTGAAGCAAACTACTCATGTCCAAATGTGTGCACAGGAGAAGGAAGTTTGTACAAAGATCCCGAAACCTCCAGTCAAATTTCAAAAGCGATTCGTGAAGCCATCGGCGACACGCCTTTCTTAATAAAGATGGGAATGCTCGCCCCACAAGAATTACGAGCCGTAGTCGAAGCAAACTTACCGTATGTTGATGGATTTGCTGGGATTAACACTATTGCGATGGATGTACGCACTCCAGAGGGTGAACAGGCTTTACCGGGGGCCAACCGACTCCGAGCGGGACTCTGCGGGGAAGCAATTCGCGAAGCAGGACAACAATTCACCATTGAACTTGCAAAAATCCGAACGGAACTTAATGAAGATTTTGTTATTTGTGGTGTCGGTGGAATGATGACCGCAGAGCATTTACAATCAAGACTCAATGCAGGCGCTGACATCGTAATGTCTGCCACCGCCCCTATGTGGGATCCATTCTTAGCGGAGAGATTTCGAAATCTGTAAAACAGTCTAAAAGCTAAAGAGTCAAAAAGTATAAAAGTGCTATCCAAAAGGAGGTTGGGGACGAGACCTGTTTGAGCGTCAATGGGATTCTGCACCTGTGCAAGTAAGAACGAGCGAGTTTTCTCGTCCCCAAAAGTTTTTGGTTCTTTTTGATTACAAAAAGAACAGTCCCGCAATATCAACGTAAATAAAAGAAGTACTTTCTTTGTACTGTTGTCTCCATAAAAATAGAGCTTCTTTAATTTTTCATTTCTCGTCAACTCCTTTAGAATTTAAGTTGATGCAACGAACGTGTGCAATTATCGGACAACCGTTTGAAATCACGGAAGATGATGTGCAATTTTATGAAAAGATGGAAGTCCCCCTTCCGACGATCTGTCCGGAGGAACGAATGCGAAGACGACTCGCCTTCAGGAATGAACGAAACCTTTCGAAACGATTGTGTAATTCTTCCGGGAAAGAGATTATTTCTGTTCATGCCAAAGAAACAAAATTCCCTGTGTATGACAACGAACACTGGTGGGGAGATACGTGGGACGGGAAAGATTATGGAGTAGATTTTGATTTTAATAGACCTTTCTTTCCTCAGTTTGAAGAGCTCTGGGAGCGCGTTCCCAAGATTGCCCGACTCCAGCAAGGCATCTCTGAGAATTCGAAATATACTAATGCTGCAGCTAACAATAAAAACTGTTATCTTATTTTTTCTGCAGGATTTAATGAAGATTGTCTGTACTGCCAAAACATAGACCAATCTCGTGATTGCGTGGATTGTTTTAATCTTTTTAAAACGGAACTCGCCTATCAATGCGTCGATTGTTCCGATTGTTACAACATCACTTTTTCGCAGAAATTAAATAATTGTAATGATGCCCACCACTCCTATGATTGCTTGGGCTGTGATAATGTTTTTGCCTGTGTTGGGTTGCGAAAAAAAAGCTACTGGGTGCTGAATAAACCAGTGAAGAAAGAAGAATTTGAAGCCCTTCTCAAAGATGAAAAGAAACAGGTAGAGGTTTTGAAACAACTTCAAAAAATTTATCTTTCTCTTCCACGAGAATATTGTTCCTTCCTCCGGTGCGAAGACTTTTCTGGCGATAACTTGTTTAATTGCAAAAACACACACGATTGCTGGGATTGTAAAAATTGCGAAGACATGAAGTACTGTGATCAAATGCGGGAAGCCAAGAGCTGCATGGATGTAAGTTACTTTGGATGTTCTGGCAGTAATGAATTAATTTATGAATGTGAAGCGGTCGGAATAGGCGCTTTTAATATTATATTTTCAAAATTTGCGGGAGAAGGTTGTTCTAATATTGCGTATTCGTATGAATCATACGGAAGCAAAGACTGCTTCGGATGTGTCAGTATGAGACAGTCACAGTATTGTATTTTTAATAAACAATATTCTGAAACCGAATACAAAGCCCTTCGTGAAAAGATTATTGAACACATGAAGAAAACCGGTGAATGGGGAGAATTCTTTCCCCCTACCATGTCCCCTTTTCCTTACAATCACTCCACCGCACAAGATGTACTCCCGTTAACAAAAGAAGAAGTACTCGCGCGTAGATGGAAATGGGCTGATGATGAGAAATCTGATTTCAAGTCCCCCACGGTGACAAAGCTTCCCGTCACAGCAGAAGCCACTAATAATCTTTGTAAAGAACTCCTGGCTTGTACACGCTGTAAAAAGAACTACACCATTCTCAAACCAGAACTGAAGTTTTATAAAAAGATGCGTCTTGAGCTACCTGACCTCTGCCCTGATTGTCGTCATTCCGATCGTATGAAGCTTCGTCTTCCACGAAAATTACACAATCGGAAATGTGATAATTGTTCCACTGATATCAAAACACCATTTTCGCCAAACAGACCTGAGAAGGTATTTTGTGAGAAGTGTTACTTGGATGCGGTGAATTAGAAATGGGATACGTATCCTATTTATCCACCAAAGCCTTTCACTACAACTTTATTCCCAGGAACAGGTTCTCTTTCTGAGATATTCTTTTTCACTGAAGTGTTTTTTGGATCAACAACTTTTTCTTTAGGAGCAATTTTATTTTTTCTTGGAGTTGTTGTTGTAAGTTCTTTTAATACAAATTGTCTATTCTCTAAATTTGTTTTTCTCTTTCCCGATGCATTTACGAGAAGATTTGTTGTTTTTTTGTATTCCGCTTTAAGGTATTTCGGAATCTTTCCAGGTTCTGCTTTATATTTTCCGGCTACAATGGCAGCCAAATCTTTATTCTTTTTCAAAAATTGTTTTTTCTTGATTCCTCCATCTAACAAAGCTTTCTCTAGTTTTGTTGTCAATCTTTTATTGTTGGATCTAATTTTTCTTGGATTTCAGTCAAAATCGTTTCTCCTTGGGGAACCAGTGATTCCAATGTTTCCTTCTGATTCGTGTTTTCTATTTCATTCGTAATATGAAGTAATTGTTCTTTTTTTACTTCATATTCCAATTTATCAATTTCATCTAAACGCATTTCTAGGCCTGATACTGTTGTTTCCAATTCCAATTTTTGATCATTCGACATCAAAGGATCTTGCATCAACGTTTCAATTTTTGTTTTTAATTTTTCAGTTTCTGTTCGATCTTGCGTTATATTTTCTTTGGCAAGCGTCTTTGTCGACAAAGTTTCCCATTGCTGTTTTATTAAGACAATTTTACTTTGGATTTCTTCTCTCTGTTTTCGTTCCTCCAGCAACACTTTTTCATTCTCAAAGAATTGTTTCAATTCATCTAATTTCTCGTTTAATGTCACTTTTTCTTCTGGCGTTGCGTTAAGAGCCGATACCTGTGAACGGTATCCCTCAATTTTTTGAAGATATTCATCAAAATTCTCGTCTCCTGACGTATATCCCTCCTTAATCAAACCAATCTCATTACCGAGTTTTTCTGCTTCAGAGGGTTCTTTTGGAGCTACCTCAATAGGCTTCTTATGAGATTCCACTTGTGTTTCGTTCTTCAACTTAAGTTCTTTTTTCTTATTTCCGTTTCTCTTATTTTGAGAGAAGTCCACAATTTGTGTTGGTTTTTTACTTTCAAGTTTTTCGGCTCTTAATCGATCATCTCTAATTTTTATTAAATCTTCATGATCAAATTCTCCGTTTCGATTTATATCTTTTACTTTTAAAGAAGGTCTCTTAAACCAAGCATCTTTAATTTTTATTTTATTCTCTTTCATTTTAATAACCGTACCGCCCTCTCGTCTCAATGTTTGTGTTTCACCGTTATCTCGTTTTATAATTCTTTCTTTCTTCCCCTTTTTTGCTTTAAAATCTTGTCGCACTTGTGATAAATTGATTTCATCCTTTAGCTCGCTCAGTTCGCCCATTATTTTAGTTCTCATAGCCTCTTTTACTGTTTCATAGCTACTTTCATTAGATCTCACAACATCTCGGAAAATGTATTTTCCGGGAAAGGTGTTTTCTGTATTTTGTTGTTTGAGAATTTTCATCTGAAAAAATCAGATTATTATACCACAAAAAAAACAGGGAAACAAGTCTTAGACTGGAGAAAATGGGATACGTATCCTATTTTTCGAGTAATTCCATCGGATCTCGATGTTCTCCTTTTTCATATACTTCGAAATGCAAATGTGGACCAGCAGTAAAATACCCAGAACCCTTTGCTCCTTGTGTTCCACCAGTCTTAGCAATGAGATCCCCTTGAACGACTTCTTGTCCCTCATTAACGAGAATATCCGACACATGCCCATACACGGTAAAAAGCTCCTCTCCGTGATCGAGAATCAGGTAGGCATACCCATATTCATTCGTATCAAAACTCACCTTCGATACTATTCCACTGCGTGGTGCAAAAATATCGGTGCTGTGTGGTGCGACGAAGTCAACTCCTTTGTGCACCTTCCCAAGGGCTTTTTCATACGCTGGATCGTGAAATGATGCCGATACTTCCATTTCGATTGGAAGAGGGAATTTGAATCCTTCATCTTCGGGAAGATACCCCAGTTTTCCTTGCATTTCCTCCATGACCGATTGTAATTTTTGCAAAAAAGTTTCTTTTTCTATTGTTTGGCGTTCGTAATTTTCAATTTCTTTTGCGGTTTTCCCTTCGGTAAATTCTGATCGTGCAATAAGATGTGCTTTTGTTTCTGCAAAATCAACTAATCCCCTCTTTTCAGCTGCAATCTGATCTTTCAGTGTTTTGGCTTGCTGAAAAAGAAGTGCCGCATGACGTTCTTTATTTTGAAGTTCTTTCTTCAAATATTCGAGTTCAATAAGTCCGGCCTTTTTCTGTTGTTGAAATTGTTGCACTTGTCGTTGTTCTTGCAAAATAGCCCCAACAGATTTTTTTGAAAAAAGCCATTTAAACACCGAGACCGACTCCCCTTTTCCAAAATTTTCATTTCGGATGTAATTCTTTTTTAAGAACCGATCAAACTCTTCTTTTTTTACTCGCACAAGCGCTGCCAATACTTCTTTTTCTTTCGTAATCTTTGACAATTCTCCTTGCCATTGATTTTGCTGTTCAATAAATTTTTCAATTTTTGATTTCAGCAAACTCAGTTCCTGATCAAGCAGTAACAACTGCCCTTGCAATGTGTATTTCTCTGATTGTGCTTTCCAAAGATTCTGTTGTGACTGAAACGTTGCTGTAGAGAGTTGTTCCAATTTCTGTTCCTCTTCCCGTATCTTTTTTTGAATATTCAAAAAATCTTCTTCTGTCGGCGTTTCAGGAATTTCGAATTCTGACTCTATCGGCAAAGCGACTTCTCCATTTGTTTCGATTTCTCCTCCAAAAAACCGCTTCAGCATATCGTTTAAATCACTTCCCACACTTGCAAAAGCCACACTTGGTATCAAGCAGAGGATTATAAGGAAGTGTTTTTTTATTTTCATTTTCCTGATTTTACCGTACAAAGAGCCCGACATGAAAACTATTTCTCCTCAAACGTTTCTCGAACGCGTTTCCTCACACTATGAGGGAGAAATTTGTCATTTGCGATGGGACGAGAAACGTCCATGGACACTGCTTTTTGCGGTAATTCTTTCTGCACAGTGCACTGATAAGCGAGTGAACATCGTGACAAAAACATTGTTTAAAGATTTTTCAGACCTAGAGAGTTATGTCGCCCGTCCTGTGGAAGAATTAGAGCAGGTAATAAAATCGACAGGATTCTTTCGCAGCAAAGCCAAGAGTTTATCCGGCTGTGCACAAACAATATTACTCGAGCACGGAGGAATCGTCCCCGATACCATGGAGGAGCTGGTAAAATTACCAGGCGTGGGGAGAAAAACAGCGAATGTCATCCTTTGGAATCTTTTCAAAAAAAACATCGGATTCGTAGTCGATACCCATGTAGGACGCATCGCACGGAGAACAGGACTCACGAAGAAGAATGACCCCGTAAAGGTCGAACAAGATCTCATGAAACTCATTCCCAAGCAGTACTGGGGCGAACTCTCACACATGCTCGTACAATTCGGACGAGATTACTGCAAAGCTCCCAAGCCAAAGTGCTCAGAGTGTTTTCTCAATGATGTATGTCCTAAAAAAGGCGTGACGTAATTACTCTTCCAGTGTCTTATTCACTCGAACATTATTCATAGCTTTTAGAAGATCTGATCTTTTCGTCTCTTCGCTTATTCCCACTGCCCAAGAAATTTGTTTTGCTATATTTATTAAAAGCGGTGTTATCCCCTGAGCTGTTAATTTTTCATCACTCAAAATCTGACACATCGCTTTCCCTATTTTCACATTGTCTCTCATAAATCCAAAAATCACATCTGCATTAGAACTCCATACACCTTCACCCTTTGTTGCTTTTGCAAAATCCGACACTTTTTTTAACGCTTCATCAAGCGTTAGCTCCTTTTCTGATTCCGACCCTGTTTCCATTTTATTCATATTTTTATATTAAATAATAGATAAATATTGTCAACTCTTTCTCACAATCCGAATATCCTCGATCTTCTGAGGAAATTCGTGCTCTGAGAAAAGCTCAATCATTTCATGTGTCCGAAGAAAAAGATCCGAACTCGCAGAGGAACTTTCTGTTTGAATAAAGAGCACCCCATCTTCAAATTTCATCGGCTGCCATTGATTTGACAAGTTCTCATACCGTTCATTAAATATCTTTCGAACACGCTCACACACCAAAGAAGCTTTTGCCTGTCTATGCAAATTATATTTCTGCGTGGCAATGAATAAAAAATCTTCGGCTTTCTGAAATGTCATGTGAATTGAAAGTAATATTTTATAAGAAAATTTCAACCTTTTCTCCCTCTAGCAGGGGGAGTTTAGAGGGGGTGGAAATAACAATACCCCACCTAGCCTCCCCTGCAAGGGGAGGAATTATTTTTCAAAAACCTTCACAGGCGCCTTCCCTGTCAGTTCTCGAACTACCTCTCCCAACCTGATAACCGGAATCCCAAGGACATTTTGATAATCTCCTTTGATACCCTCAAGAAGGAATGCGCCTATCCCTTCAATAGTAATTCCTCCAGCTTTTCCCTGCCACTGATCGAATTCGAGGAAGGAACGGATTTGGCAGTTCGTTGTGTCAGACCGGAAGAGAAGCCAAGATTTTTCAACAATGGTTTTTTCAACGTATTTTCCATTTACATTTCCCATCACCGTCATCCCTGTGAATGTGCCAACTTTTTTCCCTCTGTATTTTTGAAACATTTCAAACGCTTTTTTTTTGCTTTTTGGCTTTCCAAGAATTTCATTTTCAACTTCAACGAGAGAATCAAAGGCAAGAATAAGCACATCTTTTTCTTGTTCGTATTTCTCATATACTGACAAAGCTTTCTGCTTTGCAAAACGCTTCACCTCCTCTTCCATTGAAGCGGAGTTTTCCACAATTTCCTCACAATTCGGTTTCTGAACTTCAAAATTGATGCCCATTTTTTTGAGCATGTCTTGTCGTGTAGAGGAAGAGGATGCGAGAATTATTTTCATTGTGAAAGGAGTTCTTTAAGTTTTTGTAATACTAAATCTATGTTAGTTAAAATCTCGTTGTTTTGAAATCGAAAAAATCATTGGTCATTCTGTCCCGCCCTGCGGGACCAGAATCGCTTCAATTTACATCCTATTTATAGAGGAATACGAAATACTCTCACTAGTTCCGCGCTAAACGCTTAAAGCATTTTTCCAAGCTTTCATCCGATTCCGGTCAAGCCAGAATAACTAGAAAAAGTAAAAAAGAGAGGGGGGCGAACATTCTGTATCAAAAAAACATCTCTTGTGCAGAGACAGGTGAGTTTGTAAAACTTTACACAAAAAAGATAAGAAGCACCGCCCCTGCAATAATGCAATACGGTGCGAACCAAATCCAATGCCGACGCACAAGGCGCATCATCCATCTCATAGCAAATATCGCTGCAAAAAGAGACGCGATACATCCAATATATTGTGCTTGGTCTATTACAAATCCTTCCGTTGTTCCTGTGAAGATAAGCGCCGCTAATATCGTTGGAACCGCTAAGAGGAAAGAAATCTTTGCTGATTGTTTACGATCAATTCCGAGTAAAATCAAAATTGAAATCGTAATCCCTGCTCGTGATATCCCCGGCAATACCGCTATTCCTTGCAGAAGTCCGAGAACAATCACAATCCACCAATCGAAATTCCGTTCTTGCTTTGGACGAAATACCTCCGATCCCAAAATAAGAAATCCTGTGATAATAAGTGTTACCGCAACAGCCTCTGTCGTTCGAAAAAATTCAAACTGTGATTCGAGAAGAAGTGCCACTGGAACCGTTGCAAGAGAGGCGATCAAAAGTTTCCATCCAAATATCCCCTGATTTTTATCTCCCGCGCAAATCCCGCACGTCTTTCCGAGTCCTCTTAAAATATCCCAAATATCTTTCCAAAAAACGACAAGAACCGCTAGTAAACTCGCCACGTGCAAACTCACTTCAAAGTGCAAATCAGGAATCAGTCCCAAGAATTCTTCCGCCAAGAAAAGATGTCCACTTGAAGAAATGGGAAGAAATTCTGTGATTCCCTGAATAATTCCGAGAAATATTGCATTGAGAAAATCCATCCGCGTAATGATTAATGATTATTGATTATTGATCAACAAATTTTTTCTCTTTGTCCTGTTCTTCCTATTCTAAGTCCGGACTTGAATAAAAATTAAGAAACACCGCATAGTTTTGGTATTTTTTTATTTTTGCTCAATGAAAAACACCTCATTTCAAGTCCGGACTTGAAATCAAAAAATCGAAAATTCATGTTCGCACACACATACTAAAATCACTCACTTCCTAGACCATTGTTTCTATCAAAAATCCAAATAAAACATTCTCTTTTTTCCTCAAGTCTTTTTTGAACAAAATTCTTGACCGCCCCATATCTTGTATATTAAAATTCTCATCCACACAATATATTGTGTAAAAAACAAAACGTCTCTTCTTTTTAGAAGCGGCGCTTCTTTAACCCCCGGAAGGTTGAACAATAAATGTGTTCAAGGCAAAGCTAGAGTCCGGACTTTGCTCACAAGCGACTTCTTCAAGTCCGGACTCAACATCAATAACATGGAAAAACAAATATACAAACGTGCCGGACAACTCGTGGATTTCGATCCCGAGAGAATACAAACAGCGATCGCCAAAGCGGTCGAAGCAACACCTGATCATGGACTCTCTCTTCCTGGATTTGCACAAACTATTGCTCAAGAAGTTGTTCTAGACTTGGATTACCGATTTTTTGAACAGGAAAAAACACCGTGCGTGGAAGACGTTCAAGACATTGTCGAAGAATCACTCGTACAGTCTGGCAATTTCATCGTGGCGAGAACATATATCCTCTACCGATCAGCACACGCACAGAAACGAGCGGAACAGAGAATTAAGGAATTAGAAAAATTAGACAAGAATTTATTGACTGTGACGAAAGCGAACGGGAAGAAGGAAAAGTTTGATCGCAAGAAATTGGAAAAAACATGGAACATTGCCGCGAAGGGATTTGAGAAATCATGCCCTTTCAAGGAAGTGTTTGATGTGTTTAAGATTACGCTCATTGATGGGATTGAAACTTCACAGGTGTTGAAAAACTTACGAAAAGCAACGCTCGACATGATTACCGTGCAAAACATTGATTGGCAAAATGTGGCGGGAAGATTGTATGCAATGGAGTTCTACAAAGAAGCCCTGCGTAATCGAAAAATGAAGTACGACGATATTTATACGCCTGAAGCGTGGAAGGCTCATTTCGATGATTACGTGAAGAAAGGACTTTATTCTAAGAAATTCAAAGAACATTACAGTGATGCTGATATTCTCAAAGCCGGTTCTTGGATCGACAAAGACCGCGATTTTACCTACATTTACTCCACACATCTCGCCTTTGCGAAGCGATATCTTCTCAATCCGAATAAGGTAGTTCATGAGCTCCCGCAAGAGATGTATTTGGCAGTGGCGCTGTTTCTCGCGATGCCGGAGAAGGATGAGGACAGAATGAAAGTCGCGAAGGATATTTATGATGTGACTTCCACGCAGAAATTGAGTCTCCCCACTCCAACATTGCTCAATGCCCGAACGAACTTCCATCAGCTTTCGAGTTGTTTCAAGTTAAACGTGGATGATGACCTTCGGTCGATTTATCACAATATTGAAAACATGGCACAGATCTCCAAATTTGGAGGAGGTGTCGGTGTGTACCTCGGACACATTCGTTCACGAGGGGGCGAAATCAGAGGCGTGAAGAATTCCTCAGGAGGCGTGATTCCGTGGACACGGGTGATTAATGATACAGCGTGTGCGGTAAATCAATTGGGAGCGCGACTCGGAGCGATATCCCCAACATTGGACATTTGGCACCGAGATATTCATGACTTTTTGAACCTGCAAACCGAAAGTGGAGACATTCGATCAAAAGCCTTTGATGTATTCCCTGCAGTCTCTGTTCCTGACATCTTCATGAAACGAGTGGAAGAAGATGGAACGTGGTCTCTCTTTGATCCACATGAGGTGAATAAAGTTACAGGTCAGCGCATGGAGGATTTGTTTGATACAGAATTCGAAGCCTTTTATTTGGAATGCGAGCAGAACGAGAAGTTGGAAATGAAGGAAGTCGTGCAGGCGAAAGACCTGATGAAGGAGATTTTGAAAACCGCTGTGGAAACGGGCATGCCGTATATGTTTTATCGAGACACGGTGAATCGATTGAATCCGAATCGACACGCAGGAAACATTTACTCAACGCAACTTTGCACTGAGATTTGTCAGAATACCTCTGAAGCGAAGTTTCAAGAGGAGGCGTTTGAGAACGGAACGGTGAATATCAAATACACGCCGGGTGAAACTGTTGTCTGTAATCTAGCGTCAATTAACGTGGCGAAGGTGAATACCGATGAGGAAATTAAGAAAGTCTTCCCCATCGCAATGCGCGTGCTGGACAACGTGATTACTTTAAATTTCTACCCGATCAAGGAGTCTGAACTGACGTCCAAGAAATATCGATCCGTCGGACTCGGATTTATGGGACTGGCGGAATACTTGGCGTGTAATGGGTTCTCCTATGACAGCGCTGAAGCACGAGAGGACGTCGACAAACTCTTTGAGAAATATGCGTACGCAACCTTAGACAACTCATCCAAGATGGCGCAAGAACGCGGAGCATATGAACTGTTCAAAGGAAGTGAATGGGAAAAAGGAATGCTCTTTGGACGAGATGAAGCATGGTACAAGAAGAATGCGAAAACGGATCTTGATTGGAGTGAACTCATTGGAAGAATTAAAACGAAGGGAGTGCGATTTGCCTATCACCTCTCCCCCGCTCCCAACACCTCAACCTCTGGAGTTGTGGGAACAACGGCGGGACTTCTGCCGGTGTACAAGAAATTTTTTGTAGAAACGAATGTGATTGCGCCGACAGTGACCGTGGCGCCAAACCTGAATCAGGAAAACTTCTGGTTGTATAAAGAATACCCAAACCTCGACATGAACGATGTCATCGACATGGTGTCTGTTATTTACAAATGGGTCGATCAATCCATCTCGTTTGAGTGGATGATGAACCCCGAACGCACCTCTCCAGCAGATCTCTACAGTTGGTACATAAAAGCCTGGAAGCAAGGCGTCAAAACCGTCTACTATCTCCGTTCAATGTCGGGCGATGCACAATCTGCGTGCGACAGTTGTAGTGGATGAGACAATTTTCGATTGCCGATTTTCGATTTTAATTTCGCAAGCGACGTTACGTAACGTCGCCTTCCAACCCTTCATACCATGAAAAAAAACCAAATCTTTAATCATACCGGCGATGACTCGATTGAAAATCGAACGATCATCAAAGGAAACCCAACGGGACTCTTTAATCTCAATGCCGTGAAATACAACTGGGCAAAAAAAATGTACCAAGTCATGATTGGAAACTTCTGGGTGCCAGAAAAAATCAGTGGGCTCAATGACGATGCCATCATGTACAAGAACTTGAAAGAGGAAGAAAAAATAGCCTACCGAGGCATGCTCTCGTTTCTCACCTTTCTCGATAGTTTACAAACCGTGAACTTGCCGAACTTCGCGGACTACATCACCTCTCCTGAGGTGAATCTGATTCTTTCGATTCAGTCTTTTCAAGAGGCCATCCATTCACAGTCTTACACGACAATTTTGGAAACGGTGGTCGATGCCAAGGAGCGGGAATCTATTTATTATTTTTGGAGAGACGACAAAACCTTGCTCGAACGAAATAAATATATTGGGGAGATTTATCAAAAATTTATCGATGAACCGAATGACAAGAATTTCTTCCGGGCGCTGATTGGAAATTTTCTCTTGGAAGGGTTGTACTTCTACAACGGGTTTGCATTCTTCGACACACTGGTCTACAACAGCAAGATGATCGCCACCGGACGGATGATTAACTACATCCGGCGAGATGAGCTCACGCACGTCATTCTTTTTGCCAATATTATTAAGGAACTGAGAAAAGAATTCCCTGAAATGGTGAATGAAGACGTCATTCGAGAAATGTTCACTGAAGCCGTGGATCAGGAAATTGCCTGGACGCACCACATCATCGGAAATGGAATTCCAGGGATTTCCAAAGCTTCTACCGAAGCCTACACAAAGTATTTAGCCAATGACCGATTGGCAATCTTGAAAATGGATCCACTCTATCCTGAAGTCACCACCAATCCCTACAAACACCTCGAAGCCATGGCGGATAATAATGCGGAGAAGACAAATTTCTTCGAATCAACCGTGACCAATTACACACAATCAACGTCATTGAAGGGAACGTGGGATTTTTAGTCTTGACTTCTTCAAAATTCCTGCTATATTCTCGCCAACCAAAAACGTGGTCCGAAGCCATTATGGACTAAAAGACTCGTTTGTGGCTGTGTTCTTCTCAAAATCATCAACCGAACTAATTCACGTTTTGTTCTGGACGGCGAAGAGAAATCTCTATTGATTGCTGTTCGCCGTTCACAACACCAAACCGTGGAGGGCAAAAAAAAATATGGTACTTTATTCTATTTACTTGAGGGACATGATTTGGGGTCATGATTCCCCTCCTCTGAATAAATATCGAGTTTATTCTAATGTTTTTTAAGTATTTTACTTCGGTGGTGACACAATGTGGCTCTCTTCTGTTTTCAACAGAATGATCCGACTGTACGAACACCAAAAAAGAAGAGCGCCATGCGAATCACTCAGATAAGCATTCCTTGTATCTCTCGAAGAGATTAGAAAGGAACTATCGGTTTAAGAATCCCTACGGCGCTCTTAAACTTATGTAAAAATAACCGTGCCCAATTACACGCAATCGACGTCACTGAAAGGGACTTGTGATTTTTAAAATTTACTTCACAAGGCAAGTAAACGCATTTTCAACCATTTTCTTTTGTTCATCAAAACTTAAATTCTGAGAATTCTCAACTACTAGTTTAGCTAGTTTTTCTATATAGATCTCATTATTTTCAAATTTAAAATTCCCTTGTACTTTCCTTAGACCGCTTGGTTTAAGTACTAAGTGACTAATTATTTTTTCAATCTTTTTAAAATCAGCTGTTTTAAACTCAGCACCGTTTTTCCAAAGAAAATAAATCAAACAAAAAACAGAAAGTCTTTTATTTCCATTCGTAAATAAATGATTTTTAGCTATCGATAAAAAGAAAAAAGATGCCTTTTCTAATATTGTTGCATAATGCTCGTTTTTTAAACTTTCGGATAGCGCAAATAATTTCTCTTTTCCTAAAAGTTCGCTTTGATATTGAGGAGCTAATTCACCCCCTTGTGATATTGATATTTCTTGAATCTTTTCGAAGATAAAATCAAAATCTTCTTCCGATAAATAGGTAATACAATCATTCATGGGCCAATTTTTCAATTGACTTCACAAGATCCTTTCCTGCTGCATTTTTCTTCAAAAAAGCATTAAACTCCGCTGGTCGTTTTTCTCCTCTACAAGAGCTACAACAACCATAAGTTTGTCTAGTTTTACCGACTTCTTTTGAGAAAATGTTCCACATGCGCTGTTTATTATTTGTTTTAGCCTAAAAGTCAATATTTTTCCCTTTATAAATCAATCTCAATCCCTCCTTCATCATCCAGTTCCTTCTCGACCTCAATCGCCATCTCATCCGGATGAAACACCTTTTTGATAATGGACTTCTTTTCTTTTCCTTTCCTTGGTTCCACATTTAAAGACGCTCCACTTTCTGGACGTTTTGAAACTTTCTCGTCTCGTTCTGGCTGGCCTTTGTCTCGAACATGCGTTTGCACGAGTCCTGAGATAAGTTCTTTGAGCGAAGATTCTTCTGTGAAGTTTTTGGCATCAACCTGTTGTTCTCGATAGTTTTCAATAGTTCGCGCTACCTTTTGAGGCGCATGAATACGATGAGCTTCATACAACACTCCTCCGTTATATTTCATGAAAAAGAGGTCTCCGTAATTTCCCATAAACGACCTGATTCCTATCCGCACCACCTGAATTTCATCCAAGTTCCAATAATCAATTCTCGATGATTTTTTATTAAAAAGTCCTTTCCATTCTACAAAGAGTAGGTTGTCAGTTGTCATTAAAATGGCATTAAAATACCACACAAAAAAAACACACATGACTTTATACAATGCAAAAACAATGAAGATCAATTCTATCCATTCCCAAAACGCATAAAACCGAAACACATACCAAATCACTCCTGCAACACCTCCCCAAAGAAGGCAATAAAACAGCATCTTCGCAAACGTTGAAGAAAATTCTTTCCGGAATACGGCTTCCACGGCCTCAGTGTCCTCAAGAAGAGAACCAAATCCAATCCGTTTTACGTTGAAAAGTTTGTATCTCATTTCCTGGAAGATATTGTAGCAGGAAATAAGTTAATAGTTAATAGTTGAGAGTTAAGAGTTAAGAGTTTATAGAAAAACATTTAGAGTTGCCCATAAAGATTTTCGTCCTATAATTTTCACGACTTTAAAATACTATAAACTGTAGACTGTAAACTATTAACTACATTATGCTCAAAGACAAAGATCAAAGTTGGACGAGTTTTTTCATCGAAGCGCTCATTCTTATCGGCATCGTACTTTTTATCCGATTTTATATTTTCCAGTTTTTCCGTGTATCAGGTCCTTCTATGTGCCCAACACTTAATGTTCTACAAGAAGAATGCCAATATGGAAAAGGAGAATTTATATTTGTAAATGAAGTTTCGTACAATTTTCTTCGCAATCCAGCACGAGGCGAAGTCGTTGTTTTTCATCCTCCACATAAAAAGATTTTTTATATCAAGAGAATTCTTGGGGTCCCTGGAGACACAATTGAAATTAAAAATGGAAAAGTCTATCTCAATAACGAATTTGTGGAAGATTACAAACTTGAAGAGACCTATCTCTCTCCACGTAATCAAGGACGTACAAAAACTTTTGGACGAGACGAATTCATTGTTCCAGAAGGCAATTACTTCCTTATGGGAGACAATCGTGCCGAGAGTCTCGACGCCAGACAGTGTTTTTATTCTGGTGAATGTGACGGAGCTCACACACCTTTTATTCCAAAGAAAAATATTACGGGAAAAGCAGAGTTTGTTATTTGGCCCTTTTGGAAAAGTCGATGGATTGAGAACGAGTTGGAGGATTTGATGGAACTCGAATTAGAACAGGCTGAATAGAAACATATTGATCCTCACTCCTACAGGAGTCTATTTTCAATTTTGAAGCTCGTAGACTTGTCGACTCGTGGACTCGCAAGCTTGTATTTCTCCTTGACGCAATATTTGAGAAACCTAAAATTGATCTGTTCTTTTTTGTGTCCCAAAAAATACAATTTTGAAACAAAATAAATTCTTTTGCGTATTACATTTTTGGATACTCTCGTTTTTATTTTTTAAACAAAAACAAATACCATGAAAAAAATATTTTTCCTCGGTCTCGTTATGAGTTTCTTTTTTGGAATGCATTCTGTTCACGCGACTGAAATTGCAAATATTAAAGCACTCTATACAACCGATAATAAGATTTTCCTTGAATGGGATCATCTTTCTGATTCTCTTTTATTTGATACCGACGGATACGCTTTTCAATTCAGTCAATATGAGAATAAAGTGAGAAACGTAGATTCTGCAAATTTATACCTCGGAAAGGGACAAAATAATATTACCCTTCGCGGCGCTAAATTTGAGCAAAATATTTGGTATTACTTTCGAGCCTATACATATGTGCGAGAAGGTCGTTCCCGAACACTTACAAACGGATCTAAGATTTTGAAATGGAAATATCTCTCTAGTGGAGATACTGAAAGTGAACTTTTAGAAACCAATGATCCTGTTATCTCTGATGACAATGAAATTTCTGGTATTGATTTTGGAAAATTACGAGTAGTGCGATACGACACGTATGCTACGTTTTCTTGGTCCAGACCGAATCTTGCAAAGAATGATGCTACTGGAATAGTTATTGTCATAAAAGAGAGTGGAAATTCTGATACACTTGTCGAACTCGAATCAGGACTCGATATCACCAGTGGAAAAGTAACCGGACTAATACCTGAAACTGCCTACGAAGCCAAAGGATATTTTTATAAACGAGTCGGTGGAGATGACCAAAAGTTTGGAACCGGCATTACCGAAACATTTACAACGCAGAAAGCTTTTTCATCCGCGCAAAAAGCACGAATTGAGCGTTTGAGACAGCGAGGACTTATGCGTGACATGGCACTGACAACAGTAGCCGTTCCAGGATCTGTCACTACCATTACCACTTCAACCGATACTACTACTTCTTCTACTTCAACTAACACTACAACCTCTAAAACCTCTTCAACATCAAAAACACATACTCGAACCGAAATTCTCAAGAAGATTGCAGACCTTGAAAGAGATCTTCAAACGTGGCGACTAAAATTAAAAAGATTGGGAACAAGTTCTAATTCTCAATTTAATCGAACCACAAATACGCAAACACGTTATCCCAATTATGGAACGTCTTCAAAACGAACAACTACTACTCGCTCTTCTTCCAAAGAAACTGTTCGAGAACGAATGTGTCGTGTCTTAAAACGAAATTGCAAATAATAATTCTTCTGTGTTACACTCTTTTTTGAATAAAAATAAAATGAAAAAACTTTTCCTCCTCGGCTTCGCTTTCTGCATTACTCCTGCTTTTGCAGCAGATTTCACACCAGATACTTCCGATTGTGTTCAGGTCATTCAACATGCAGTCAGTCCCAAAGGGATATGTGAAACATTTGCAACTCCTTGTGAAGTTCCTGCTGGATGGAAAACAATTTCTTCCTGTGCTCTCGTAAAACCAAAAGAACGAAATTCTAGTTTTAGTGATGTTGATAATCGAAGACGGTTACTCCGAACAAGTCGAATTCGAGATATTGCGATACAACAAAGAAACGCTAAACCCCTTCTTCGAAGAACGTCTGGACAACCTCGTATAGGACGAGCGAGCTATACAAAACGGAGAGGATCAGATAATCTTCGTCTTAATACAAGTGGAGCCACCTCCTTCCTCAATAATCGTCGTTCTACCGTGACTCAATTTAATAATGAAGAAGCCTATGCACGATTCCAAGAACTCAATAGTGAAACTATGCCTGGGCGCAAAACAGAGGGAGAATTTACGGATCTTCAAAAATATCAACAAGCCATTATAGATCGAGGAGGTCAACGTCGACCGGGATGGATAACCGCTACACAAATGAAACGAACGGGATACCTCGATATGACAAGTTACTTCTCTCAACGAGCTATGAAGAATGATCCAGGGACCGAACGTCACTGGCGAGAATTGCATCCAGATAAACGAAAGAAACATGAACGACGTGAACCAAGTAATCGTCGTGGATGGAAAGGAGACCGACTTGAAGGAGATTTGAGAGGGATCTTGCGAGATTAGTTGAAATTCTGTAAGGGCAATCCATTGTGGTTGCCCTGTTTTTAGTTTTTCAAAAAAGTACCCACAAGGGGTACTCGTACATTCATTGCATTTTTACAAAATCTTGTTTATTTTTTAATTTATACGAATTGACACAACTCCTTCTTTGTAATATATAGACAAGGCTCTTTGATGGCTCGACATTACTTATATAAGAATGTTTAAAAACCGAATAATATTTACGAACCAATAAATAAGAAATCATGAAAAAAATGAATTATTTTTTAATTGCTGGAATTATCATACTTCTAGCATTCTCAAGTTGTGGTGTACGCCCAACGTACACTGGTATAAATCAAGCCTCGTCATGGCTTTGGAATGAGGTGTACAACGAACCAGATCAAACACATGAACTTATAGTACCAAAGGAGTCATATCTTGATGGAGACGTTAAAGCGATGGTAAACTCCTCAAAGGATACTCTTTTAAAAATTAGAGTAGCGATTGTTATGGCAACTCTCAAAAAACAAGGCCCAGTTTGGATAGCCTTAGACGATGGGTCACCCTCAGCAGCAACAGAAGCTTACCAAGTGGAAATATTATTAAAACATGCATGTGATTTTTATGAGTAAATGTCTCACCTCAAGAACATTATCACTAAATCCTCTTACTCTCTTGTAGGAGGATTTTTTACAATAGTGCACGAGGAGGGACATTCTCCTGACGCCCCGCTACAGCGGACCTACTCGAGCACTCAAATCATCGTCGTTTCACTCCTCAGTTTTCGTATCGAACCCATTGGATTCTCGTCTTTCCGTATTATAAAAATCCAGTACACTCCTTCGGAGTATTCTGTATTTTTATGGTGCACGAGGAGGGACTCGAACCCTCACGCCTTGCGGCACTAGTTCCTAAGACTAGCGTGTATACCAATTTCACCACTCGTGCTTAAATGTATTTTACACTACAACCAATAAATAGAAGAACTTCTGTAAATGCGCCAATTCTCGCCCGGCTGTAGTGAAACGGATAGCGGGGTCACCACTCGTGCATATTTCGAAAAAAGCCTCGAGATTGTAAGGAAGTTTTTCAACTTTTCAACTTTTTAACCTTTGAACTTTTAGACTTTCTTATAGTGCTAATTCTTTCACGTTTCTTTTAATGTTCTTCCAATCATAAGTAAATTGAAAGTTTTCAGACGCACGAACGATCGCTGCAATAAATTCCCAAAAGCTGTTTGGATCGAATGTAAAGGCATTCCCCTCTTCCGTTTGTGCATTAAAATTTTGCAACCCTGATCCCTCTGGAACAATGGCTACAATTTCTTGTTTCGCCATTTCTTCGACCATTTTCCATGTTGGTTTTGCCGTAAAGATAACCGCATCTACCTCTTTCAAAATCCTATTTTTATTCCGTGACACCGATTCGAGAATTTCAAATTGTGTTGGATATTTCTCTGAAAGTTCAAAACATTTCTTTTGTGCTGCACTATCCCCTTCTGCAAGCACTGAAACCTTAAGTCCTAATTCACACATTGCTTCAAATCCACGAAGTAAATAATCTGAATTATTCTTCTCATTCATGGGACAAATAATTCCCACATGAAGGATATTTTTTGCCGTTGTTTGTGAAGTCATGGACTGGTCTTGAAGAGAAGTTATCGAACTCATTTGAGGATTTAACAAATCTTGGTATGATAGCAGAAATAAAGACGAAAGTCGAGCAGAACCCCTTGTCAAACAATGAAAACTGTTATTTTAGTCGATGGAAACTCACTCATGCATCGCTCCTATCATGGAGTAAACAAGGGATTTATCCCCGTCTGGAAGGGCATGAAGATCGGTATGGTGTATGGATTCAGTTCCATGTTGCTCCATATTATTCAACATTTTCGCCCCGATACATTAATAGTGACCTTTGATACGAAGGAAAAGACCTTCCGGCATGAAGCCGATGAGAACTACAAAGCACAACGAGAAAAAGCCCCTGATGATTTTTATGTTCAAATTCCTTATATATATGAATTACTCGAAAGCTTTGAAATCCCGGTGCTTAAGATGCCTGGGTACGAATCTGATGATATTATCGGGACACTCGCACACAATGCCGATGACCAACAACATGATGTGAAGATCCTCAGTGGCGATCTCGATTTCTTGCAGTTAGTCTCAGATAATGTATCGCTGGTGCGATTTAACGGACGAATCGAACAACAAATCCCTTACGGACCAAAGGAAACCCTCGCTCGCTACGGTATTGAAGCAAAACAAATGATTGATTACAAATCAATCGTTGGAGATAGCTCTGATAACTTCAAAGGAGTCCTTGGCGTCGGTCCCAAGACTGCTACTAAACTCCTACAAGAGTTTGGAACATTAGAAAATATCTATAAACACCTCGATGAACTCGCTCCAAAAGTAAAAGCAAAATTTGAAACCCAGAAAGATCAGGCTGATCACTGCAAGATGCTTGCGACGATTAAGACTGACGTTCCCGTGGATTTCGATCTCGATGTAAAGTTCGAACTCCATCCAGACAAAACTATTGCGTTCTTGGAAAAAATGGAATTCCACTCACTCGTAAATCGCTTCCATAGATTGAACACAAATATTGTTCAACCTAGAAAAGTTGAACAAAAAAAGAAAGCAAAAAAAGGTGATGATGATGAACAACTTGCACTCTTCTGATTGTTTTTTTTCATTTTTTTCTCGACACACACAACCTTCTGTTTTATTAGATATCTTTTTAGGGCTGGGAAGCCCATAAGAGTGAACACATTTCTTGTTTTTTGGACTTTTTTTATTTTGGCAGTGACGAACGAGAGCCCTTTTTATGAGTACCTAAAAATGTTCAAAAAAACAGTTCACAAGCGGGTTAAGAGAAAAAAACATTTGCACAAGAAACTATTCTTTGTTACGGTAAAGCGTGAAATTATATTTCGAAAAACTTCACAAAATCAAACAAAATGGCTCAACAAAAAACATTCGTCGCACTCGACATTGGATCTTCAAAAATCCGTTCTGTTGTTGGTGTCGTCGAAGATAAAAAGAATCTTATTAACGTTCTAGGCGTCGGAATTTCTCCTTCCAATGGAATCCGAAAAGGAATGGTGACGAGTATAGATGAAGCGGTCAGTAATATCACAGCAGCGCTAGAAGATGCTGAACGAATGAGTGGTGAACCGATTCACCGCGTGTTTGTTGGGTTTTCTGGTCCACACATTGAAACCTATGATTCAAAAGGAGTCATTGCCATTAGTGGATCCAATTCTGAAATTACCGAAGATGATGTTGATCGAGTCCTCGATGCAGCACGCGCTGTATCACTTCCTTCGAATCGAGATATTTTGAGAATTATCCCAAAAAATTTCTCTATCGATTCACAACACGGCACGAAATATCCTGTCGGAATGACCGGTATTCGTTTAGAAGTAGAAGCACACATTATCGCTGGTCAAACTGGAGCAATTAAAAATCTTGAAAAATGTTTGTACGAAACAGGTGTTGATACTGAGGAAATTGTTCCTTCGTCACTCGCTTGTGCAGAATCAGTATTGAATAAGAAACAAAAAGAACTCGGTTGTGTTCTCGTTGAAGTAGGCGCTTGCTCAACTAATATTGCGATCTTTGAAGAAGGCACCATTGTGTCTTCGAAAGTCATTCCAATTGGTGGCGAACATGTGACAAATGATTTGGCGATTGGACTCCGATGTGCAGTCGAAACCGCTGAAAAAATTAAAATCGAATATGGAACGGCTTTGCCAGATGACGTCAGTGATCGAGAAGAAATCGATCTCGCCGAAATCTCAAAAACCGATAGTCACTCTGTAAACAAGAAACAAATTGCAAAAATTATTGAAGCTCGTTATCACGAAATTTTTATGATGGTACGTGATGAGCTCGCAGAAATTGGCCGAGATGGTCAATTGCCAGCGGGCGCTATCATCTGTGGTGGAGCTGTAAAAATGCCAGGAATTGTAGACCTTTCTCGAGAGGTATTGCAATTGCCTTCTCAACTTGGATTCCCACAAGGGATTGAAGGAATCGTTGATCGTGTAGACGATCCAAGTTTCGCGTCAGCTATCGGACTTCTCCATTTCGCAAATCGATATGGATCAAGCCGATCTCTTTTAGACTTTGATTTTGGTAGAATGTTTGGTTCTACCGTAAGTTTTTTCAAAAAACTTATTCCGTAATTTATTATTTATTCATTTTAACTCTTAACTATTCATTCTTAATTGTTAAAACCCCTCTTAACCCCAAACCCCCCT
Source organism: uncultured Candidatus Peribacteria bacterium (assembly GCA_964509975.1). Classification (GTDB taxonomy): domain Bacteria; phylum Patescibacteriota; class Gracilibacteria; order UBA4473; family UBA4473; genus CAZVBV01. Next base: position 89,810 of record CAZDZO010000002.1, read on the forward strand.
CTTACCCCACCCTCCCATGAAAGACCTCCTTCAATCGGCTGTCGATGAAAGAAAGAGCGAAAAAGCTCAATCACATTCTCAGGAAATTACTCCTGGCGTAACCCCCGTTGCTAACATTAAAGTTGTCGGCATTGGTGGTGGTGGAAACAATGCGATCAATCGAATGGTGAAATCTGATTTCGCTAACGTTGAATTTATTTCTGTAAATACAGATGCTCAAGCGTTGTATCACAATAAAGCCGAAGTAAAACTCCACATCGGACGCGAGGAAACTCGTGGACTTGGAGCTGGTGCCAATCCGGATGTCGGAAAGGCCGCTGCTGAAGAATCACTTGATGAACTCAAATCTGCTCTCAAAGGAGCCGACATGGTGTTTATTACATGTGGATTCGGAGGTGGAACTGGAACAGGCGCTGCACCAATCGTAGCTGGTATTGCACGAGAGTTGGGAGCTCTCACCGTCGGTATCGTCACAAAACCATTCTCATTCGAGGGAGCACAACGAGGAAAAAAAGCAGAGGAAGGATATGAAGAAATGAAGAAAAACGTAGATACATTGATTATGATTCCAAATGATCGAATTCTTTCCATTATTGACCGAAAGACCCCCCTTACGGATGCCTTCTCTGTCGTTGATGAAGTACTCCGACAAGGTGTACAAGGAATTGCTGATCTTATTACACTTC
>CAZDZO010000003.1:0-43439 GCA_964509975.1 uncultured Candidatus Peribacteria bacterium
AGCAATGGACTGAAAATCCATGTGTCGGTAGTTCAATTCTACCTCGCGCCACCATCTCGATGTTTCGACTTATTTATCCCCTTGTCTTGTACATTGCGGGGTATTTGGAGTTCCAAATTGATATCATTTCCTCTGATAAGAATGCGTTTTATAACCTTCTGACAGATGAAACGTTGATTTTCGTAATCTAAATTGTTCAGTTTCTTGTGATACTCCTTTGAAAGTTCCTCCACTGAAAGAATTCGTTCCTCCTTTTCGATTTCAGTTTGTAATTGAGCGTTCGTTGTATTCAGTTCATCTCCAATGTTGTCTAAATTCCCATCTACAATTGCCAACTCCTCTTTGAGTTCTTCATTGGTATAAATTCCGTCTCTGAAGGCTTCCTTAACCCTCTTTCGAGCAAACTTCTCATCTTGTATTCGTTTCTCTAAGTTCGTCTTGTCTGCCACAAGGGTCTGATAATATTCATTCTTATTGTATTCTTGTACCAACCGCTCAACCTCTTGTTTCGGGTTTTGTAATAAGTCTTTTACTTGTGACCAAATGGCATTTTCTAAAATCTGTTCTGAAATTTGAGAAGCAGAACACTTTGTTGAGTTTTTAGTCGGGTTATTCTTCCCACAACGGTAATTCTTTGTTTTCTTTGATGATGTGTAACCAGTATAGGTTGCTCCACATTCTCCGCAGGTTATTTTTCCTGAAAAGAGATAGAGATTCTTCGCACTGTTGGACAGTCTTTTTGATTCTCGGAACCTCTCCTGTGCTTTCTCAAATGTTTTTCGGTCAATAATTGTCGGACAGGCGAACTCAATCCAGACCTCTTTTGGATTCACGACCGTATTTCCATGCTTATCTTTCCCATGTTTATTGTAGTAATAAACTCCGATGTAATTTGTCCTTTGAAGTATTTTTCGTACAACGCTCGCATTCCAATATCCTTTGGGATTCGCTGTTCGTTTTTTCTTCTTCTTACTTCTATCGGTCTTGCTCTGTACTTTCCTTTTCGTGAGAATGTCAGCAATCTTTTCAGCGGAATAATCGAATTCTACAAACCAAGTGAAGATTCTCCGTACCCACTTTGCTTCATCTTCTTCGATAATGGCTTTCTTCTCTACAATTTTATAACCAAAAGGAATACCTCCTCCAACGAAATTCCCATCCTTGGCGGAACTTATTTTCCCCTCCGTTGTCCTCGTGATAATCAATTTTCTTTCAAATTCTGCCAAAGCACCAAAAATCTGAAATATGAGGTTTCCTGCTGGAACGGTACTATCAAACGCCTCTGTAGTTGATTTAAAATTAACATCGTAGTTTCCAAACTCTTCTACTATTTCGAGAAGGAGTTTCGTATTTCTGAAAAGTCTGTCGACCTTCCAAACTAATATTATATCTATCTTCTTCTCTCTGACATCATTCATCATCCTATCGAGTTCAGGACGATGTTGGAGAGTTCCTGAGACACCTTCATCCTGATATACCAGTTTCTCATCGAACACCCATCCCTTATCTTCGTTTCGTTCAATCTCTTTTTTCAGATTGGATAACTGAAAGACCAATCCGTATCCTTCACGAACTTGTTCCTCTGTTGAGACTCGGATGTAAAGAGCGACTCTGAGTTTTTTCATTGGTACTTGGATTATAAAAGACTATTTCGATTTTCGAAAGAAAACCTTACAAACCTCTCAAACCTTACAAATAGTGCTGTTTCGTACTTATTTGAGTTGTAAGAGGAGTTCTTTTTGACTGGTGTATGGATAGTATTTTCCCAAACAAATGTACCCTTGCGGAACTGTGCGAGAAATAGCAGGGGTTTTGCTATTGGATATTGAATTTTTCTTTAATAAACTGTATTTGAGGCACTTCTTTGTGTAAATGGAAATTCATATATTCAATTTTTATCTGATATAAAAGGAATCCACACCATTCAGCAAAATTTCCTGTAGCATTTTCTCTAGATGCCTTCGATATTCCATAGTCGTTGCTCTCGAATAGTAGTTCCCATGTTTGTCTTTCTTCTTCTGATAAATCTTGGAAATAATGATGGTGACAATATTCGTGAAAAAACACATTCCGCATTCTTTGTTCAGGAATATCATTGCTCAAATATAGTGTTGGCTCTTGTCCTTCTGGATGGTAGTACAATCCTAAATATTTACGCAAACTTCCTTCTTCATTCACAAATGGAAAAGGGGTAACTGTAATTTTAATTTTATCCAATTCTGGGTATTCCTCTCGTATTTCTGAAACAAAATTTTCAACAGAGAATGACGAATCTTCTTTCTTTCCAGCATCTCTGAAATTAATAACACTGTTTGTTGAAATGCTATCTTGAATTGGAGGAGCAATACTTAAAGGTTGTATTATATTTTGCACTTCATATAAATCAATTTCATCATTAAAAAACATTCCTAAAGCAGTAAATCCTTCTATGATTTCATTCTCTTGCTTCAAGAAACCAATTCTTTGGACTTCCTCACAGGAGCTAAGTTTTTGTTTTATTTGTTCTAAAAATAATGTCTGTAATGCAGTAGACCGAAGTATGGCTTGGGTAATGGTAAACTTATCTATCTCAGTAAACCCTGAGCCATGGAATTCTGCTTGCTTGGCTTGTTCGTTAATAGATAAAAGTTCCCTTGTGGAATTTTCCAATTCACCTTTAATAATTGTTATCGCCTCATTACATTCTTTTTTGGAGGCAGTATTATTTACAGGAAATACTAACCTTTCTTCATTTCGAGGAGGTTCGAGCGATGTATTGGTATAAGTTGTAGTTGTTGACTCTTTTTCTTTAAACCAATCATTGGCGTCAGCAATAATAGCAATGACAATTAGAGACAGAATCCAAAAAAATCCTATCACACGAAGAATTTTAGACTGTTGTATGCGGTGAAAGATATTTCTCATCAAAAAAGGGGCGACCTTCGTTGCACCTTACTCGACAATCCTTGAGGACAACCGTTAAGACGAGAAATCGCCCCATCTTTATGGTTGTCTTCAAAAGACATGAAACATGCCTAAGGAAAAATGATAACGAGTAAAGTGCCCTCAAATAATAAGGGACTGGTTACTTTTGTAAAGAAGTGATTAAGGGATAATTTGAGATTTTTTGTATTTAGGATATACAATCATTCTGTACTTATTGAAATTGAATGTATTTAAAAAATATTGCCATCAAGAACATTGGTCCAATTGATGAACTTTCTGTTGAGCTTCCCTTTCATGAAAATGGAGTGCCCAAGCCTATTATTTTTGTTGGAGAAAATGGAACAGGAAAAACCATCTTACAATCGCAGATAATAGATGGATTTTATGAGATAGGGGGGAATCTTTTTGATGATATAAAGAAAACGGCTGGAATGGGGTATCAATATTTCAAAGTGTCCGGTGGAATTAATTTAAAAACAGGAAGTGAAAATGGCTTTTCTCTTTTAAGGTTTGAAAACGATGAAAACATAAATATCGAGTACTTCGACAAAGTTAATAAAGTAACAAAGGAAGATTTTACTAAGTTAATATCAGACTTTTCTTTATCTCCAAATAACAAAAAGGATAATCAAAAAGAAATTACAAATCTTAATAGTGAGCAAGAAGAAAAGTTGAAAAAAGAGTGGAAAACGGGAGCTTATTTTTATCAGCCAGCTTATAGGTACGAAGAACCATTTTGGAAAAACGACTCATTTTTCAGTACAATTAAATTTGAGGACAAAAAGAAATTCTCAGGAAAACTTTATAAAAATATTGAAATATTGTCTTCCACCAAAGAAAACAAGTCTTACTTGATGGACTTGGTTCTGGATTTTGCGAATAGTCCGAATACGGTTGATCAGGTAATCTGGATTGTTATCAACAATATTCTAAAAAAAATAAAACAAAAAGAAAATGTTCGATTCGGAATTGGACCACGAGGAGGATACCGAGTAAGTATTGTAGAACAAGATAATAATAGCAGCCAAATTAAAGAATTACTTCCTAGCATAGATAATCTTTCTTTGGGAGAATCTCTCTTATTGAATCTCTTTATAAATATTATCAGGCACGCAGACAATCCTCCAAAAATTTGTGGTCAAATAAAGGGAATGGTCGCAATCGATGAAATTGATGTGCATTTGCACACAGACCTACAAAACAATGTCCTACCAGAATTAATAAAGATGTTCCCGAATGTGCAATTTATCATAACCACCCATTCGCCTTTATTTTTATTGGGAATGAAACGACATTTTGGAGAAGATAATTTCGAAATTAGAAACCTTCCAAATGGAGAAATTATAACAACAGAAAGATTTTCTGAATTTGAAAATGCATATAAAGCATTGAAAGCAACTGAAAAATTCGAACAAGAACTCAAAATAAAAACAGAAAAGAGTAACAAACCTATTGTCTATGTAGAAGGACCCACTGATGTGAAATACATTAAAAAAGCTTATGAATTATTGGAAAGCTCTTCAAAGAATTTCAACTTGGACATCATTGGAGAAGAAACAAACTTAGGAACCAACTGTTCGAACGACAAAGCACTCAAAAATGCTGGAAAGTTCTTAGAAACAAATACAAAATTGCTCAAACAAAAAGTGATTTTATTACACGACCCTGAAAATTCGATTACTGAAACTGAAAAAGAAGACGTTCTTTTTGTAAGGAGGATGCCAAAATTTGAAAAAGCCCCATTGCAAAATGGAATTGAAAACTTATTTCTCAAAACGTTTATCGAGAAAGTAACGAAGCATAAAAAAAATTGTTTCCAGTATCATGTTGTAGGAGAAGAACGGAAGTCATTAAAAATATTAGACGGAAAAAAACAAGAAGTTTGCAATTGGATTTGTAACAATGCTGAAAAGAAAGACTTCAAAAATTTTAAAGAAATAATCTCGATTCTATCAGATATTATGACTCCTCAAAAATAGTTTCGTCTAGGTTGTTATTCTTTCTATCATCCTCCTCACGCACTCAACCCTCGTCTCAATCTCTGCCTGTTTACCGATTTCGGGAACAAGTATGAATGGAACGCCTCTCTGATACATCAAATTCTCCCAACTTGTGTCCTTGTGGTTGTAAACAATTCCTCTCTTGGCAGGAAATCCGTCTATCTTATCCTTATCCTTGCAAGCCATGACTTTCTCCGCTTCTTTCTGAATCTTCCGATATGTTGAATCCATTGCTTCGTTGTAAGCGTAAAAGTAGAACTTCTTTATCATCCAGTCTTCGTGGAAGCTGATGAATCCGTCTATCTTTGTGTTCATGAGATACCCAAGAATAAGACCTTGCTCTTTTTGAATGCTCTGAAAGCTTTTGAATCGGTTCAAGTCGGCTCTGTACTCGTTGCTACGCTTGTTTTTATCCATTCCCCAAGGGTTTACGAGTGGAAAGAAGATAACTCGTGTAGAGCGAGGTATGTGAGCCGTTTTAAGGTATTCTCTGATAGCTAGAGTGCCGGATGTCTCGTTTCCGTGTACTCCACCGAATATAACGAGTGTTTTCTTTGGTTTCTTCGGTTTAATGTCGATAACCAGTAAAGGAAACTTTCTTTCTCCAACAGAACCAAGCGTAGTGCAGTCGTATTGTTTCTCGCAACAAATTCTTTCAAACTCTGAAAGTAACTGTGAAACTTCCATGCTGTCGACCTATAATGCCGTTATAGGTTATTGAAGGGGCTGATGAGTAGCAGTAGGAATATGTATTGATAGCCATTGTTTTTCGTGGTTTTTGCAAAGTTAATTTTAATTAAGCTTATGGGTTGGGTCGTACTTTCGAACTCCTCCGTAACTGTACCAACCTTTGTAAAATTCGTTGTTAGCGATGTAATGAACGGTCATTGCGTTGAATTTCCTCGGTACCCCCTCCTTGTTCAAGATTTCAGCTATCTTGGCGTAGGATATTCGTTTTCCGAATCGAGATTGTCTCCGAAGATGAAAAATTCTCCGTACTACTTCTATCTCTTGGGGGACTTTCTCGTATTTTCCTTTGCTTACTCGGAATCCATAGGGAACATTCCCTCCTGCGTATCCTTTCCCCGATTCAACCTTTTTCAATCGTCCTGCTGTTAAGCGGATGGCTATCATGTCTTTTTCATATTCGGATATTGCTCCTTTCATCTGTCTGAATAACTTCCTCGTGGGGTCTTTGCTACACAGGTCGGGTTCATCAATTGAAAGTATTGCGATTCCTTTCTTCTGAAAGTCTGAAATGAGTTGTTCTTGAATAAGAAGGTCTCTTGCTAATCTATCCAGTCTTGGGATGAGGATAGCCGAGACTTCGGATGTTTCCTCAATGCAATTCATAAGCTGTAACAACGCAGGACGGTCTCTCAATGCTCCTGATGTTCCTTTGTCTTCGAATACCTTCAAGAGAGTGTACTGATGTTCCTGTGCGTATTTCTCAAGCATATCCTTCTGTACACTCAATCCGAATCCTGAAACTTGTCCCTCGGTGCTAACTCTTGTATATCCGACTATTGTTCTACTCATCATTTGTCTGATTTAGTAGAGTATAAGTGGCTTTTGTGGCTTAGTAAAGGGGTTTGTTAAGACTTTCTCTCCTTTATGGAGGAAATGAAAAGTGCTGGCTTTGATGGCTTTTTACTCTTGACCAAGACTTCAATCTATTTAATCCCTCTCTCCTCAGAGTGCTATGTTTTCTATCTTTTTACTATTTACGCTTTCTCATCTTTGTTTTTGTTTATATATAAAGTGAGAGAGATGTTTGAAGAGAGAATTATACTTGTGCAGGTACTTCTCTCCCTAATACTGACAATGTGTACTTTTCCGCTTATTAAAGGCATTTTTCCGTCTTTCAGGGTGTAGACTATGCGTCCAAGAATCCTTTCACTGGAGTGAAGTCATCGCTGTGACACCAAAGTCCCAATAAGTGCTTCTCATTCCCTTTCAAAACTCGTTCTAACATGTTGACCATTCCTCTGACTTTTTGTTTCGATGGCGCACCATATTTTCTCGTCCCTTGGTTTACTTTTGTTATTTCAACTTTAATCCAAGGCTTATCTACAAACTTGTATGCCCTTATGAGGTAGGGAGCGTTATTGAACTTCACGATTCGTTTCTCTGCCTCTGTAAATGTGTCTGTGCTTAGTTTTATTCTTGTTGCAAGGAGAGGAAGTATAGCGTCTGGGTTTGATAGTGTAGAGAGGTCTTTGAGAGTGTATTCAGGTAAAGAACGAATGACTTCTCTCAGTTTTTTGAAATTCATTCCAAACATGTCCATTTGCATGAGGACGAAGACTTCAGTTTTTCCGAGATATCTTCCATCAAGTAATTTCTCGTATTTATGAAGTGCGCAGTATTCGAGTATCGGACTATTTTTTCTCATTGTTAATTGGGGTTAAAGATTGGTCGCAAATATATTTCACAACTTCATAGAGGTTGTCCTGTTTAGCGTCTTCCTCTCCCGAGAAGGAAACTGTAACTTTGAGTTGTGGCTGATATTGTTTGCGTGCCATTTATGACCTCACTTTATTCCTCTAAGCCTGCTCCATAGCTTCCTTTAAAAATATACTTCGAATAAAGTATTATTGGCTTAATCAAGCGAAATAATGAATAACCTTCTCCAATCAAAATAACTTCAAAATAGGGGAAGTTTCAAAAATGCTATTTTTCCAAGTAATATCCTTTTTCTTTGATAGCTTTTATATTTGTAACTCCTGCTTTTCGTAAACTAGTTACAGCTTTATGCAAACTATTCAAACTTGATGGAGTGGGGTCGTATACATCCTCTTTAAACCTAGCACCGAATAACGTATTCCTCTTCACTAAGTCCCCATTTGCTTTAATGAGTTCGTGTAAGAGTCGTAGCGCATTTTTCCGAACCTTTTCTGCTCCGCCTGATATAATCGGTTTCCCATTAATCAATATATTTCCTACCAATTCTTTTGTTATTGTGTCTTCATGAGAAATAAGTTTGATACTCCCTTTTCCATTTATGAATCGATACTCGGTGCGTTTACCACTAACATTCGGTTCCCCAAGAAGCACAACAGTGAAACTTAAGTCATATAATCGATACTTCGAATTACCAATCTTTTCGTATTTACTCGTGTCTTCAATCTTTTCTATCTTCAAAAACCCGTTATTTTCTAAGTAAAAAATAACGAAAAATAAATCAATATTGTTTTCTTCTTCTGACAGTCTTTTTGAACTCAATACAATGAAGTCTTTTGAAAGTCTCCTTTCTGCCATAATGGCATTCAATACTGTGAGTTTGAGAGTATCAAAAATAAGTGGTTTGTTCACAGGGAATGCCTTTATATAATTTTCGTATTCTGTTTGAAAGTTGTCTTGTATTGTTATTTTCCAATGTCTCTCAACATACATTTCTGGTTTATCTACTGATATCTCTTCGACTTCTGTTGTTTCAAGAACAAAGTAATCATCCTTGGAAAGCTCTTTCAAAAGAATTTCAGCATTTGTATGTCCTAATGATGAGTAGGTTGATATATAATCCAACTGTTTCCCCGCAGTCTTCTGGTAAAGATTCTTTATTTCCCAAAGAAGTACCAATTTTTTGATTGAATCAAAATCTTCATTCATTGCCAATATCTTACTGCAAAGTTTACAAACCTTGCAAACTTTGTAAAAGACATGTTGTTGTTCTACAATATTTTCATTGTAATAAAGGGATTTTTTTTAATATAGAGGCATGGAGAAAGAGATACAGTCTATACAGGAATACACTGAAAAATTAATTGAAGCGGGTGATATGGGAGAACAAGAGGTGGCTATGCTGAGAATGCTGACAAAAAAACCGAAACAAATTACAAAAAAGCAGCACTATGTACCAAAAGTTCACTTGAAAAAGTTTGCGAACAGTAAGATGCAAAGAGTGTTTGATATAGAAAAGAACGAGATTTTGAGTGCAGAAAAAAGCGTAAAGTCGAGTTGTTGGGATGAGCATTTCTACGCTATGGAGACAGGAAAAGAGGATGAGTGGGGTTGGATTATAGAGAACCTCTTTAATTACACGGAGACAGAATACGAGAAGGTACGAGAGGAGTTTGAAAAGCAGGTATTTTGTGATGGAGGAATTGCCCCACTCTTAATTTGGGAGATAGCATTTCATATGGCATCACTTTATGCGAGAACTCCTTATGCACGGAAAAAAGCAGAAAGGATGGGATGGATTTTCAAGAGTACTAAGGAGGAGTCCTCGAATTTTGCACATGTTAGATTTATAGGAATGGTCGAACATATTCGGAACTTTTTTATTGGGAAACCGTGGATAATGTATATTCTGCCAGAAGATTCCGAGTTTAAGTTTGTTACTTCCGATACTCCGGTTGTGGAGTTACCGCCAAAACCTAAAAGAGGAGAAAGAAAAGTGGAGAAGAGTTTTCATCCGCCAGGAATTCCTGAACTTACATATCACTTCGCACTTTCTCCAAGAATTATGATTGAAATGCTAAATCCTTTAACACACGGGAATCGAAAAAAACGAAAGCTTATTTCAAATGCTTCGGAGATTCGAGACTTCAATGCGAATCGATTACTTGCTCCCGAACAACAAAGTACTCGTCTATTTGCGCCCAACACAAAGGACTTTGAAGTATTACAAGCATTTGTGAATTATATTAAGGAATAACATTTTAATTCAATTTATTCTTATATACCCTGTTTCCTCACCCATTCTTGTTGAAATTTTTTAAACCTAGGGAGGATTTTTTTTCTCAATTCTTCATTATTAATAAGCTTCACTGCTTCTAGTAAAGCATCTTCATCATTTCTGTAGCAAGAGAAAATACCAATAGTGCTTTGTAACATCACAATTTTTTCTTTTGGTACACCTAAATCATGCCAGTATTCTGCTTGTATATTTATAGCATCTTCAAGTGTCTTGATTGGGAAAGGTAAGAATGATTCTGGTATATCAACACCAAAAACATAAAGAAGTTTCGGGTGTGTATCCTGAATATATCTTGCCCAAATAGAAGTGATTTTATCGGCTGATTCTAATTTCATATTTTAAATTTAAAAGGCATAACTAATTTATATATAAATTACTCAAAAAACTAGAACATTCTTTTTTTGATTGCTTCTCTAATTTGTTTTTTGTCTCCCAAATCCAAAGCAAAAAATAAAATAAGTCGAGATATTTGTAATACCATTTATCATAGTTATAGACCCGGATTATCAATGATTTGTTTCGTTTTTTTATCTGTGGTTTCGATGATTTTAAATTTCATTTTAAATTGTTCTTTTACTTTATAAAAAACATCATCTGTTATTCGTGGAAGTGTTATATTTTTTCCAGTTAATTTTTCAGTTGGAATTGTCGTTTCTGGTTTTTTATTTCCAATAATTTGCTTTGTTATAAATTCTAATCGTTTTGAATCAAGTAAATCTGGATTTTCAAGTGCCGCTACCATACTTTCCACAATATCTTCTTTGGGAGAGTATTTTGCATATTCGGTTACACAATTTTCGGGATGACTTGTTGTCTCAAATTGCATATTCCCTGATGGAAGTATTATATCTACATCTGAGTGTTTCCATTCAAATTCTTTTTTCCAGGCTTCTAAAATTAATTTTTCTAAATATCCATGAGAGAGTTCATGAATAACTGTTCCTGTAAGATTTGAAACACCCTCTACTCGATGAGAAATGTTTTTTAAAGCTTGTGGGTATAAAATTATGGAATTAGTTTTGGAAGCACTTGCTCCATTTTGAGCAGAATTATCATTCGGATTTGTGGCTTGTTCATTATCAATAAGTATATAGCGTACTTTTGATTGTTCTTCTTTTGGAACTAGGTATGCCATTTTATTTATTGCATCAATTATTTCTTTTTCTTGTTGTGATGAAAGCTCTTTCCCAAAATTATAAAGATTAAGACTCAACCCATTAGAATTTTTTATTAAAATTTCCTCAGTAGGAGCACCTTTTTTTTGCCAATATTCTTGAAGTGCCCAATTCTTTTCTTTTAATGATTCATATGCTTGTTCTTCCAATGCTTGATTTGTATTCGAGTATATTTGTATGGCATCTTCATATTTACCATCTCCTTCTGAAACTTCTTTAAAAGAAATGTCATCAATTGTTTGAAACTCTGCATTATTCACTAATGTTTCCATCTCTTCATTATACTACAAAACATCTCTTAATTCAATCCTTCCAGCTTCTTTGTTTTTTCTTGCAAACCCAAAGCAAAAAATAAAATAAGTCGAGATATTTGTAATACCACCTAAAAGACCTTTAAGGTCTTTTTTTAAATAGAATTTTTCCTTTTCCATTTCCTTTATGATAGACTTCACCTAGTCTATTAAGATCCCTTTTGAATGGCAAACCCGAAAAAAATCCTCATTGCAGATGACGAGAAAGCGCTTGCCAAAGCTCTTCAACTTAAACTTAACCACTCAGGGTTTGAAACATCAACAGCGTTTGATGGTGCAGAAGCACTTGAAATGTTAAAAAAAGAAAGCTTCGACCTCTTACTTCTCGATCTGGTAATGCCAAAAATGGATGGTTTTCAAGTACTCGAAGAAATAGCAAAACTTTCCAAAAAACCAAAAGTAATCGTGACCTCAAATCTCGGCCAAGAAGAAGATGCCGAAAAAGCCAAAAGCAAAGGGGCTATCCACTTCTTTGTAAAATCTGATACACCGATTACTGAAATAGTAGAGTACGTACGAAGCGCACTCTAGGCTCCACAAAAACAAACATAAACCCCAAAAAAATCGATGCAACTCGATGACGCAAAAATAAAAGACATTCTCCTCTCTCAGGATTACATATCCGAGGAAGATGCCGTATCCGCAGAAGAATTTGTGAAGAAAAATCACGTACCACTCGTTGAGCATCTTTTGACTGAAGGCACTTTGACCAAAGATTTGCTAGGACAAGCCATTGCAGAATTTTTCAAAATTTCATACGCCAATCTCGTGGCACATCCTGTGATGGAGGAAGCCGTGCAAAAAATTCCTGAAGACATTGCCAAAGAACACCGTGTGGTGCTGTTTAAAGAAGCCTCAAAACAAGTGATTATCGCAACCGATGATCCAGAAAAAAAAGAACTTACGACTGTACTCAAACCGCTTTTTGCAGGCAAGACAATCAAGCTGGCGTTTACATTTCCCGAGTTTTTGAATGCAGCATTTTCGCATTATAAAAAAACACTCTCAACTCGATTCGAACAGATTATCAAAGAAAAAACTCAAGTAGCATCAGACATCATCGATGCAATTTTTGAAGATGCGTTAATGCATCAATCCTCTGATATTCACTTTGAACCACAGGAAAACGAAACCGTGATTCGGTTCCGTGTGGACGGAGTACTATATGAAGCCGGACGGATTGAAAAATTACACTATGAAAATATTTTAAACCGAATCAAAGTACAGGCGCACTTGAGAATTGATGAACATTTCGCGCCGCAAGATGGTGCTATTCGTCACAAAAAAGGAGACGTCTCCCTTGATATGCGTGTGGCAATCGTACCAACACTGGAAGGAGAAAAAATCACGATCCGACTGTTGTCACAATACATTCAGAGTTTCTCGCTCGCCCATTTGGGGTTGTCAGAAAAACATCAAGAAATGCTCGAACAAGCTGCGCACAAGCCCTTTGGAATGATCTTGGTAACGGGCCCTACTGGAGCTGGAAAAACCACAACACTGTACGCCGTTTTAAAAATTCTCAATCGCCCAGAGGTCAACATTACAACCATTGAAGATCCCGTAGAATACCGTGTCTTGGGAGCAAATCAAATTCAAGTAAATACTCAGACCGATCTCACTTTTGCTAAGGGACTGAGATCAATTGTTCGGCAGGATCCGGATGTCATCTTGGTAGGAGAAATCAGGGATCTAGAAACCGCAGAAATTGGGGTAAACGCGGCACTGACAGGACACTTATTGCTCTCCACATTTCATGCAAATGATGCCGCTACGGCCCTTCCTCGACTTCTCGACATGGGAGTTGAACCGTTTCTTTTAGCTTCAACATTGGAAGTGATCATCGCCCAACGATTGGTACGAGAAATTTGCAGTCATTGCCGTCATAGTCACAAAGTAAAACAAGAAGAAATTGCAAAGAAATTCCCAAATGCCAAAGATTACTTCTCGGAAAAAGAAGTAACACTTTACAAAGGAAAAGGATGTGAAACGTGTAGCCACAGTGGATACAAGGGACGAAAAGCAATTTTTGAATTTATTGAAATCACCTCTGAGATGGAAGAACTGATTTTAACAAACCCTTCGACGCAACAAATCTGGAATCTTGCTCGAAAACAAGGTTCTCAAACACTTTTTGAAGACGGAATTGAAAAAGTAAAAAATGGTGTGACTACGTTAGAAGAAGTGCTGAGAATCACTTCCCCACCCGATAAATAATTTCTTGTATGGCTCTGAAAAAAGAAAAAAAAACGCCTGAAGTTCAAACGAAGCCAGTCGTAAAAAAACGACGAAAATGGTCTCGCTTTACCGGTAATGGAGGAGAAAAAGAATATTTTGTGGACAATCTCGCAATGCTTCTTTCCTCTGGAATGGATATTCTTTCTGCTTTGGAAGCAATCAAAGAAGGCGTCCGGTCAAAACTCATGAAAGGAATTATCGATGATCTCAAAGCCGACATCACCGATGGACTCCCTCTCTGGAAAGCATTGCAAAAGACGAAACTGTTATCACTGCACATTCTATCTCTTTTTCGAATTGGAGAAGAATCAGGAAAGTTAGCAGAGAATTTAAAAGTGATTAATGCTCAACAACAAAAGGAACGGATATTTCGCTCCAAAATCCATTCAGCAATGATGTATCCTATTTTGGTACTATCATTGACACTCGTGGTGGGAATCGGAATTGCGTGGTTTATTTTACCACGACTATCGGTTGTGTTTTCTCAGTTAAATATGGAACTGCCCTTGATCACCAATGGGATCCCTTCTTTCTCTTTTCTTCATACGTATATTCTTTGCGTATATCTTTCAACCCATTAAGCAACTTGAAAAAATTGTTCATCACATTATTAAAGGGGATTATACGCAAAAAATAAAAATAAAAACCGGTGATGAACTCGAAGAATTTGCAATTGGCTTTAATAAAATGATCGATACGCTCGACAAAGAAAAAAAAGATATTGATAAAAAAATAGCGAAACAAACAAAAAATATTCTCGATAAAAAAACTGATCTTGAAAATCAACAACAGGCTATGCTGAGTATCTTAGAAGACGTAGAAGAAGAAAAAGACAAAAATAAAAAGATGGCCAATGATCTTGAAAAATTTCTACTCGCAATTGAGAATGCTTCTGATCACATGGTTATCACCGATCCCGATGGAATCGTCGTCTATGCTAATCCTGCGGTAGAACACATTACTGGATACAAGTTGAAGGAGATTATAGGAAAAAAAGCGGGAACGCTTCACAATTGGGGAGGACTTATGCCACAAGATTTTTATGAAGAACTCTGGACAACATTAAAAGAAAAGAAAAAATCATTTTCGGGAGAAATCCAACAGAAACGAAAAAATGGGGAACACTATGATGTGATTGCGCATCTCTCTCCCGTTCTCGATGATAAAGGAGAAGTGACGTTCTTCGTAGGAATTGAGCGAGATATCACAAAAGAAAAACAAATCGACAAAGCTAAAACTGAGTTTGTCTCACTTGCCTCTCATCAGCTCAGAACACCTCTTTCTACCATTAACTGGTATACCGAGATGCTTCTCGCTGGAGATGTTGGGAAGTTAAACAAAGACCAAGAGGAATATCTCAATCTCGTCTATGATGGAAATCAACGGATGGTGGAACTGGTGAACTCGCTTCTTAATATTTCAAGAATAGAACTCGGAACATTTGCAATAGATCCAGAAAAAGTGGATCTCAAAAAAATGGCTAAAAGTGTCCTCGCTGAACTACTCCAACAAACAAAAGAAAAGAAACTCAATATAAAAACCAAATTCGATACAAAACTCTCTGACTACAAAACAGACAGTAAACTTATGCGTATCATCTTCCAGAATCTTCTCACTAATGCTGTTAAATATACTCCAGAAAAAGGATCTATAACGATAACCCTAAAAAAGAAAACAAAAAAACTTTTGATTGAAGTTACAGATACTGGATATGGAATTCCAAAATTAGAACAACCAAAAATATTTACAAAGCTCTTTCGAGCCGATAATGTACGTTCGAAAGATACAGAAGGAAATGGTCTCGGACTCTACCTAGTGAAATCTGTCGTAGAAGAAGCGGAAGGATCCATTTCATTTAAATCTACTGAAAACAAAGGAACCACTTTCTCTATAATCCTTCCGCTCTCAGGAATGAAGAAAAAAGAGGGCGCCAAAACACTTTCTTAATCCCCCTATAAATGACTGATACTAAAACCGTACTCGTCCTCGAAGATGAAAAGCCTCTCCTCAATGCTATTACAAAAAAACTCGAAACACATGGGTTTAATGTACTTTCCGCACGATCTGTGGGCCAGGCAACTGAATATCTAGAAGATACAGACATTGGTCATATTGATGTCATCTGGCTTGATCATTATCTTCTTGGAGAACGCAATGGACTCGATCTTGTCGCTTTTGTAAAAAATGACAAATCAAAATGGAAAAACATTCCAATTTTTGTAGTGTCCAATACTGCTACTCCAGACAAAGTAAAATCTTATCTTGAACTTGGGGTCAATAAGTATCATACCAAAGCCGATGTTCGTCTTGACACAGTAATTAAAGAAATTCAGACTATTCTTAGTTAAATACTTATGACAACAAATAAAACCGTTCTCGTAGTTGACGATGATATTGTTTTAGCTCGCGCACTTGCCAGTAAACTCGGAAGCGATGGAATCAGTGTCCTCCAAGCTGACAATGGGGCTACTGGACTTGAAATGGCTCTTGAGAAAAAACCCGATTTCATCGTACTTGATGTTATCATGCCAAATGTTGATGGAATGACAATGCTCCAGCGTCTTCGTGAAGGAGATTGGGGAAAAACTGTTCCTGTTATGCTTCTTACAAATCTTGATAAATCTTGTCATGAACTCGATGAACAAGAAGACTCTTATGCAACTTGTTTCGTAAAAGCAAATTGTAAAATTGCACACGTTGTCGAGGAAATTGAGAACCGATTATAAAGTCTCGATTTCGTAACTATTCTTTTTCATCAGCTCCCTCGACAAGGGTGAAAACTTTTGCTTTTATCGCATCTGTAAGTTTTTTGAGTTCTTCTGGGGAATTCCCCATATGCGAGGAACTTTCTGGATCTATTCGTTCTCCAACGGTTATGTTAATTGGATCTTCATGAAAAAGTTCTCTGGCTATAAAGGCTTCACTCAGTAAATTTTCTTTATATTTAAGACCCAGTTTTTCAAAGGACTTTTTAAAAAATGCATCTAATTTGGATATTTCATAGAAAAATTTAGAATTTCTACTCTCAATGTGCATTGGAATAACCGGAATTTTTTTCCTTTTCGCAAACTTCAAAGCTGTCGTGTTCCATTCTCCTTCCGTAAGTTTTTTGGAGTCGCGTGACACCAATCCATAAGGGAAAAAAATGATTCCTTTCTCTTCTTCTATAGCCTTACCAAATTCTTGTATCAATACTCTTGCTTCTTTCATTTCGTCTTCCTTTGAGCCTGTTTTATTTTTACTCGTAATAATAAGCAATTCATCAAATCCCGAATTTTCAAAAAACTCTCTTACGACAAATTTAAGATCTGGTCTGATTCTACCAATTTCTTGAAGAAGTGCCCATCCATCCTTTATGCCCAACGGATGATTGGCAACGACAATAAAAGGACCTTTTTCTGGGATGCTCTCCCTAAGGGATTCTTCATCTATCGTAATATCGGCATTTAATTCATTTAGGAAAAACTCAATACCTTCAATTCCTGTTAAACCGGAATCGGTACGATCTTGATGTAACTTTCCAATTTTTGTATAGTGAAGAAACGCTCTCGCAAAAAGCTTGAGAATCGATCTAGTAAATTCACTATCCGTTTTTTTAGCAATTTCTTTTATTAAAGGATTTTCGACGAGAACTCTCTCTTCCTCTCTTTCGTGGTCTTTATTGTCTAATGACATAATTCCCTTTTAAATCACAACTCCTTTTCTGTCAAGTATGCGTTTCAAGTCCGGACTTGAAAAAGATTGAAAGTAATAAAGATAAAAAGTAGGAAACCTTAAATCGAAAATCCGAAATGGATTAAATCATCGGCTCATTGAAATCTTCTGCTTCTTCAATAGCAGAGGTTCCTTTTTTCTTATGCTTCTGAACATCGAGTTTTCCTTCCTCCCACTGTTGCAAAATTTCATCAACTTCTTTTAAAGGTCGACAATAATTCTCTCTGGAAAATTCTACACAATCTTGTGTGTAATTATTTTTTGGAAAATTAACATCCATAGAACGTCCCGAGAAGGCTTCTCTCAGTTCTCCATTCACTGACATCTTGCAGTAAAAATCTCGCACTCCGAGATTAATAATGTCTCGTTCTTTCACACGCGGGTTGTACTCCCCTTCCAATATCTTGGCATCTTCCCCTCCCACTCGGAAGGTGACCAATGAGCCCACATTTCCGAAGACAGTCGTGCGAATCTTGGGGGATAATTGTCCCAAAAATTGGTGAGCCAATGTCAGATTCAATCGATACTTTCGAGCTTCTGACAAGATCTCATCAAAGGTGTCTGTCGCAAAATTTTGGAACTCATCCACGTAGAAATAAAAATCTATTCTATTTTCTTCTAACGTATCCGCTCGACTCATGGCAGCTTGATAGATTTTTGTAATCGCGAGAGATCCCATGAGAGCCGCATTTTCTTCTCCCAAAATTCCTTTTGAGACCTTCATTAACATAATCTTCTGATTATCCATAATTTCTCGGAAATCGATTTTATTTTCCGGTTGTCCCACAATATTTCGAATCATGTTTGTAGAAACAAATTGTCCAACTTTATTCAATAACGGTGTAATCGCTTCATTATCAAATTTCTCGGACCAGCCGGCAAACTCGTTTACCCAGAAGTTTTTAACGACGTTATCCTGAATATTTCGCACAATTGACTGTCGATAATTTTTATCGGTCAACATCTTAAGAATAGACAAGATAGTCGTCCCTGGACTGTCGAGCAACGCCAGCGTCGTGTACCGCAGCACGTGTTCTAGTCGCGGTGTCCAGTTCGCTCCAAAAAGCTTTTTAAAAATCTCGATAAATCCAATTGTTACTCGAATCTTGAGTTCTGGTGGCACTTCTGACAGCGGATTAAAACAAATTGGAAAATTTAAATCAGATGGATCGAAAATTACTACATCCTTAATTCGATCTTTTGGAATGGCTTTGAGAATGTTATCGACCAAGTCTCCATGCGGATCAAGAACGCCAACTCCTTTTCCATTTTCAATATCATTTTGAATCAGGAGTTCCAGCAATTTTGATTTTCCAGACCCCGATTTCCCTACCGTGTAGAGATGTCTTCGTCTGTCTGAACGCCGAATTCCAAATGGGATCTTTTTTCCATGAAAGTTTGTGAGTCCAAAAAAAGAAATATCTTTATCATTTTTTACTACCGGTAAATCAGCAGGAGGTTCACATCGACGAGAGAGAACGTGAATGAGATTGGGAACTTTCTGTTCATTTGGCAAATGATACAACGTTGTAATCTCTTTAATAGAAAGGAGGAATGGACTTAAGATAGCTCGTTCCTTAAATCGTTTCAGTCCTGCTTTTTTATTTGTCGAAACACCACTGTCTATAATTTTATTGAAATCCAATGTGTTAAAATTTTTCATTCCTCCAAACATTGCTTTCAGTTTCATTTTTGGATTTTTGTGTGGATCATCGGAAAACGCAGCTATACGCATATTCGTCTGAAATAATTCTCCGGAAATTTTTTCAGAAATTCGTTTGTTAAAACCTGATTTAATTCCTTTTTTAAACCAATATTTTGTTCTGAACATTCGACGAAGTTTTTCAAGTCGTTTTTGAAATCCTAGAAAAAAATGATGGATTCCTGAATCAAGTTTAGGACGTGTCGCAATTTGCAACCAAACCCCTTCATTTGGAGTACATTGTGCCATCACATTGAGAATTCCTGATAAAGAATCTGTTTCAAATTCTTCAAATTCTTTAATGGGAAATAAAGACCGTCTTCGTAATGATAATTCTGACCATACGAAATTTGTTGTGTCTTTAATACGATTAACAAAATCCGGAATCTCTACAATGTCTGCATCTGGATCCATTGCATAAATTTGTCCTGCAATCACACTACAAGTCGCTTCATCAGTAGTAAAACAAAATCCAATATTCTGTCAAAATACCACCATTTCAAATGACATCTTCACTCCTGGTAAAGACTCATGTAAATTAATAAAAACATCCATAAACTTCTCTGCATTTCGCATGTTTTCCTGCTTCGCGGTTTTTGCCAAAACAGTTTCTGCTTTAAACTGGGGCACGCGAATAAGGTATGTTTTCATATCGGTGATTTTTTAGCAGAAAATTGACAATTAATCAAGAAGAATTCCTTTCAATGATGCTCTTTTCTTGCTGTTATTTTTTGTGGAAAAGAAAATTTCTAGTACCATAAGTTTGCTCCTCATAAAAACAAACATGATCTTTCTTCGAAAACATCATTCAAACTATAAAAAGATCTCTTCTGTTGCGATACTTTTCGCTATTCCTCCGGCTATTGTGTGGATCGATTTACTCTATGCACTTTTTAGAGAGAATGTTCTTCTGCCGCTTTATTACAGTATTCCTGATAGTGGATACATTGCATTGATGCTCGTACTCCCTGTAATCTCCTTGGTTATTGCCACTATTGGACATATTAAAACTCCAAAACATGAACGAGATTATGCTCTTGGTGTCATGTTTTTATCCATCGCACTTGTTATTTTGATGGCATTGGCTATATCTCCTTTAGTGGGAGTAAGATAACGCCAATGAAAAAAAAGTCGTTTGCCAAAAAATCACTCGGACAAAACTTCTTACAGTCTTCAAAGGTTCGAGATCGTATTTTGGAATCGGTTGGTGATTTGAAAGACAAAAACATTTTAGAAATTGGCCCAGGTCTCGGATTTTTGACGAACAAACTCATCGCAAAAAAAGCCAATGTAACGGCTATTGAATTAGATGAAAGGGCTGTTGAAATTTTACAAAAAGATTTTGGTCACAGAGACAATTTTCACCTTATTCATGGAGACTTTTTGAAACAAGATCTCGATAAACTTTTTGAACAAAAAGAGCCTGCCCTCGTAAAAATGGGGAATAAAAAGTATTCAATAATTGCGAATATCCCCTATAACATTACTTCTCCCATACTCAAGAAAGTCTTGGCAAATACTACGAATAAACCCGAATCAATGACTTTAATGGTTCAAAAAGAAGTGGGAAAAAAGATATGTCCTCATGGAAAAAATTTCAAACGATCCATTCTTTCGCTCTCTGTGGAAATTTTTGCCGAAGCGGAATTACTCTTTCTCGTTGATCGAGAAAATTTCTCTCCCGTTCCAAAAGTTGATTCCGCGATTATTCAGGTGAGAACAAGACCTGAGCCGTTAGTCACCCCAGAAATGGAGCGAGATTTTTTTACAGTCGTTCATGCGGGATTCAGTAGTAAACGAAAAAAACTTGGAAATGTCATCGGATCTTTCTTTGGTATAGAGTCAAATAAAATACTCGGAAATATCGATCCTAATAGACGTGCTGAGACACTGAATGTGGATGAATGGATTGATGTTACAAAGAATTTTCAAAATAATGGATAATTTTCCACTTCGTTTCGTTGAACGAATTAAAGAAATTCTTCCTTGTGAGGAATGGGATGATTTCTTTGCTCAGGCAACAGAGCCCCTTCCTAAGACGATCAGAATCAAAAAAGGTCTCTCTATACCCAAAAATTGGAAACTCACTCCTGTGAGCGAGATGAACGAAGTCCGATTCATTGATCGCGAGAACCGTGATGACGTAGCACTTGGACGAACCTTGGAACATTTTAGCGGTGGAATCTATATCGCTTCTCTCAGTTCTCTTCTTTCTGTCCACGTACTCGATCCTAAACCGGAGGAAAAAATACTCGACATCGCCGCTGCCCCAGGATCTAAATCAACCTTTATCGCAGATCGAATGGAGAATGCGGGCACTCTGGTAGTAAACGAACCCAGCTCTTCTCGATCGATGAAACTGGCTTCCAACTTAGATCGCATGGGTGTGGAAAATGAAGTACTCTTACAAAGTGATGGAACCTACTTGAACACATTTTTTGTTCAAGAATTTGATCGTATTCTACTCGATACTCCCTGTAGTAGCGAAGGATTTGGAAGGAAAGATTCTACGTTTTTCGAAAAAATGTGGAGTGAGAAAAAAATATTTGAAGCCGCAAAACTCCAAAAAAAGCTCATCCGATCAGCCTTTGAAATGCTCGCTGATGGAGGTATCATGGTGTATTACACCTGTACATCTGCGCCCGAAGAAAACGAAGCCGTCGTGCAATATCTCATCGATACCTATGGGAAGCATGTAGAAATATTGCCCATTGATCTCGGATCAATTCCTCATCACACAGGCATTAAAACATTTCGAACCGATACCTTCTCTCCAGAGATTGTGAAGAATGTACGACGAATTTTCCCACACCTGAGAAATAAAACGTGGAATAGTGAAATTTTCTTTATTGCCAAAATTAGAAAAACTGCGCCCCTGTCCCTCCCCTCAAAAAAGCAACCACCGCTCAAGTCCTCTACCCAAGTCCTTGGAAAAAATCAATCTGCCACAGTGCTTACCAAACTCTGTAAAACGTTTGGGATGGATAAAGAAATATTTGAAAAAAAAGTAATCCTCGAGCGAAATGACACGCTTTTTTTGACGACAAAGTCTGCTGCCCAATTTTCACTTCATCACCCTTATCGTCGATGCGGACTTCCCATGATCGATAAACACGGAAATCTCATGTCTCCGTTTGTCATTCATTATGGTCAACAAGCAACAAAAAATGTACTTCAATTTTCTGACAAAGAAAAAAAACGCTGGCTGGAGGGATTTGATCTTTCTCTTTCAGAAGTCATTGATGCCCCCGATGGAACAGAAATCCTTGTTCAATATGCCGGATTTTGTCTCGGTCATGGGAAAGTTTTGAATAAAGGAAAAAAACTCAAAAATAAACTTGATCGAAATCTTGTTTACTAGTCCCTACTTCTTGTGATAGACTAAGTTGCAATAAGGGGCGTAATATTTCCTAAATGAAAAAATATTTTTCCGTTCTCGTTCTACTGGCTTTTCTCGGAACACCAATTGTTCAAGCCATTTCTCCCGCAGAAGTAAATGATATTTTACAAAAGAAACGAGATCCTTATCTTCAAAGCATTCTCAAAGCACACAAACGAGCTGTTAAAAAAAGAACAACTGGAAAATCAATAGAAATCAAAGGTGGTCTTTGGAGAAATACTCTCAGTACTCGACGGTCAGCTGTCAGAACAAGACCCAGTTATACCGCTGATTCTTTTCGAAACAAATCTGTTCGAACCCCCGAAATGCTTCAAGGGAATAAAAACAAATACCGAACAGGCATTACACGTCGAAGTATTAATCAACCACGACTCTGGTCTCGACGACGAACAGAAAACAAAGATCTTCGTATACGCAAATTTAGTCGAGGAGGTGATGGATTTAAAATCAACTCTTCAAAAGGTGGAAAGCGCACTACCTCAGAGCAACAATCCAGTTATCTCAAAAGAAAAATGCATCACTACACTCCACTTGATTCAGAATAAAAATTGAATATTCTTCGTTCAATGAAAAAATATATTATATTGGTTTTGGCTGTAATGTTGTTTGGTTGTGGAGAAACTTCTAACACTATCGATAATGTCGATTCCACAAGAGTGGAAACCTCACAAATTGGTGAAACCTGTGGTGGACCAGAAAGTTTACTTTGTGGCGCGGGCTTTGAATGCAAACGAGAAGAATTAAAAAACGAAGCATTTGGTATTTGCGTCGATGCAGTTATTGATAAAACACTTAATTGCGATCAAACCAAAGCACCTGTTTGTGCCATTAAGGACCGTCAAAAAAACGGATATCTCAATACATGTGAAGCGGAACGACATGGTGCAAAAGTGCTTCACGAATGGTTTTGCAAAATTGATCCAGAAGTAAAAGGCAATTGCGAAGCACAAGTTATCGGTATTGGAAATTGCGAAGCATTCGCTATTGGGTATGAATTTGATGGAGAAAAATGTGTTGAAGTCGGGGTGTCTGGATGTGAAGCAGAGATTCCATTTGGAACGCTGAAAGACTGTCAGATAAAGTGTCTATAAAAAATTTGCGATTTTCGATTGCTCATTCGAGTCCGAGCGAAACTCTCCACCCTCTCGGCCATGAGCTCGAGGCCGAATGGTCAGAGTCGAGGATCGATTTTCGATTTTAAAAAATATGGTCATTCTGGCTTGCCCAGAATCGGATAAAATCTTGGAATATTGTCAAAAGCGCCAGCGCGATACCTATTACACTTTTCATAACTCTAAACTTTCAACTATTGACTCTTTAATCTTTTCCCAGTTCCTGTGTCCGTTTCATCGCCGCATCTATGGCAGTTTTTACAAGTGTATCAATGTCCTGCTCATTGAATATTCGAAGGGCTTGTTCAGTCGTTCCTTTGGGCGATGTCACCCGCTCTCTCCAGAGAGAACAAGAATCATCAGGATTATTTTGAAGAAGATAAGCTGACCCGATGAGTGTTTGTCTTACGAGCATTTCTGCTTGATCAGGAGCGAATCCCAATTGTTCAGCTGAAGATTGTAATGCTTCTGCGAAACGAAAAAAATACGCTGGTCCACTCCCAGAGATAGCACCAATCCAATCAATCTGCTGTTCTGTTTCGAGATCGAGTACGGTTCCCCCTGATGCGAGTAGTGACCGTATCGTTGTTTTTTCTTCGGAAGAGAAATCCGCCAAACCAAAGAAGAGTCCCGTCATCCCCTGTTCAACGAATTGTCCAATATTGGGCATTATTCGAACAATTTTTGTGTTCAAGAATTTTTCTCCAATAGCAGACACCTGTTTCCCCGCAAGCATTGATATCACGATCATCCCCTTTCTCGAAGAGAATTGAATATCGACAAGATTTTGCGGTTTAAAGCCAAGAAAGAGAATGTCACAGTTTTCAAGATCTTTTGAATCAAGTGTGGTGAGAATACTGTATTTTTCTTTCAATACCACAAGCCGTTCCTCGGTCTTATCACAAACGAGAATATCCTCTGGTGTGCAAAGTTCTTTTTGAATAATTCCTCGGAGAAAAGATTCTCCCATGTTCCCGCAACCGAAAAAGCCCAGTTTCATTAACCTCATATTACGCTGAAAAAAGAAAAAAATGAATTTTTTGTGAAGTGACCGCATTGCATCCCTCCCTTTAAATTGTAATTCTGAGTCCGGACTTAAAATTACAAAATCTATGCCAAGCAGAAAAATCGAGTTGTTGGAGAATATTCCTTATCACATTTATAATCGCGGACTAAATGAGCAAATAATTTTCCATACCCCACAAGATTACGATCGTTTTATACAAAAGATAAAGTTCTATCTTATAAAAACACCATCCATCGAAATACTAGCTTTTTCTCTTATTCCAAACCACTTCCACCTTCTTCTCCAATCTTCTGAGTCCGGACTTGAAATCTCAAAATTCATGCGAAAACTCCAACAATCACATGCCATGTATTTTAATTCAAAATACAAGTCCGGACTCAAGTCACCTGTTTTCGAAGGACGTTTTAAAGCCAAAATAATCGCTCATGAAGATTATCTTCATACTGTATTTAATTACATTGAACTCAATCCTATAAAACACAATATTGTTTCAGATATCAAAAAATGGCCCTATTCTAGTTTTCATATTCATTTAAGTCCGGACTTGGAAATTTGAAATCAAAAATCCTTCATCATTCCCGCACCTGTCCATCACCTCGAAGTACCCATTTTTCTGTTACGAGTTTTTCAAGAGCGAACGGACCTCTGGCGTGCAATTTTTGAGTGGAAATACCAATCTCCGCCCCTAATCCAAACACACCTCCATCAGTAAACCGCGTTGAAGCGTTTGAATAAACCGCCGCCGCATCGACTTCTTGCAAAAATCGTTCACACAAATTCTTGTCTTCTGAAACAATTGCCTCTGAATGTTTTGAAGAATATTGTGCAATATGATTAACGGCTTCGACAAAGGACTGTACTACTTTTATCGAACAGGCAAAAGAAAGAAATTCCCGTCCAAAATCCTCTTCTGTGGCTTTATGTAGATGCGGATACTGTGCGTTTTGTAAAACGTTATACGCTTTTTCGTCGGCAAAAATTTCAACATGTTTCTTTTCAAATGCCTCAATGATCATAGGAAGAAACGAATCACAAATGTCTTCTTGAACAATAATTGTATCCAAAGAGTTACAGACTGATGGACGTTGTAATTTTGCGTTCGACACTATGTTCCGAGCCTTTTCAAGATCTGCTATTTTTTCCACAAAAGTATGACAAACGCCAGCTCCAGTTTCAATTGTAGGAATTTTTGAATTTTCTCGAACGAACTGAATCAGGTTTGCACTTCCTCGTGGAATAATGATGTCCACATATTTTTCGGCTTCCAGTAATTCTTTTACGAACGCTCTGTCAGTTGGAAGAAGCTGAACAATGTCAGGAGACAAATTGTGTTGCTTTAGAGCTTCATGAATGATTTTTACAATAGCTTTGTTCGAATGTTCTGCATCCGATCCTCCACGAAGAATGACCGCATTCCCAGACTTAAGAGCCAACACCGCTACATCCACCGTCACGTTTGGACGAGATTCATAGATTACACCGACAACACCCAGTGGCACTGCTATTTTTTGAAGTTGAATATTATTTTCAAGCACACGTTCGGTTTGCACAATCCCGATAGGATCGGACAAGTTGGCAACATTTTTACTATCCGAGGCACTTCCCGCAATCCGCTCCCTGTCAAGCATTAAACGATCTTTCTTCGGATCGGTGTCTTCCATTTTGTCTGCATCTATTTTGTTCGCTTGAACAATTAATTCCTCGTTCTCCAAAAGCGCTTGCGCGATATCGAGCACAAGACTCGTTCGTTCTTCATTTGATAAAAGAGCTATCTGTGAAGAAGCTTTTTTGGCGTTCTGAAGAAGCGGAAGAATACTTTTCATCTGTTCGGAGAATTTAGCAGAAAAATTTAAAAGTGTAAGTTGACATTTTTTCATAAATAGTTTATATTACACATGTTTTGAATGTAAACGAATATTAACCAAGGTGGTTGATTTGGTTTCTTCGGAACACCAGATCAATTGCTCTTTAAATGTCGAGAATATGAATACGAACAAAAAAACACTCCCATGTGGCATCGGTATTGTATTTTTTTCAATACTGGCAATGGCACTACTTTATTTGGTAGTAGCCTCAAATGGACTTTTCGATTCTGAATTTGTCGAAAAATTTACTCCAATAGTATTGAGGTATCATCCTGATCTTGTACAGAATTTCGCCACAATATTCGGGATAGGAATGCTCCTTCTATTGTCTTTTGGTTCTTTCCAAGAGATGAAAATCAGAATGGGAGTAAAGTAAGTAAATGATCTGGCCATCAGGAAAAAGCGAAACTCACCTTCGGGCTTCGCTTTTTTTTCTATACGATTTTAAAACAAAACAATTTCATTTGCATGAGCAACTTCTATACCTTTTTTTTCTTCGTTAGAAGAAAGCATTTTGGAAGCATTTTTTGCACGAGCAATACCAATCGGTTCTGAATTATTTTCGTCAAAGATTTCTACTAATTCCCCTTTTATAAAATCTTTTTGAACAGAGAGAACTCCTACGGCGAGCAAGCTTTTTCTTTTTCGAAGTGCCTCGACGGCCCCGCTATCAATAATCACTTTCCCCGATGCAATACTTGCACTCACAATCCAACGTTGGTGATTTGAAATATGACAAGCACGAGCTGGGCAGAATGTTCCTGTTTTATGCGCTTCTGCAAGTAAAATATTACCTGCTTTTGAAGCATTAAAAATAACTACTTCTGTTCCCATAGCTGTTGCTGTTTTGGCACAATTGAGTTTGGAAATCATACCCCCAAGACCAAATGTCGATGTTCCTTTTGCAAGAGAAAAAATATCCTCTGAAAATGTATCGATCTGATCTAGAACCTGTTCATCACGCAAAACTCCATTCACACTGGTTCCAAACAATAATTTTTCTGCGGCAAAATTAACCGCCAAAAGTGTTGATAATTCATCGTTATCAGAAAACCGAATTTCTACATCTGAGACCACATCGTTTTCATTTACAATTGGAAGAAAACCCTGTTGCCACCATTCTTCAAAAGTCTCTTTGAGTCGAAGAAACGATCCTCTATCTGCAAAATGATGTCGTTCCAACAAGGCCTGACCCACATTGATACCAGAAAGCGCTAAAAATTTTTGATAGTGCGCAATAAGCACTGGATTTCCAACACTTGCCGCAACACGCCGTTGTGCGTCCGTCCCGGAATATTTATTAAGAAGTGGTTTTCCACACCCGATAGCCCCTGATGAAACCAGCACAAGCCGATAACGAATTGCAAGCACCGCTAACTGTTGGCATACATGCTTAATAACCGTTTCATTTAATTTCCCGTGTTCATCTGTGATAGAAGCTGTTCCGAGTTTTATAACGAGGATGGGTTTCATGGAGCGATATTGTGTCAGATTTTGACTTTTTCTGCAAAAAAAGAAGAATAGAAGCGTTATGAGATTTTTAGCGAAAATATTTCTGATAATCCTTCTGAACGCCGTAGTGTTCTGGGTACTTGATACAAAAATATTTCTTGAGAACTTCAATGTAGTCGGTTCTATTGAGGGGTATTTCTTTGTGGCAGTAGTATTTGCCCTGCTTAATATGTTTATCAAACCGATTCTCAATCTTATCACACTTCCTTTTAGATTATTGACGTTAGGACTTTTGGGTTTTGTGATTAATGCTTTTATGCTGTGGTTATTAGAACGCAGTGTAAACTTTTTGGAAATGTTTAACACGAAGCTTGATATTGATGGAATTATGACTTATCTCTTAGCAGGAGTTATTTTGTCCGTACTCAACACCCTGTTTAATTGGTTGAGAAAGTGACAAGCAACGCTTGTCATCCCCGCAAAGGCGCGGATCCCGTAAACAGAGCAAATATTTGCAAATTTCCAAAGAACCACTACACTCTCCGCGGTTTTTCGAGAATTACATGTTTAAAATTTTCTACATTATCGTCACAATCCTCTTTATTGTTGTAGTCATTCTCCAACAAAAAAATGCAACCCTCGGTTCAATGATGGGCGGAGATGCTGGTGATGACATGGTACAAACACGACGAGGTGGGGAAAGATTCCTTCACCAAATGACAATCGTCCTCGCAGTTATCTTTATACTTGGGGGCTTATATGCAATGATTATTGCGTAAATACTTCTTATGCGCCGATCTTCTGTTCGTATCCGTTCTCGGTGGGGATTACTTCTGATTGTAGGGCTTATTTTCTTTGTCACGGTTGTTTGTATTTTATGGCATCGATTCTTTTTGGCACATTCTCAGTTTGTTCCAGCAAATGGAGGAATGTACACCGAATCAACAATTGGAACTCGACGGAACCTCAATCCCCTTTCTCCAAACGCTACTCTTTTTGATCGAGATTTGGGAAAACTTATTTTTGCAGGACTTCTTCGGTACGATTCTACTTCTGGAGAAATTAGAGACGGACTCGCACATTTTAGAATTTCAGAAGATTCAAAAACGTATTTTTTGACACTTAAAGATTCTGCACGATTTGGAAACGGAGAAGCAGTTACCACTGATGATGTCCTTTTTACCTTTGAAAAAGTTATCCAACATCCTGATTTTTCAAACCATGTCTTGCGTGACGCCTTTGAATACGTTTCGCTCAATATTGTGGATGATAAAACAGTTTCCTTTCTTTTGCCCGAGCAGAACGTCTTTTTTCTTTCACTACTAACAACACCAATATTACCCCAGAAATATTTTCGAAATGCACTAATTGAAGAGGTTACCGATCCAGATTTTGCATTTAATAAAAAACCTATTGGAGCCGGTCCCTTTCAGCTAGAAAACATCGTTCCAAACGATGATGGAAGTTTCCGTGTATTTTTACAACGCAATCCTTATTTCTATGGAGGAAAGCCCAAAATCAAACATCTCATTTTTCACGTATATCCTCGTTTTGAACATCTCAATGTTGAACATCCATGGACAACTATTTTTTCAAAAATCCCATTTATACAGTTAGAAAAATTTGAGAAAAAAATATTTGAAGAATACAAACTCGACTCCCTCTACACACGGAGAGAATATATTCTACCACGATTCACAGCGCTGTTTTTTAATCTTGATAGAGAGACGGGCATTGAAAAGCTAAGTCTTCGAAAAGCATTGAATGCAGGACTCGATAAAGAAAAAATACTGTTAAACACCCCCGGATGGAATCAAATTGATTCGTTCTTCTTTTTTGAAGGTGTTGAGAATTGGCATGTAACAGACTTTGCAGAAGCTAGAACATTCCTTCGTACAGGCGGATTTCCATACAACAAAACTCTTGATGTACGTACGCAAGGAGAAACATCTGAACCACTTTCTCTTCGACTTATTACCTCAACCGCTCCCCCTATTTACGCAATCCTTGCGCAGAACATTGCTCGGACATGGGAAAGCGAACTCAATGTCGATATTGAATTCGAGGCACTTACTCCGGACGAATTCCAAAAAGCTTTGAAAAAAAGAAGCTACGATATCGTACTTTTCGGACAAAATTTTTCCGATAATTTCGATTCTCTTTCCACCTGGCATTCTTCTCAATCTGGAGAATTAAATCTTTCAAATCTGACTCACGAAGATATCGACTTCTTGATTGATGAAGTCCGTTTCTCAGGGGCGAAAACAGATCTCTTCGCACTGAATGAGAAATTGACTGAAATTGTTCCAGCTATTCCGATTTCTACCCCAAAATACAATCTCCTCACCTCACACGAATTACTCGGATTTTCCGAAAATTTTGGAAAAATACGATCACATTCTGATCGCTTTTTAAATATTGAAGATTGGTACTTTTTTGAAAAACGAGATTGGGATTGGCCAGAAAACAAATCCAAATTCACCGGATTTTTTCAATGGCTGTTCGGTCTTGAAAAAACAGAAACTCCCTATGAAAAAACTCTCACTCCAGACACTCCAAAATCTTGAGTTACAAAACCAAGAAAAAAACACTTCATCAGAAGCAAAGAATATCCTTGCGCTTGATTATGGAGAAAAATTTTGTGGTTTCGCTTTTTCTCCTGATGGAATATGCGCCTTTCCACTAGAAGTTATAGAAACTGAAAAAATCGAAGCACGGACAAAGGAATTGTTGAACAAAAAATGTGTTCAACGAATGGTAATAGGACTTCCAATTCTTCCCGATGGAAAAGAAAATAAACTCTGTGGCATCATTCGAGAATTAGCGAAAAAATTCGAACCACTCGTTTCTATTGAATTTATTAACGAAAGATATTCGTCTAAGTTAGTACTCCCTCAGAAAGCTGATCGTATTGATGATTTTGCTGCCGTAAAAATTTTAGAATTCTCATTTGCAAAAAAGTGATATAATTCACATAGATGCGCGAAAATTTGACCCCATCGCAAATCGAAAAATGCGTATTAAAGGCGCAAAACGGAGATGAAAAAAGCTTCGCCATTTTGTTTGATTCTTTTTATGACAAAATTTTTCGATATGTTCATTTTCGCGTTTCAGAAGAAGACTCTGAAGATTTGGTTTCTGATGTTTTTCTCAAAGTAGTCGAAAAACTCCATACTTATAAATCGAACCCAAAAGCCGGTTTTAATGCCTGGATTTTTCGCATTGCTCACAATAGAGTCATCGATTTCTATAGACAGAAAAAAGAACTTCTTGGTCAAAGTGATGATGCGGGAAATGATTTTTTCTTACAAATTCCTGATGACAACCTCCGTCCAGATCAGCAAACAAATCTCAACCTTGATGTAAAGAAATTACAAAAAATAATGAAAAAATTGCCAGATGTGCAGCGAGAAATTTTGGAGTTTAAGTATCTAGAAGGATTCTCTAATGCGGAAGTTGCAAAAATTACAGGAAAAGCTGAGGGGAATATTCGAGTGATTCAACTTCGCGCACTAAGAGAGATCCGAAAACAATGGTAAATCCGGTTCAAGTCCAGACTTGAATTCCTTTAAAATCTTTTCCGTTTCTTCCCATCCCAAGCAATCATCAGTCATCGACACGCCCGTCTGAACATCCTGAAGCGTTTGCGGAGTTTGGTTTCCCGATTTCAAAAAACTTTCGATCATAACGCCTTTCACAAGTGAATTTTTTTCGAACGTATTCGAAACATTTTTTAAAACCTGTGTTTGTGTGTTTCCATTTGTCGAATTACCATGACTCACATCAATAATAATAGCGGGATTCTGAATGTTTTTCTGGTGCAATAAGGATGCTGCTTTTATCAAAGAAGCCTCATCGTAATTAGTCCCGTTTACGCCCCCTCGAAGCACAAGATGCGCAAATTCATTTCCGGATGTTTTCCATTGTTTGTTTTCCAAAGCAAATACATGTGAATGTTGCGCAACTTCTACGGAATGGATACCTGTCTCGATTTCTCCACTGGTAGCATTCTTGAGTCCTACGGGAATATCAAGACCGGACGCAATAATACGATGTTCTGGGTTTTGAGTAGAACGCGCCCCTACCGCAAGCCAAGAAACAATGTCTCGGAAGTAACTCTCCTTCCGAGGAAAAACCATTTCATCGGCAATAGGAAGTCCTATCTTGAGAATTTCGAGCATCATTTTTCGACATTGCCCAATCCCCTCCTCAATATTTGAATTGGCAAAAGGATTTGGTTGAGACAGGGGCCCTGTCCACCCAAGTCCAGTGCGAGGTTTTTGGATGTAGACTCGCATTACAATTTTAAATTGTGCAGACAATTCGTCAGCCAAAGGTTTTAATTTTCGCGCATAATCAAGTACTGATTCAAACGGCCACGCAGAACACGGCCCCACGATAATAAGTTTTCTGGAATCCTTTCCTGACAAAATATTTTGAATTTCGATTCGATCTTGTGCCACTTGCTGTTCCAATACTGAACTAAGTGGCAGTGCGCGACGAATCGCTTCACGTGAAGGAATATTCTGTTGAAAAAGGAATGGCATATCGATGGATATCGTACGCAGAGAGCGGGATTTTGCAACTTCGGGATTTATAACTGGGATCCAGATCCGCTGGATCCGGATCCCTTCATCGTGTACAATTCCGCCGCAATGGAAGACAAAGCAAAAAAAGTTATCGCTGAATTTGAAGAAGTCGAGCAACAGCTTGCAGACCCTGCTGTGTATTCTGATCAGAAAAAATTTGTCGAACTGTCTCAAAAACGAAAGCACCTCGAAGCAAAGAAAGAACTTGCACAAACCTTTGTAACTTTTGCTCAACAAAAAAAAGATGCCGAGAATATGATTAAAACTGAAACCGATGAAGAACTCATTGAAATGGCAAAAACAGAACTTGATGCCGCTAAAAAGATGTTGCCCGAACTCGAGGAACAACTCAAAATAGCCCTTATTCCCCGTGATCCAAAGGATGATGCCAGTGCTATTGTGGAAATCAGACCAGGCGCTGGAGGAAATGAATCTGCTCTTTTCGCCGAAGAACTTTCTCGAATGATTTTACGATTTTCGGAAGAACAGGGATTTAAACCAGAAATCATGAGTGAGACCATCAATGACGGTGGTGGACTGAAAGAAATGATTTTCCGAGTGGAAGGATTTGGAGCGTATGGGAAGTTGAAATTTGAAGGTGGAGTACACCGTGTGCAACGCATCCCCGTAACTGAATCTCAAGGACGTGTCCATACCTCAGCCGTATCTATAGTAGTCATGCCAGAGGTAGAAGAATCTGAAATTGAAATCAAGGACAATGATGTTCGTGTTGATGTGTATCGAAGTTCTGGATGTGGGGGACAAAGTGTAAATACCACTGATTCCGCTGTCCGATTAACACACGAACCAACAGGCCTCGTCGTAACATGTCAGGATGAAAAATCTCAGTTGAAGAATAAGCACAAGGCTTTTAATGTCTTGAGAGCCCGATTAGCCACTATTGAAGAGGAAAAAAAGATGAAGGAACTGGGAGAAAAAAGAC
This sequence comes from uncultured Candidatus Peribacteria bacterium, assembly GCA_964509975.1. Lineage (GTDB taxonomy): Bacteria > Patescibacteriota > Gracilibacteria > UBA4473 > UBA4473 > CAZVBV01. The sequence continues at coordinate 33,156 of CAZDZO010000003.1, forward strand.
TCGTACAAATTGGATCTGGTGACCGAAGTGATAAGATCCGAACGTATAACTTCCCACAAGACAGAGTCACTGATCACCGCATCGGACAAAACTTTTCAAATCTCCCTTCTATCATGGAAGGAAATATTGAGAAAATTGTCGAAGCTTTGGCGATGGAGGAACAGAAGAGTTTTTTGGAGTAAAAAAGAAATCCATCTCAAAAGCCCCTCCGTCATCTTCGCTTGGCGAGAATCCTGTTAAACAACCTCGTTCATCTTGAGCGAAGCAAATTATTTTTACACAAGTTCTTCAATATCTTCTGCAAAAACGATAACTATTCTTCGGATTGCCGCCAAGCGGCAATGACGGGATAAACATAATTGATAATTCGTAATTATTTCGTACAATCCCAATCGAAATGAGGAAATCTGAATTTCTAGTGCCCTTTGGACGGATTATCAACGATGGTGTGATGACCTTTTTGGCGCTGTTGTTCGCGTACTTTCTGCGAATGCGTTGGTTTGGATTACTAGGACTGAGTGCCCCAACAACTCTTTTTCCTCTCGAACTCTTTTACGTTTTTGCTTTTAAGATTGCACTCGCACTCGTTGTTGTTTTTGCACTCAACGGACGATATAACTTTAATAAAGATGAAAAAACATGGGATGAAATAATCCGTGTTTTTTGGACATTTTCCTCTGGAATGGCACTCCTACTGGTAGCATTCTTCTTTGTAAAATTTACTTTTTTCTCTCGATTCATCTTCGGAGTATCGTGGCTTATGGGATTAATTCTCATTCTCAGTGGAAGAATCTCCCTGCGTTGGGCAAGAAATAAATTTCATGAAATGGGATATGGCCGAGTGAGAATTCTCGTTTTGGGAACGGGAGAAATATCAGCTCAAGCTATTGCCTTTCTCCGACAATCTCCACAATTTGAAATTGTGGGTGTTTTAAGTGAAAAGAAAAAGAGAGATAAGAAATTTGAGAAATGTTCGATTATTGGAACGTTTGATGATTTTGAAGCTATTTTGGCAAAAGAAAAACCCGATGAAGTACTCGTAACAAGCGAAAATTCCACAGAAAAAGTAACCGCAAAACTCGTAAGACTCGCTCATATTGCACATGTAAAATTTCGATTCTTACCGGATGAACTGGGACTTGATCTAGCCGCAGTGGAAATGTCAACGTTGGGAAATTTCCCATTAGTAACATTGAAAAACACAAAGCTTGATGATTGGGGTTTTGTTTTTAAATCCACCGTTGATATCATCACCGCCAGTATTGCCAGCATTTTCCTTAGTCCTGTTTTGGCTATAGTTGCCCTCAAGGTCTGGAATGAAAATAAAAAAGCACCGGTGATTTATAAATCCAAACGCGTTGGAAAAAACGGAAAACACTTTAACTGTTTAAAATTCAGAACCATGGTGCCAGATGCCGATGAAAAGAAAAAGAAACTGTTAAAGAAAAATCAAAGAAAAGGTGGTGTTCTCTTTAAAATGGATAACGATCCACGCATCACCAAACTTGGAAAAATATTACGCAAGTGGTCTATTGATGAACTTCCCCAACTCTGGAATGTTATTCGCGGAGACATGAGTTTGATTGGGCCTCGTCCACATTTGCCAGAAGAAGTGCGAAAATACGCAAAAGATGATCTACGAGTACTCTCTATTCGTCCAGGAATTACGGGGTTTGCACAAGTAAATGGACGATCGAGTTTAAGCTTTAAAGAAGAAATGAACTACGAACTTTTTTATCTCAAAAACTGGAGTTTCAAACTCGACATTATTATTTTTATAAAAAGTCTTCTTGTTGTTCTCAAACGAAAAAACGTTTCGTAATTTCGAATTCGAATTCTTTTTTTTTCTAAGTCCGGACTTATTCTCCCAATTGTTAAATACCGCAGCATTACAATAAAGATCTTTTTTCTGATTTAAAAAATTCAAGTCCGGACTTGAAAATTGCTTTTTGACAAACTGTTTCCTCCTTGTCAGAATTCAACGGACTTATTGATCTCTTTATCTTTCAATTATATGAAAAAAATATTCTTCGTTTTGCTCGTAACAAGCCTCTTTATTCCCGCCACATACTCTTTCCGAGATGTTACAAAAGGCAGTACATTTGATACACAAGTACAGAGTTTACTTGATCGCGGCGTTTTGAAGGATGGAACATTTCTTCGTCCAGATAAATCAATTCCCGCTGATATGTTCTGGGAAATTGTTATCCGTGATACGGGATTTGATCCACATTCCGCAACCTTTGACACTCCACTCCCTCCAAACATTTCTAATGATGATCCTTTGGCACAGTTTCTAAGAGAAGCCATTCGACGTGGATTTATTAATGCCGAAGAATCCTTTGACGGAGAGACTACAATAAAACGCATCGATGCGATTAGGATTCTAACCAAAACAAAAGCTATTCTCCCTCCTCGGGCGAATTCAAAATTGTTTTTACGAAAAATAACAGGAACCCCACCGAATCAAAATGGTCTCACTTACGTCGAAGCAGCATACGCTTCAAAGATGTTGGAAAATAAAGATATTACACCATTGAAACCAAATGCTGAACTTTCTCGACGAGACCTTATTCGATGGATTTATAACTTTAATACCAAAGGAGAAAAAAAATCGAGTATTAACCCAGGATCTTCTCGTGTACAAAAAGCACACTCAAGACAAATTCAAACACCTTCTCGCACTCAAACGCCATCTCGCGCACGAACATTTGCCCGTCCCGCTTCACAAGAAACCATTCTTCAAATTCTTTCCGCCACACCACAAAACACCGGTGATGGGATCCTGATTCCAAACGGACGCGTCCTTGAAAATGTTTTCCGAAAAATAAAAACGCAGTATCGATTTCCTGAAGAACTGACCACAGAGAAAGAAACCGAAATGATTGAAGCGGCTGTTGCCGCCATGGTAAATACGCTTGGAGACAAATACACCTCTTATATGGAACCGGAAAAAACAAAGAGTTTTCACGAAGGACTCGAAGGAAAATTCGAAGGCATCGGAGCCTATGTAGAAATGATAAATGACAAATTCACCATTACTGCTCCTATTACAGGATCTCCTGCGGAAAAATCTGGAATTCTCGCTGGAGATATTGTAACTAAAGTAGATGGAACCATTGTCTCTGGAAAATCCATCTCAGACACCGTAGGGCTTATTAAAGGTCCTGCCGGAACCAACGTCATACTCACTATTGAACGAAAAGAACAATCTCAAGAAATTACCGTTACTCGCGGAAAAATCACAATTCCGTCTATCACGCTCAAATGGCAAAAATCTGTCCCCATTATTGGAATTCATAAATTCACCAGTACTACAGGAAAAGATTTCAAAAAGATTCTCACGGAAGACGTCCTTCCCAAAAAACCACGAGGCATGGTCCTTGATCTCCGAAATAATCCTGGAGGATATCTGACGGCAGCCGTCGCTATGGGAGAATTTTTCCTAGATACGGAAGATCTTATCTTTTCCGTAGAATACAAAGGAAATACCGATGAGTATAAATCTTCTCGACAAGGAGAACTCTATGGTATTGAGAACATTGTTATTCTTCAAAACAAAGGAAGCGCTTCTGCTTCTGAAATATTCAGTGGAATGATGAAAGATTATGAAATTGCAACACTGATCGGAACAAAATCTCACGGAAAAGGAACCGTGCAAGAAGTAACAAAACAAGGTAATGGCGGAACACTCAAACTTACTGTTGCTAAATGGCTCACCCCAAATGGAACTTGGATTCAAGAAGGAGAAGAAGAATTTCATGGAGTTTCAGTCGACAAAGAAGTATCCGATCCAACACTTGAAGAAAAGAAAGCGGGCGTTGATCGTCAACTCGATACCGCTGTGAATGAAGTATTGAGACATTAATATTCAAACCACAAACTCGGGTTCTAAGAATCCGGGTTTCATTGGCAAAACAATAGAGAAAATAATGGGAAAGTATTGAGTTCAAGTCCGGACTCAGATTTTTACTTTTTAACTTTTCGACGTTCTTTAAACTGTTAACTTTCTTTATTCATGAACAAAAAATTTGACCATCTTTTAGAGTTCCCATAAAATTCAGGAGAATATCTGTAAACAAAAATAAACATGTTAGAAAGTCTCATTTTAAGTGCTGTAACACTCCTTAACGGGAATACTGGGATACCTTTTAGTGAGCCGTTTCCTATTGAGAATCTCGTCGCAGAGGCCGGAACGCTTGATTCCACCGAAAAGGAGGTTGTTTTTTCCCCTTTTGATGACGACACCTTTGATGATCCTGAAACAGGACTCGCCCCATACGTGAAACAACCGAAATACATTTCTCGATCAGAGTGGGGAGCGGATGAAAGTCTGCGCGTATATTCATCCAGAACAAAGAAATTCCAAAAATGGTTTAAAACGGAAGAAGATCTGATTGATCCTCGATTTCGACCAGAAATTGTGGAAACGAAAAATTCAAAGGGCGAACTGTATTTCTGGCCTCTTTCAAGAAATAAACAAGTCAAAAAATTCGTTATCCATCATACCGGAGAGTATGTGAATCATACGAGAAACCCCATGGAGATCATGCGAGCCATTTACCGATTTCACACGGTGAATCGTGGATGGGGAGATATTGGATACAATTACGTTATTGATTGGGAAGGAAATATTTATGAAGGACGTGCGGGTGGACCTGCTATCGTCGGCGCTCATGCGGCTTATCACAATATTGGAACTATCGGAATTGCACTGATGGGAAATTTTCAGCATGAAGAACCAACCCCTCGGCAATTACAAGTGTTAAAACTTCTCATCGCTGACCACGCAAAACGATTTAATATCGATACCAATAAAAAGAGTTATCATCTCGGCACTCTTTCAGAAAATGTTTCTGGACATGGAGATATCGCTCGCAAAGGACACGGTACCGCTTGTCCGGGAAAGAATCTTATTAAACATTTTTCTGAAATCAGAGAACAATCCTCTTATTTAACAGAAATATTGTATCGTCAAAAGAAAGCTGACTCCAAAATGGCACGTGACTTCCTTTCTTTGAGTAAAGATGCTCCCGACGTCCTAAAGAAAGGATCAAAACGATTTGAACGACCGGAAAAAGACCCCCTCATTAAATTCACAAATATACTCAAAAAGCCGGTTATTCAACGAAACGATAGAAAGACGTTTAATATCGCTTTTAAAAACGGAACAAAAGATGTCTGGATGCCAAAATCAAACATAATGGTTACCAATATTCCCGAAGGAATGATTGTGACTGAGTTTCGATTGACCGAAATTGTTAAACCTGGAGATTCTGGAAACTTTCGTGGACGTATTATTGTGGATAAAACCGCAAACGGAAATTATGAACTCAAGCTTGTTCCAACCTTCTTGAGAAATAAAATATTTCACGGAGAAGAACTTCCAATACTTCCTTTCACTGTACAAGTGTCCGGAGCAAAAGTCCCAAAAGTATCCGCAAATAACGTTTATAAAGTAACTAAAAAAGAAAATCCGAATTATTTGAAAAAACTCTCTGCTAGTATGTTTTATCACTCTGCCCCAAAGGCAGAAGACAAGCCCAATGTAAAAGTAAAACTGGCCTTCTTTGAGGAAAATTATGCAGACATTGTCGGGAATGAAGCTGTGGAAATTCGCGAAAAGAACACATTACTCGGACAAGTTCCGTCTCAAACACAGATAAAAATCATTCCACAATTCATAAAAGAAAAAAACCAACGATTCCTTGAAGTCCACAGTCAAGGAAAGGTTTGGAAAGTTTCTGAAGTGAGTCTTCGCACTAATGGAATTTTGACTGTACGAAATTACAACCGAAATTTGGGAAAAATAAATGCCTTTAATAGTTTTCGACGGCAAATACACGGATACGTAGATGGTGCTGATCTTCTGCTTGTTAATGAGCTCCCTATTGAAGAATATCTCTGGGGATTAGCCGAAGAACCGACCCCCGAACCCGAAGCCAAAAAACACGCTATTCACGTCCTCGCACGAAGTTATGCGTATGTGTATTCTGGCGTACGAAGGAAGTTTAAAACCGATCTCTATGATTTGGAAGACGATCCACGCAGTTCTCAATTTTATCTCGGATACGATTGGGAAAAATATCATGTCGAGCAAGCCGATCTCATCAAAGAAACCGAAGGAGAAATGCTCCTGTATAACGGGAAACCAGTTATTGGACCTTATTTCACGCAAAGCGCCGGTCAGAGTTCTGACAAATGGAGTCACGCCTACCCTTGGACCTATTCTCGTCCACTCCCACTTGACGAAGGACTTGAACAACGTGGACATGGGGTTGGACTCTCTGGAAACTCTGCACGAGAACTCGCGAAACAAGGCAAGGATTACAAAGCCATTATTCATTACTTCTTCAAAGACATAAGCATCAAAAAAGAATACTAAGTCTTTTGTAGGGGCCAGACATGTCTGTTCCTTGTTCCCCCCCCCTCAATCCACCGGAAGAATGCAACCCACGGCCTTTAGCCGTGGGCTATAAAAAGTAACAAGGATAAATAAAACAATTGACAATAGAACCCAAAGAAATACACTCTCGCCCGTATTAGCTTTCAAAAATGACAAATAAAGGTGGTGATTCCAAACAACACGGCGGACATGAAATAAATGAACGTCGAAGAAAATCTACGTTGAGTAAACGAGCAAACAAAGCCAAAGCACGTGCAACACGCGAAGCGAATCGTGCAAAAGGATTGAATTGTTAACCCCTTCTTGTTGAACACATTTATTGTTCAATGTTTTTTAAGTTGCTCCAAAGCTTCTCTCATTTTTGACGTAATCTTTTTTGGCATTTCGTATTCGATACGCACGATATGATCACCGACCTTCCCATTTGATTGAATCCCTTTCCCTTTGATACGCAAAAGTTGCATATCTTTCGTATTCTCGGGAACCTTAAGTTCTACCTTCCCCCAGAAGGTTTCTACTTTGAACTTCCCTCCAAGCAATGCGTCGAAGACTGATATTTTCAGTGATGAGTAGAGATCGAGTCCATGTCTTTCAAACTTAGAAGATTCCCCGACACGAATGTGTACGTACAAATCTCCTGCGGTTCCTCCTTTGCGTCCCGCTTCTCCTTTTCCAGTCATCCGAAGCGTTGTGCCATTTTCAACTCCTGACGGAATAACAATTTCAATTTTTGTTTTCTTTTCCACTCGTCCTTCCCCGTGGCAGTGAGAACAAATTTTATCGAAACTCTGTCCTTCCCCTCCGCAAGTCGGACAGGCCGTTTGCTGAGCAATTGCTCCAAATGGCGTTTGCATCCGTTGGGTCACTCGCCCAGTTCCATTACATTGGTCACATTTTTTCTTTCCCTCTCCCCCTTTCGCTGAGCAATTGTCACACGATTGGAAATGCGATGAATGGAATACCTTTTTCGCTCCTTCTACAGACTCTGCAAATGTAATATCAAGTTCTACCTCCAAATCCCCTCCTCGTGTACTTTTTTTTCCAGAACGCCCACCGCCACCAAAAAAGCTGGAAAAAACATCTTCCATGCCCCCAAAATCAGCAGATGAAAATCCACCATTTCCAAATCCAGAGAAACCACCCGCTCCACCAAATTGCGAACCCGCAGATCCAAACTGATCGTACTGCGATCGCTTGTTATCATCGGACAATGTTTCGTAGGCCTCATTTACCTTTTTAAACTCTGTCTCCTTCCCGCCTTTGTCGGGATGGTGTTCCTGTGCCTTTTTTCGGTACGCTTTCTTTATATCGGCTTTTGTGGCTTTTTTGTCCACACCAAGCACTTTGTAAAAATCTTCTGCCATCGGGCGAATTTTATTTCCCTTAGCAGAAAAGTCAATTGAGTGCTAAAAAAGCTTTCGCTTTTATTTGGATTTTAAGTACTTCACAAAGGTTTCTAATATTTTTTGCAAATCTTCCTCCTCCATCGTTATTTCCCGATGTTCCGTAGGGAAATTACCCACTTTATTTGAAAACTGAAAGCTAAAATTCGTAGAGGAGGAATGCCCCGTCAAAATAATAGCATCCTCTTCCTCTTTCTCTTCCAAATTTATGAATTCCCCTCCGATGTAGCCTTGTTTTTCTTCAAAAGACCACCTTTCTCCTGTGTGTTCATTGAGAAAAAGCAGAAACCCCTCATAAAACCTTTTTATTTTTGTTTCACTTTCAGGCTCTTCAATGGTTATCGATAGGAAGGGAGGTTCCTTTTCTATCTTTATCTTTTTTACATCGAAAAATTCTTTAATTGTTGGTGGTTTTACCTTTTCTTTGTAAAGGGAAATTGATCTTTTTTTGTAATAAAGCGTAACAGTATCCCCTGTTTCAACCTTTTTAAAAACACCATCCTTTTCTTGAAACCCCGCATATTGAAGCCCCGATGACCTTGCGAGAGAAGGAGCATGTCCTAATATTGAAGGATCTCTTGTTGTTATGATCGCTTTTTTATTAGAAGTAAGCTCATCAAAAGACTTCTCTCCATGGAGATCCATCAACTGCTCCGTATTATCTTCGAAAAAAGTTTCATTAAATACGGTTGTGACAAGTACATACCCATTCGGATATTGAAGATTCCTTTTTCGAGCTTCCTCTAGCCATTCCGTTTTGTATGATTTATCGAGTTCTGCAAAACCATCCGCTGTAGCCTCTCCGCCTTCCCTACGCCTCTCTTCATGAAGAGCCTCTCTATGAACCTCATCAATGTTTATCATTTTCACAACAGGGAGTGTGTGCTTTCCTTTCCCACGAATAAAGCTTGTTTCCCCGAGAAATTGCTCTGGTTCATACTCTGGAATTTCTACATCCTCTACATCTTCAATAGTATCTGTAATGGCTCTTTTTTGAACGAGATATATTTTAGCTTTTTTCTCTCTAGGTTTCTTTTCCTTAGTGAATTCTTTAACTCTATCTTGAATTACAAACTCAATATCAGAAGCTCCATAACGTTCCTCAAGATGCTTTCCTATCACTGCAAGAGCATTAAAGCTCTTTGGAATACGCTTTGTTCCTTCTTTTCTTTCTTCCCAATTTTCACTCGCAAAAATCATTTTAGGTCCCGTATTGTTTTCGTTTTCCTCTTCCTCTCCGTCTTCCTCTAGTTCTTTTGCGTATTCGAGAATGAAACGTTCACTTGTATGATCCCGTTCTTCCTTTTCAGACCCTTTTTTTGTGTCTATAATTATATCATCAGGAGCAGACGAACTCGATGTGTACATTGTTCCACTGTAATCCCCCTCAATGAACTCTTGAACAATTACTGACATTTCATCTTTTCCAAGCTTATTATCTTTTCTGTATTTCTTGGCTTTTGGTGAATGAAGAGATTTATAAACATTGAGAACAGCTTTGAGTAAGGATTTTTCCGTTACCTCTTCTACGGTTTCAGAATGATAAACTCCTGAGAATGAATGCCCTGAGCTGTCTTCTAGTATTGAATTCGAACGAACCTTCACTTTTTTGCCTGCATATTTTTTAACAAGTCTCTTAATTTCAATTAAGAGATCTTCAGACAATTCTTCTTTTTCTTCTGATTTCTTTGGAAGCACTTTCTGAACAAGGCTACGAACTTTTGATTTCAGACTATCCACATCAGGATTCTCATAGAGATCAGAAGGCAAAACATCACGTTCTGGAACAATGTATTCAAACTCTTCAGCACATTCTTGTAAATCGATTAATCCTAATTCTTTTCCCCCAAGTGTTTTTTGTTTTTCTCCCATGAATTCAACAATGCTAACCTGTCCTATGTATCATTTTTATTAAAAATGTCAACACAAGGAGACTTCCCAAATAAAGCGAGAACTGTAAAAAAACTAAACGTCGAGAACGTTCTCATCTTTCCGTCCCGTAAACATTTTTTATAAGCTTTTCTTTTTTTAATCGATTCCATTTTTTCACTTCTATTTCACGTTGCATGGCTTCTCTTTGAGTATCAAACGTTTCGGTGTAGATAATTTTTATTGGGCTTCTTGATCTTGTATATTTTGCACCTTGTCCTTTGTTATGCTTCTCTTCTCTTGCTTGAACGTCTTTGCAATATCCTGCGTACAAAGAATCGTCTGAACAACGAGCAAAGTAAAAATAATAAGACATACAATTTCATTGTACATCAAATATTGATCATTGTAGCCCCTCAATTCGCTCCGCTCATTCGGGACACTCATTCGACTGCTTTCTTTCACAACAAATTACTCCTCACGGTAGTTCAAATGGTCGAAGACCATGAGCGAGTCGAGTTAAGGTTGATATGAAACCTTTTATATGATGTCCCTCAATTCGCTCCGCTCATTCGGGACACTCATTCGACTGCTTTCTTTCACAAC
>CAZDZO010000003.1:43539-82282 GCA_964509975.1 uncultured Candidatus Peribacteria bacterium
AAATTACTCCTCACGGTAGTTCAAATGGTCGAAGACCATGAGCGACTGAAAGGAGTCGAATGGTGGAGGTGGCGAGAATGTTCTCATGTCCTCGTCCCGCTCTGCGGGACTGTGGTCTCGAATCTTTTGCATCTTCCCCCGCCTTGCGGGGTCAGTGCAAAAGGAACTCTGCTCGTCCAATTCTTGCCCTTCTGCTACGCAGAACTATAAAAAACCTGCCATACCCTTCGGGCATATCAGTTTTTTTATTCTGGTGGAGGTGGCGAGAATTGAACTCGCGTCCAAAGAGGAAACCTATTTTCGTCTACGTGACATAGTTCATTTAAATACGATTCCGCTACAAAATGAACAAAAAACGGAAAAGAGTGGTCTTAATTGTCCTTCTTCATCGACCAATTAAAAAAGTAAGATTCAAATTAGAAATAGAATTTAGAATCATCAACTCTATTTCACTCACGAGCGTAAAGCTCAAGTAAGGTTTATATTTAGGCAATACCTTGATAAGCTAATTGTCGAGGCATCAAAGATGCTACGAAATTGTCAAACCCTTGTTTTGCCTTAGCAACAAAATTGTTTGCATTTAAGGTTGTTTATCGGATGTACCGGCAGATAAACGTGCCGTGTTCGCAAAAAATACATTTCGAATCTCTCTGTCAAAGCCAAACACCCCCTCGTTTCTGGGTCACTTCGTTAGACTTCTTCGCTTTCAGCGAATATCGTCATATTTCGTGACCGTGTCTCTCGCTCGCACAAAGTTCTGCGCTCGCGGGATTTTTAAAAGGTTATTTAAGAGAAGAATTTAAAAGAACAGGACATCAATTATGGCTGATAGAAACCGTTTTGTCAATACTCCTTTTTGGATCACTCTTCTAAAATCCCCCATCTTGAGCACATTCCCGCTCCCCCCTTGAACACATTTATTGTTCAATCCTTTTCCTCATTTTCATCAACTCTGGATGTTCTCGTTGGAATTGTTCTCTCTTCTCCTGAATCTCCGGATGATCTTTCATAAACTGCTCTCGCTCCTCTGGTGAACGCAAACGCTTGTGATCTTCCTTTCCCATAAACTGTCCCCTTCGACCAATCAAAGGACGCACCATTGTGGCTGTAAATAAGTGCTCCCCTGTTTTTTCGCCCAGCACTTTCACCTTTGTACCAATTCTCAATGGTCTTCGTTTTGGAGTATCGGCAACGTCAACAATCCATTGCTGATGTGAGAAATCATCGAGAATAATAATATCTTCTTTTTGTACCTCAAGAATCGTTCCCGATAATCGCCCCTCTTCTGGCTGTGTCCACATTTCCTGCATACGATGTTGCATACCCACATACATCGGGGCATTTTCGGCAAACACTTTTTCAAATTGTTCTCCTCCTCCTATTCCATAGATAAGTCCCCCAAGAAGGATACTTAATGTTACATTCGTCATAAGAAGTGCGTGAATAGAAAATCGATATCCTTTCTTCGTCTTGCGCAACCCCCACATTGCGATACTGACAAACGCAACAAAATAGACAATCCAAAACATCGGTAACCAACTGAGAATTAGTGATGTTCCTGATCCAGAAAGTTCAGAAAAAAGATCAAAGTCTGATTCCAATAAAGCGAAAATAATCACTGACACCCCTCCTGCTCCCAGAAGCACTGAAAGGTTATAAATCCCCCAGAAACCAATATTTCGAGCAATAAACTGCCATTTAGACCGAGGCTTGATCTGTCTTGCCTTAATCTTTCTGAGTACCGATTCTGAGAATTTTGAAGGATTCATTTTTTAAAATTGAATATCTTGTTTTTCTGACTGTGCGCGGAATTGTTTTTTGGCCCGAGACATAAGTGTCGCCACCGTTCCCATAGGGCAATGAAGGATATCCGCAATTTCTTCATAACTCTGATCTTCGAGGAATTTAAGAATAAGTACTTCTCGATATTTTTCTGGTAGTTGCCCCAAAATCTTTTGAATTTTTCGTGCTGTGAGTTCTCGATCAAATTCTTTTACAAAATCTGTTTTATCAGGAAGAAAAAGATTCTCATCCAATTCTACCTGCTGATCGTAACCTCGAGACTTTGCCTTTCGGAAAGCTGAAATCGTTTCGTTATGTGCAATACGATAAATCCAACTCGAGAATTTCACATTGCCAGAAAACCCATTGAGATTTTTCCAAGTTTTGAGAAAAACATCCTGCAGAATTTCTTCTACTGTTTCTGGGCAGAAGCTCGAAATACGCATAATATATCTCTTTAGTTTTTCCTCATACCGTTCAACAAGAAGCCCAAACCAATCAACGTCTTCCAACGCTAACGCTACTAACTTCTCATCGGTCGCTTCGCGACTATTTATCATGTGTGTTTTTTATAGCAATTCACAATCCCAAGCAATACCAATGTGAAATATTTTCATCTCAATAAATAAGACGTGTGTGTATTTATTTTCTTTCAATTTTTCAACATTTGCAGGCGAGGTCACGTGACCTCGCCTGCAGGTTTCGTGCGGGGTTTCCTGGTATTAAAAAAAGAGCCTCACAGGGAGACTCTTTTTATTTGGTTACAAAAACCGTTTTATTGACCCATCCAACCTTGGAATCTTTCTCTAAGATTCGATTTTCGTTGTCCATTCATATTTGTTCCTTGTCCTCCTCGCCTATTTGTTCGAAAAGATGGATGTTGTCGTTGGTTTCCTCCGCATTGCATATATCGCCCTTCCATACCATTTTTCTGCATAAATTCACGTCGGTCTTCTCGTTCCATTCCATTCCAATTTTCCGGCATATCTACACCAGATTTTTCGAAACGATCTTCGATACTTCCCATGTTGTTTTTTAACATAAATGCTCTTCGTTCCTCCATTTTCATATCATCCCAGTTTTCTGATTTTTCAAATCCTGCTTTTCCAAAACGACCTTTCATCCCTTCCCCTCTCATACCTCTTTTGTGTCCCATACCTTTTCCGAATCCTCTTTCTGCACGGCTTTGCATGCGTTTAACTGTTTCCGGATCATCAGAAGTAGTTATTACTCTCATACCATTTGATAATTGTTCCACTGTCCGAATAGTTTTCTCGTTTCTTGGGGCACGATCTTCTCGTGATTGAATCTTGATGACAACATCTGCATCATCAGAAATAATTGTTTTTACCACTCCATTTTCGATATTTTCAACCAAATGAGTGATTGATTCATGCATGCTTTTCATTTCAGCACGGTGTTCTTCACGAATCGTTTTCATAGATTCCTGAAATGCTTCGAATGTGTCACTTTGAATGACGATAGCTTTGAACTCGTCAAAGCGGCCTGGTGTTATTTGATTGCCTTCCCAGAAGGCACTTGTTGATGCTACGCCAGTTCCCAAAACAAGAAGGGCGAGAGCGAAATTGAAAATTGATTTTTTCATAATGTAATAAATAAGAAATAATAAATAAGAAGCTTCACCCTCTTATACGTCGGGATAAAAAATTTCTTTCAAAAAAACAAACTATTTCATTTTCCTCATCAAGTGATCGATCATTTGCTTCTCTCTGGAATCGATTTCTGCCCTAAGAAAATCATAAATCTCATCGCAAGATCCCACTTCTTGTGTTTCACAAAGTGCGATTTCTTCATGTGCAATCTTATACATTTCCAAGAGTACTTGCGCCTCATATAGTTTTGCAACAACATCTTGAGTCAATTCATCTTCTTCTTTTATCTTGGCGCCTATCGTTTGTTTTGAAAGAGCTCCACTTTTCATTTGTTCTAATCGTTTTTGAAAAAGCACTTCTGATGGTGTTAATTCTGGTTTTTTGGGTTTTTTGGGTTTCTTAGGTTCTTGTTTTTCAACATTGTTCTGCATCGCTTTTGCGATTCCCGTATATCCCCGCGCGACATCATTCATAACCCCGAAAACCCCAAATACACCTGGAGTTTCTGTTGCACAGGTAATCATATTATTGAGCGTATCTCCATAACATCTTCTCGGGAGTTTTTCCCATCCCTCCTCACTCCACTGATACACAGAAAGCGTTTCTTCTTCCAACATCACTACATCATCTTCGGAATAAGAAAAGGTAATGTGAATATTTTCTTGAAAATTTGAAAGTTTTGTAGACACGTCTGAAAGTGCCTGTAAATCATATATTCCCGTTCCCAAAACATACATATCTTCTGCTGCGACAGGTGCTCCAACGGCTTGTAAAATGGCCCCGACTTCAAGTCGCTTTAACTGAAATTGAACCTGTTTTTCTGATTCAACACCCCCTTCTGGAATGTTTACTTGTACTCCTTCATTTTTTCCAATAAGAATTTTCATAACACCCCCTTCTCCAGAAGAAACATTTTCTTGTACTTCTACTAATGTGTTCGCCTCACCTATACATCCTTTTGTTGTAAACGTTGCAATTGTCCCAACACTTTCTTTTCCTTGATCATCAGAGGATCGAGATCGATAATCATGCGTTACACAATCGAGGAGATCTGGAATAGCTACTTCTTGTGAAAGAGTATAATTTGACGTAAAAGGCGTCAGCCTAGAGATATCCCCAACAAGTCCATATCCTATTCTTGATTTTGCTTCTTTATCCGTTGTCCACTGGAAGACCATTCCTTTTTCTTCGTCTGTGTCCATTATAATTTCCGATAAAATTGGCGCCTGCATCGGATTCACATCAACACTAAAATACTTGTCGTACATATTTCGCACCGCATCCACAACATAAACCGAAATATCATAACTTTCAGCCATGAGACGAGTTCCATCAAGAACAACAACTTGATTCCCATTTGCAACAGCAAATCGACCTCCCGCATCATTCGCCAACGCAAACGTGTGACTGTCTCCAGAATCTGGATCAATTGCCGTTAATGTTCCCACAACTGTCCCTACTTCTACTCGTTCATCAACAGCTGTACTCTCAAAAAGAATATTGGTCGGAGCCTCATTTTTGTTTTGTACCAGAATCGTAAAATTCTTTGTAAATGTATTCCAATCTGGATCTCGTACTAAGATCGTAATTTCGTGAAATTTATCCGATTCATAATCGAGAAATTCATTTCCATTTTTTACCTGTAAACTATTCCCTTCTGCAATTTCAAATCTCCCCCCCGCATCATTCGGAATAAAAAACGTAAGATCCTCAATTTCATTATCAGGATCTACCGCTGACAACATTCCAATGAAAGTATCATTTGCCGCATTTTCACTTACCACAATTTCGTTTAGGAGAATGTTATTCGGTGCATTTTTAAGATCCCCATCAACCAATGCAAATGCACTTGAAATAAGAAAAAAAGACAACACCCCCATAAAACACACTATAAATCGAATTCTATTTGTATTTATTTTTTTCATGAAGATTGTGTCACAACAAGATTTTGTCTTATTAAAAAACGTATCTCCTATTAGCATACTATGCTCTCTAACTTCAAATCAACAGAACTCGCTTGCTGTAATAAGGTTTTGTGGTGTTGTACATCCTCCTATTTTAAAATGGCAGCCACAAACGCTCGAAACAGTGGATGTGGTTTGAATGGTCGAGATTTCAGTTCTGGATGGAACTGTGATCCCATCATGAAAGGATGATCTGCTATCTCAACAACTTCCACGAGTTTTTTATCTGGTGATTGACCCGAAATAATAAACCCTTTTTTCTCAAATCGATTCCGATATTTATTATTAAATTCATATCGATGACGATGTCGTTCAGAAATCTTTGTTTCTTTATAAATTTTTGCCGCTTTTGTTCCTTTTGTAAGAACCGCTGGATAGGCTCCCAATCTCATATTCGCTCCCTTAGTACGTAAATTTCTTTGCCCAGGCACAAATTCCACTACATAATTTTTTGATTTCTTTTTTTCATCAAATTCCTCTGAGGTCGCATCTTTAATTTTTAGAACATTACGCGCAAACTCAATCGCCATAATTTGTGATCCCAAACATAACCCCAAATAAGGTTTTTCGTTTATACGACAGTATTCCGCCACTTGAATTTTTCCTTCGATTCCGCGATTCCCAAATCCTCCTGGAACAATAACGCCATCTACGGCTTCTAGTTTTTTCCACTCTTCCTTGTCTTTTTCTTCAATTTTTTCCGTATCAATCCATTCAATATTTACTTTATGATTGTGGTGATATCCTGCTGATTTAGACGCTTCAATGACCGATAAATACGCATCATCGAGATCATTATATTTCCCCGCCAACCCAATGAAAATTTCTCCTTTCACTTTCTTTCGTTTTTCAACACCCTTCTCCCAATCTTTAAGATTAAACCTTTTTTTCTTGAGATTTAATTTTTCTGACAAAATCCCTCCCAGTCCAAATTTTTGAAATCGCAATGGAACTTCATAGATTGAATTCACCGTCTCTGCAGGAATTACTGCCCGTTCCTCCACATCACAGAAATACGCTACTTTTTTTATCAAATTTTTTGGAATCTTCACATCTGCTCTCATAAAGATAAGATCCGGTTGCACTCCTAAACGCCTCATTTCTCTTACTGATAACTGTGTTGGTTTTGTTTTGAGTTCTCCCGATGCCGCCAAATACGGTAACAACGTCGTATGCATGGATATACAATTCTCTCCGTATTTCTTTTTCATCTGACGAAGCACCTCAATAAAAGGCTCTCCTTCTATATCTCCCACCGTACCTCCGATTTCCACAACAAGAACATCCGTTCTGAGTTTCTTTGCCGCGAGTTCAATTTTCTCAATAAGTTTCCCTGTGATATGTGGCACCACTTGAATTGTTCCCCCAAGATATTTCCCTTCTCGTTCTTCTTCCAATACTTCTGAGTAAATTTTCCCTGTTGTCACCGAACACTCTTTTACCAATGTTTCATCAATAAACCGCTCATAGTGTCCCAAATCCAAATCTGTTTCTGATCCATCATCCAACACAAACACTTCTCCATGTTGAAATGGACTCATTGTTCCCGGATCCACGTTTAAATATGGATCGAGTTTCATGATGGCAACTTTTACTCCAGCCGATTTCAAAATCGCGGCAGTCGAAGACGCTACAATTCCCTTTCCCAAACTAGAACAAACACCACCCGTGACGAAAATGAATTTTGAATTAACCATTACGGGATTTAAGTTTAAGAAGATTTTGGGGAAATGCAAAGAAAATCAAATAAGTTTTGGTTTCCCAGAAATTCCCAAATGTGCAAACGCCTCTTCTGTCGCCAATCGCCCACGTGGAGTCTTTTGAAGAAATCCTTCACGGATCAAGAATGGTTCAATCATATCTTCAACCGTATTTTCTTCTTCTCCCATTGCAGAAGCAATGGTAGACAGTCCCACTGGACCACCTTTAAATTTTTCACACAGTGCTCGCAAATACAGTTGGTCTGCATGATCCAATCCCCTCTCATCGACAGATAAACTGGATAATCCTTCTCGAACGACTTTTTCGGTTACCTTTCCTTCATGGAGAATCTCTGCAAAGTCTCGCATCCGACGAAGCAACCTATTCGCAATTCGTGGTGTTCTTCGTGCACACTTTGCAAGCGTATGTGCCGCATCTGAGTCAATGTGAATATCAAGAATCCCTGCGGATCGTTCGACGATTTGTTGAATTTCATCCGCTTCATAGAACCTCAACCGTTCCACGTGTCCAAACCGATCTCGAAGAGGCCCTGCCAGCATAGAAGCTTTTGTTGTGGCTCCTACGAGGGTAAATCGCGGGACGTTCAGACGCATGGTTCTGGCCGATGGTCCTTTTCCGACGACAATATCGATCGCAAAGTCTTCCATGGCCGAATAGAGAATCTCCTCCACCGGCGCACGCAACCGATGAATCTCATCGATGAAAAGAATGTCGTTCTCTTGAAGATTGGTCAAAATAGCGGCTAAATCGCCTGGTTTCTCAAGTGCTGGTCCAGCAGTAGAACGAAGATTCGTCCCCATCTCATGTGCAAGAATAATCGACAGCGTTGTCTTCCCGAGCCCAGGAGGCCCATAGAATAACGTGTGATCCAATGGATCGTTTCTTTTTCGCGCCGCTTGGCAAAATACACGCAAGTTTCCTTTCACTTCGGATTGTCCGACATAATTTTCAAAATCTTTTGGTCGCAACGTATTTTCAAAAGCTTCACTGTCTCCATTTGAAGTATGAGAAACAACCGAAGCCTCTGTTTTCGCTGAAGTCTGTTCTTCTTCTATCATCACGCGAATTGTCCTGTATTTCGAGGTAATTGGCAATGAAGGTTATTTTTTCTTTGTACGTTTTTTTACTGTTGGCATTTTAAGCATTGAAACCTTTGGAATTGGGGGAATATGCTTCAAGGTATATCGCCGAACCTGACCAATGATTTTCATCATTTTCTGATAGGCCGATGGATTGTTATAAATAAGTGGACACTCCACTGGCACTACCTGTCCTTCTTCATTTTCAATATACAAAAACGTCCCATCTTTTTGTTTTACCAATAATGGGAACTCTTTATCCTCATCTTCAAAATACACACCTGAATTAATATCTGGTGCAAGTGCTTTATCCAGTTCATCTGTTGTTGTTTGATCTGTTCGAATCCTTGTTGTTTCCACAAGATCCTTTATTTTGATATTCGCTTTTTCAATACGACAAACCTTTTCCTGTTGAAGGGGACATTCTTTACAGGGTTTTTGCGCTCCTAGTTCAGGGGTTTTCTTTTCTGTCATTTTTTTACTACAAAACCATACCCTATTTAGATTCTTTTCAACATTTTGTCAAAAATTTCATGAATACATAAAGTATACAATAAAACACTTCCCTTATTTTCTCAACCTGTATTTGTTGACGAAAATAGGCCTGACGGGTAAACTGTCTTGATTTCGTTGCTCAGGAACTAAAAAACAAAAACAAGTTTCCTCGACGCACCAGAGATCACAGAAAAAAGTTCTTTCAAAAATCGGTTGGAGTGGGGAGTGATGAGGAAGTAGGCTTACTGATCAAAAATTATTTCTTTCAAAATTTTATAAAAATTTATTTTTTATTAAAACTTTCAGACCAAGGTTGCTTTCTCTTTTCTCTCCGCTTTGCGATGCCGTTCTTTCCGCTTTAGACAACGGATTGAATGCACCACAAAACGCGAGAGGCGATTTTCACTGGACGACTTATCTTCCCTTCGAAGAAGCCGCCCTCTCGAAAACCGTTTTGGGGTTCGAAAAAAAGAAGAAAGAATTTATTCTTTCCTCTTTTCTTTAAAACCAAACAGCCTGCATTTTAGCGCAATCTGACCTAACAGTCAAATTCCTGAAATACAAAAAAGGCCTCGACTGGTAACGCGAGACTCGAATGAGTTAAAAAAGTTTTTCACCCAAGCAAGGCAATGAGAGTTTTTGGCCCTTCGTCAGGGCTTTAAAAACCGGCGGGAAGTTCATCTCTATAATTGAGTTCTGTAGCTTCCTTGTCGGTTTTTTGTTATCTAAAAAAAAAGAACCCGGGTTATGAATAACCCGGGTTCAAATTTAATTTACACCTTCTTCAACTCCAATCGGTGAGAATCAACATTGATTGATTCAATCACTCCGTGAAGTTCCTCTCCTTCTTTGAGCTTCAACTCAGTATGAGAACCAACACCAAAATCTTCTAAACTAAAGAGCCCTTGCACATCTGATGCAGCCTCAATAAAAATTCCTTGCGCATTCCATCGGAGTACTTTTCCGCTTACCTCTTGTCCTTCTTGAAATCCTTTTACCTTATCTCTCCAAGGATCATCCGTAAGTCGTTTAATGGAGAGCGAGAGTTTGTCTCCATCAATTCCAATCACCATAACCTCAACCTTGTTCCCTTGCGAATAGTGCGCAGAAGGATCAGCGATGTGTCCCCAATCAAGTTCAGACAAGTGAACCAAACCTTCAACACCATCAAATGCCACAAAGATTCCATATTTAAGAACCCCTGAAACCTCTCCCTTCACAACGTCTCCAACATTAAGTTCCTTAAGTGTTGATTTCATTTGTTCTTCGTGAGCCGCCTTTTCAGAAATAATAATCTTTCCTCCTTCACGATCTACGTTAATAACACGAACCGCGAATTCTTTTCCGATATGTTCTTGCAATTTCTGCAAAATACGAGCGCTGTCAGCACCGTTTACCCGTGGGTAATTAAGAGGTGTCAATTGTGACACTGGCAAAAATGCTCGAAGTCCCTTGAAGTTGGCCATAAGACCTCCTTTATTTGCTTCAAAGATTTTCACCTTAACTATACGTACCTCGTCCATAAGCGTACTAAGCTCAGACCAAGCCATATCTTGAGAAGCTCGTTTAAGTGAAAGCACCACCAACCCTTGTTCGTTTTCTGGGTTAATAATAGTCGCTTCAACCGTTGCGCCGATTTCCAAACTTTCGTCAGTAAGAAAACCACCCGCTTCTTTTTTGGTAATAATACCGGTTACTCCTCCTTCAAGCTCAAGCAAGATACGAGAAGTGTTGATGTCAATAACGACACCTTTTGCGCTGTCTCCAGCACGAAATAAAACAATACCCGCGTCTTTGCCTACGAGTAAATCATCCATAGAATGAGTCATTTTGAATGTGGGACGCGATTTAAAAAGTTTTTTACAACCCCAGGATTCAGTCTTCGTCGCGTCAATTTTTCGAAGAAAAAACCACAAGAGCGCAGAGATATTAGGAGCGGGTGAACTTTTGTCAACTTATTCAATCCTGTCATCCCGGAATTCTGAAAGAATATCCGGGACCCAGCTATAAACAACACTCTTATCTAAAATTTCACAGTAATCTTTTCTTCGTGGCTAGATCCCGGATATCCCTCCGGCCATCGGCTCTGAGGAAAGCAAGGAATGCTCAGGCTCGAAGAGGATTCCGGGAAGACAATACAAGATCGTATTTGAAAATCGGCAATCGGAAATTGAAAATTCTTTATTGACAAATTTCTCTTTTTTCCCGATAACCAAATCCCAATTTCCAAAAAAAATTGACCCCTATGGCAAATACAAAATCTTCTGATATTGATCTTAATATTTCAAAAAAGCTTGTTCCTACTGCACCAGAAGCAGAACGTTCCGTGCTAGGATGTCTTCTTTTGGATAAAGACTCCATTTTAAAAATCGCCGATTTTATCGAACCATCCGATTTTTATCATGATCATCATCGATTTATTTATGAAGCAGTGTTATCTCTTTTTCACAAATCAGAACCGATTGATCTTGTGACATTAGCGACAAAACTCCAAGCCAAAGAAAAACTAGAACTCGTTGGTGGACCAGAATATTTGGCAGAACTTCAAAATGAAGTGCCGTTGGCAACACATATTTTCCAATACGCACAGATCGTAAAACACCGAGCAACACTGCGAAAATTGATTCAAGCTGGAAATGAAATCACTGCACTGGGATACGATGCAGACAAATCTGTACAAGAGCTTCTTGAAGCCGCTGAAAAACGCGTTTTCTCAATCTCTCAGACATTTCTCAAGAATCGATTTATTCCGATCAAAGAAATCCTCACGGCCAGTTATGAACGGTTTTGTGAAATTAATGAAAACCCAGAATTGGCGAATAAGAACCGAATTTCAACCTCCTTCACAGGACTTGATAGTAAACTTAATGGTGGATTTAACTCTTCGGATCTCGTCATCGTAGCCGCTCGTCCATCAATGGGAAAAACCGCCCTCGCACTCGCTATGGGAATGCGTGCGGCTATCGATCAAAAGAAAAAAATTGGAATTATTTCTCTCGAGATGTCCAAAGAACAGCTCGTGGAACGAATGCTCTGCTCTCAGTTGGAAGTTGATTCCTGGAAGTTACACAAAGGAAAACTCGAAGACTCTGATTTTGAACGTATGGGTCCAGTCATGGATCAATTATCAAATGCATCCATCTTCATCGATGATTCTATGGGAAACTCCATCGTGGAACTCCGAGCAAAAGCTCGACGACTTCAGATGGAGCACGGTCTCGACCTTCTCATGGTCGATTATTTGCAACTCATGAGTGGCGCAAATCCAATGAACCGAGTGCAAGAAATTTCAGAGATTTCACGAAGTCTCAAAGAGCTTGCTCGCGAACTTCACATCCCAGTCGTGGCACTTTCTCAGCTTTCACGAAGTGTGGAAGGACGTCCAGATAAACGACCTGTGTTGTCTGACCTCAGGGACTCAGGATCGATTGAGCAAGATGCCGATGTGGTGATGATGCTTTACCGAGATGATTATTATAATGAAGATTCTGAAGTTCCGAACGAACTCGAAGTGAACGTCATTAAACACCGTAACGGAGCCATCGGACGAGTACACCTCTTCTTTGATCGACAAAAAATGAAATTCTCTGATCTGGAGAAACACCAACAGGCAGGATTTTAGAGGATAGTTAAAGAGTCAAAAGGTTGAAAAGTTCAAGAGCAATGATTGAACACATTTTTTGTTCAATCGTCCACACGTTTTGTCATTCCGATTTCTCGATCGAAGCCGAAGGCAGACTCTACAAAGAGACCCCCTTCTTTTATTATTCTCTTCGCCGGTTCAGGGCTCTGTCCTGAACCTTCTGTTTGAAACCACATCTCCTTTATACTAAAAACTGAAACATTAGAAGCAAGACACAGCATTGCTCCTGCTTTAATCCCCTTGTTAAAATATATCCAAACAAAATACTTCTCAATTTAGAACTCCACCGTTGGAATCTCCTCAGCTCCTTTTTCCATTTCGAAGAGATGTGCTTTTTCGAACCCGAACATTCCTGCAAAAAGATTCGATGGAAATTGTCGAATCGTGATGTTGTAAGATTTTACTTCATCGTTGTATCTCATTCGTTCTGTTGAGATTCGATTCTCTGTTCCTGATAACTCTGTCATAAGCGCAATGAAATTCGTATTCGCCTTCAAGTCTGGATAGGCTTCTCTTATCATAAGAAGCTTACTAAGTGCTTGTGTAAGCCCTGTCTGTGCATTTTGATATTGTGCAAATTGTTCCGCATTATGAACATCAACTTTCATTTGCCCAACACTCGCTCGTGCTTCCGTTATCGCCATGTAGGTATCTTTTTCGTGTGCGGCATATCCTTTCACAGTACTTACAAGATTTGGTATAAGATCGAAACGTCGTTGATATTGATTTTCTACTTGGCTCCACGCCGTTTGTACGATTTCATCTTTGGTAACAAAGGTATTGTATTTTCCTTTCACCATTAAATATCCTCCTACAAGAATAACGGCCACGATAATCCAGATAATTGTTTTCTTTTTCATGATTGAAAATTAAAAAAATACGAACACAAGAATTCTATCTCAAAAAAAAGAAATTACCAACTTCCTCCACCACCACCTCCACCAAAGCCACCACCACCAAATCCTCCTCCAGAAGATCCGCCTCCCCAACCGCCAGAAGATCCACTTCCTGAAGAGCTCCCTATCGTAAAGCTTGCTTTAGGGAGCCAATCTTTTGAAGTAAAAAGTCCCCAAAAAGACAATCCTCCAAACACAATCCCAACAATAATGGCTGCTAATACAACTGCAATACTTACGATAATTCCTCCACAAAAAAGGGTAATAACTCCCGCTATGATAATGGCTCTCTTTTTCTTTTGTGTTTTCTTCTTTTGCACCCACGGTCGAGTAGCCGCAATAATTCCAAACCAAAACGGAATAAAAAAGAAAACGACTATGAGATTTAACGCTCCCAAAACTATAAAACTCCCCAAAAACAAAACAATTACTCCTAGGTTCTTCGAAAATGTGAGAAATCGCTTTTTGAAAGATTTTTTAGATTTACTCTTTGTAATTTTATGATGCTTAGGAAAATGTTTCTTCTCCCATTTTCGGGTTCTCCAAATAACAAGAATAGGAAGTCCAAGAAAGAAAAGTAGAAATATGGGAATCACGATAAACCCTGGCGCTGAAGAAGTTGATTCCCCACTACCTCTGTTGTACTGTGAAATAATCGATTCATCTTGTCGCAAGAATCCATCAATATCAGTCAGTGCTGCCGCAATTCCTGAAGCATAATCCCCTTTCCGGAAATACACGGGAAAATTAGCATCTCCAATCTGCTTCACTCTAATGTCAGGAAGAATTCCTTCTACTCCATACCCAGTTGCAATGAAGAATTCTCTATCCTCAACCGAAATAACCATCATAAGTCCATTATCCTTGTCTGATTTTCCCACACCCCATTCGTGCCCAACCTCTGTTGCATATTGAGCGATATCTACTCCCTCAAGAGAGGAAATTATAAGTACGGCAATTTCTGCCGTTGTGGCGTCTTCTGTCGCTTGAATTTGTGCCTCAATCTGCGCTTCTTCTTGGTCAGAGAGGACGGAAGCCAGATCCGTCACGAATCCATCGTGCTGAGGGATCTCAGCAGCGGAAGCAGTGTTTAAGAAAAAAAGACTGAGGAATCCGAAGGAAAATACTTTGAAGATATTCATTGAGAGAATTATACTGGAGAATGATAAAAGACTAAAACATTCATAATAAACTTGCCTTAATGATCTCAAAACTTCTCTCAATACCGATTCTTCTCTCTCTACTTATAGTTGGTTGTGCCCAACCTGTTTCAGTAACCGAAGAAGGAACCTGTGAAACAATTGTAAAAAATATGGGGGATTCTGTCGATTCCAATTTGGATACACATAATTTTGCTGCAAAAATAGGAATGTATGTCGAAGGGCTGAATAAACGAGATCTTCCAAAAACATCCGGAGAAAATTCTAAAAAGTGCGCGAAAGCACAAGCGATACAATGTCTTTTAGAATCCTACAATGGGATTGATTTAGTTCGGATAACACCCAGTTGTCATGGAGTAAGTTATCGAGTAAAAGAAGATCAAACTTGGGGGAATATTTTTGTTAATAACAAAGGGGAGGGGTGATACTCCGCACTTCGTGCTTCGTATCCCTTCCCCGCTCTGCGGGGTCAGTAATTGTATTTCTCCCCCTGTTAAGGGGGAGATAGAGGGGGTTTAGTTGAAATTACGCGGAGGGATTCTCGCCCCTTCACTCCGCAAAGCGGAGCTCGGTAGAGCCTCCAGCACGAAATCAAAGATTTCGGCTTACGGTCGAACCCTATTTGGGGTTCAAATCCCAACCATATAATTTTAAAATAAAAAGCCACCCAAAGGGTGGTTTTTTGTTTTAAATGGTACACGCGGAGGGATTCGAACCCCCGACACCCGGTTCCGAAGACCGGTGCTCTATCCAGCTGAGCTACGCGTGCTCGTCGTCGCTGGGCTGCAGAAACTTCATTTTAACTTCGTTAAAATTCCTTAACCTTGCCCGCTCCTCCTCTCCCCATAAAATCTACGATTTTTCGGGGGCCCCGAAGAAAACTTTTCGACTTATTCAGAAAGAACGAACGGATTGTAATCATAACCCGTTTTTGTTCAAGTTTTCAGTTGAGTTTTTACCTATTTTGTGCTATAATAAAGGGATTTAGTTACTTTATATGAAAAAATTATTTCGGTTATTGGCGCTTCTTTTAACAGCTGGTCTTGCGATCGCAATTCTTACTCATCCAAAAGAAGTGGAAAAAGTATCACGAAAAGCGGTTCGTGAAGCGAAAAAAATAAAGATTCCATTGTCATTATTTGATCACGGATTTCATAAGAAACCGATTCGAAAGAAACATTTCACATGGAAACGATTCTTTAAAGAAAATCCACTCGCGTACCTACTTATCGCTATTGGATTCATTTCAGTTCTCGGATCAGGAATGGTAAGTGATTATTCATTTCAACTCCAAACCAGTTTAGTCGGACTTCCTGAAACACACTTCACTGGAACAGTTGCACCTATTGAAAAAGTACCAAATTGGGTAGCACTCTCAAACGCGGAAAGAGGAATGCGATACGAGCAATTACCACAATCTAAATTAATCCCGCTCCCTGAGTACAATACTGACACATTTCAAAAAGGAGTTAATTACCGAACCGCCAGTACGGCTGAACGAAATGCCTACATCAGTTATCCCGTTCCAAATTTGGGAAACTATCAGTTAGATGGAACAGAAAACACCGGATCTCATACAGGAGTAGATATCAAAGTTCCCGTTGGAACACCCGTCAGAACTATGGCAAGCGGGATTGTATACAAAACAGTAAATAAACGAACAGATTTCGGAAATCATATCGTAATTGCACACGTTGATATTCCTGATCCTTCAAATCCAAATCAAAAAACAACACTCTTTTCTGGGTATGCACATCTTGATTCTATCAGTGTTCATGAAGGACAACGAGTGAATAAAGGGGATATTATTGGAAAATCTGGAGAGAGTGGAATGGCAACTGCACCCCATCTTCATTTCCAAGTGGATCGAGCGGATGCACCATTTAATTTGTACTGGCCCTTTATGTGGGCAGATGTAACGAATGCCGGACTCAATTCTTACTTTGATGCAGTCTATCAAGGTATCGGAAAAGAAAACGCGTTGAAATACACGGTGCACCCAATGAATTTTGTCGCACAATTTAAAAACTATGTAGACACCAGTCTTGTGGCTTCTACGAATGATACTGTTGATGTTCAACTCCCAGAACCAACTCCTGTAGAAAACATTAAACCAATTGTGACACCTCCTGTTTTCACTCCACCAGTAGTTGTTACGCCTCCTTCTCGACCAACGAGTAATAAAGAAAAAGTAGAATTTCAAACCGATCGAATCTTTATTCCGGGAGAAGAAAAAGTGGTCAAAATTCGTGTAGAAAACTTAGTGGCAACCGCTGGAATTGAAATTTCTTCAACCCTCGGACATCTTGCTGATGTGTATCCAAAGAAACTCATCGCCAGTGATTTCGATAATGGTGTTGCAGAAGTACGAGTTACAACCGATTCGGAAAGTACCTTTAAACTCATTGCAAATGGCGCTTTTGGAGAGATCCGATCTTCAAGTTTGCGTGCACAATTCTTCCTTGATGTCCCAGCAACACACAGTTCTATGGAAGCGATTAAGTATTTGAAAAATGAAGGCATTGTAGATGGATACGACGACAATACATTCCGACCAAAGGGAAACCTTAATCGTGCAGAAGCGGTAAAGATCTTGCTCGAAGGAAATGGTATTGTTGTGGAAAATGTCAGTACAAATTTTAATGATGTTCCGCGAAAAGAATGGTTCTCCGGATATGTTGCAACCGCTGCCAAGCGCGGTATTGTAAAAGGATACGCTGATGGACAATTCAAACCTGCTAATAAAATTTCTCGTGCTGAATTCTTGAAAATCGCCATCCTCACCGCTGGACATAAAGTAAGTGAACACCTCGCGGTAAGTCCTTACCCCGATGTTCAAGGAGACACATGGTTTGCTCCCTATTTTGCCTTTTCAAAAACCTACGGTTTGATCGGAACTAAACGTGGTGGATACGTCGTTCCAAGTCAACCAATCACTCGTGCCGAAGCGGCTGAGGTGATGTACCGTTTGAGTAAGATTCGATAACCGTTTGAGATTTTGTCTTTCAGGAACTAATTTTTGCTATCCCCTGGGGTTTGGGGAGAAAACGTGTTTGAGCGTCAACGGGACTCGGCAACTGTTTGAATACGCATGAGCGAGTTTTTTCTCCCCAAAACTTTTTGGTTCTTTTTAGTTATAAAAAGAACATTCCTTCCTATATCAAACTTCGATAAAAGAAGGGATTCCTCCGCAGAGCCCGTCCTCGAGAAACATGTCCTCGTGAAGACGGAGATCGAGGAATCGGAATGACAAGAGGGTATTATTTTTCTAAGAACACTTGACAAATCTTGTGTTTTGAGTAAAAACGGGTTGATGAAAAAGTTTGTTTTGTTTTTGTTGGTAAGTGTGTTGTGCATTTCCGCTTCATTTGCGCAAAGCTTTGAATTCGAAATGACGAGAACACCAGAAGTTCCTGGATTTTTCATGGTCCGAATTTTCCCAGGAGTAAACAACATTCCACTGCCTATCCAAAACATTTTTGTCGCAAACTACAATGACAAAAACTCTGGAATGTATGAAGAACTTCTTCCTTTTTTGAGAGAATTTGGGGGCAAAGTCATTCCTTCTGATGAAGTTAAAAAATACGAAGAAAGTAAGAACAATCGCCTTATCTTTTTAGGAAAAGAAAAGAAAGGATTTGATCATTTTGCGGTACAAAAAGAAAATAAAATCTTAGAAGAGTTTGAAGCCTTTGCCGCTGAGAATCTCGAACCAACGTTATTGCAAGATGTGACGGCAGCTTTTGGAGGAAACGTGAAAGAAGTTTTTCCCGCAAAAATTGATTCTATTGGATTTGAAGATGTTTTCTTTATTGGGAAATTTGAAAAGGAAATGAAAACTCGTATGGAAATCCAAGGAGTTTCCGCTGAAGGAGAAATCCGAGCTGTTGCTCCCCTCTTTTTTAATGATGAAGAATTTTCTCGAGGTGCTCTCGCGAAAGAACTTCCTGATATTTGGGAAGAAGTCTGGAGACAATCACAAGACGAAAAATCATCCTTTGGTTGGTTTAAGTCAATCAGTATAAATGATCTTTTTCCATTGATTTTACTTATCTTCGGACTGGCTATTATTGTGGTGACTGTGAGAAAATTTGCCAAAAAAAATAAGAAACTCGAAGCAAAACTCAGTATTGATGAGAATGGTATTCCTTCGCACCAGAACTGGAAGGATGTTCCATTTGAAGTGGAAAAGAAAGACGAAAAATAGAAACATTTTCGCTATCCAAACAGGGTTTGGGGAGAAACCGTGTCTGAGCGTCATTGGGACTCGGCAATATTTTAAGAGCGCACGAGCGAGTTTTTTCTCCCCAAAACTTTTTGGTTCTTTTTAGTTATAAAAAGAACAGTCCTGCCGATATCCATCATCGATAAAAGAAGGGATTCCTTCGCATCAAAACTGGAAAGATGTCCCCTTTGAAGTGGAGAAGAAAAACGAGAAAAAATAAGTGCTCTCTAATGGAGAACCCCCTCCCTCATCCTCTAATTTAGTTAGAGGATCCAGTTGGAACGCAACTTATTGCTAAGCAATAAGTTCTCTTTATTGACTGGGTTCCTGCTTTCGCAGGAATGAGGGGGTTACTCCCACATCCCCACCTCCTCCTCTTTGGCTTGCGCGGCGTAACACCGAAACTCTTCTTTCCGTTCAAAAGGGAAATAAAAGTATCCTTTCGCATACCCCGTACGAAGAAGTTCTGCATTTACATCTACTCCTGATTCCGTGAATATATACGCCAACCGCCGTCCATATTTATCTAATTCGTCTCCCTCTGGATCAGAGAGCAAACATATTCTCTTGGATTCAGACAACAATTCTTTCGTCTTCTCTGACGCCTCTGGTCCGAACTTCTGAAGGGGTTTACGCGGGTCTTTGGTCTCTGGAGTATCAATTCCGATAAATCGTACTCGAACGTTGTCTGCAATGATCAGCGTGTCTCCATCCACCACTCGTTCCAACTCTGTCCATTGGCAATCTTTGTCGAAGTGATCATTTTTGAAGGTGAACTCCCTTGAACACATTTCTTGTTCAATCTTTTCTTCTTTCGGAATAAAATCAAACAAATTTGCTGGTCTGTCAGGCAGGACTGAACTGCAGGCGGTGAGAAGAAGAAGGATGAGAACAATTATGATTCTTTTCATTTCTGTTCTCCCCCTGTTAAGGGGGAGCTAGAGGGGGTTTATTCAATAGCTTCTTGATAACATTTTTCACACACAACTTTTTCCGGACGATCAGAAGCGAAAGACGTCTGAATAGTTGTTGAACATTCCTCACACGTTCGAGAAAAAAGCTGTCGTGGGTTACGCAATTTCACTCGATCCGAATTTCGACAGTCGGGACATTTTCGCGGAATGGGAAGACTCATTTTTCGATAAAATTTCAGTTCTTCTTTTTGAATAGCGTAGTTTTTCTGACATATCGTGCAGGCGAGTACTTCCTTGCAGATCGTATCCTCTGTGTTTTGGATTGAATCTGGAAGAGTGGAAAGCGTTGCTGGTTGATAATCTTTTTTCTCTAGCTGCTTCCATTTAAATCCCCGCTTGAGCGCTTCTTCTTTGGTCAGTGGAAAGTATTCATTCGCCAAGGTCTCATTGTATCCGAAAGCCGACATAGAGCCTGGATAAAACTCTCCCCATTCCCCTGTCTCTTTCATGTGCGCGATAATTTTTTCACGAAGCGTTTCAAATTCATCCTTGGTGTACTGTTTATTGAGGATGCAGTACTGCGCCTTCTTGAGCCCCACACAACCAAACAAGTCGTGCGATCCATTTACACAAAAGAAACAATACGCTGAATTGTGCGGACCATCACTCACCCATGCAATAAATTTTGAATTATTAAGCTTGTCTCCTGAAATACATTCATACGTGTGGTTATGACGTGCAACCGCATAGGCGTCCATTACGTTTTCATTTTTTCGAGGGGCATACCAGACATATTTTCCTTCATCCATCCCGTACACATCGAAACATTCTTGTGCGTTTTTGGATTTAAAAATGTAGTTTCCCGTGCAATTTTCTGATTGCAGGATTTGCGCATAGCGGTGCGGAAATTTGA
Source organism: uncultured Candidatus Peribacteria bacterium (assembly GCA_964509975.1). GTDB lineage: Bacteria > Patescibacteriota > Gracilibacteria > UBA4473 > UBA4473 > CAZVBV01. Next base: position 63,946 of record CAZDZO010000003.1, read on the forward strand.
GACAGAATTTTGTGAAATGATCCCGCAATCCTCCCAGTGCATCGAAAGAATGCAAATTGAGATCCGCTATTTTTTTACGATAGGCTTCCTCTGACAATGGTTCATTGAGGAAGTGAAATTTTTTATTCCGCAGATTCACACACCCGAAACAGTCATGGCACCCAATACAATCTTTGAGAAACCAACTCCCTGAGCACCCCTGGCAATTTTGTAGAAACGCACAGTCAAAACATCGTTCACAATCGGTGAGTTCATAACACAGCTCACAGTGCAGAGCCGCGGTAGAGTCGAGAACATTGGTGCAATTATCTGAAATCCAGTTGTAGTGACTGTCTTCTGATTCATCTGTGCAGAAATTCAAATAGCAGTTTTTATTATTGAAACAACAGTGATTATATTCTGAGTTTTCGCTGTGAAAATTCCACAAAGCCATGTGGGGCACTTCTTTTTGGAGTTCCTGAAATTGTTCAAAGAAAGGGCGTGAGAAATCAAAGTCTCGTCCATTTTTCTTCCCGTCCCAAGTATCTCCCCACCAACATTTATCACATCCTACCGGAATCTGTGACTCGGAAGAAAAAATCGTAATAGTGGCTTTATTGCAGACTGAACACGGTTTTCGATACAAACACCGTTCATTTCGATGCGCCAATCGACGACGCATCCGTTCTTCTGGACAGAGTGTTGGAGCGGGTACGCCCATCTTTTCGTAGAATTCGAGATCCTTATCGGTAATCTCAAACTCCACACCAGAAACCGCACAGTTCTTTTTCATTTTACGAGATCAAGATAACATTTTTCACAGTAGACCTGTTCTTTTTTTTCTGGAGCAAAGGTTGTTTTCATGGACACCGAACACTTATCACAATTGCGTTCAAAGAGTTTCTGGGGATTGCGAATTGCCATACGATCCGCGTGTCGACAATCAAAGCACCTGCAGGGAATCGGGAGTTTCATCTTTTGATAAAACTTAAATTCCGCGGGTTGAATTTTATAATTTTTGGAACAATTCTCACAGGCCAAAACTTCATCACAAATAGTATCCCGAACATCATGAATTGAGTCTGGGATGACCGAAAGTGTCGCTGGTTTGTAATCGACTTTTTCCGCTTCTCTCCACTGCCAATCGCGTTTAATTACCTCTTCTTTTGATAACGGATGATAGCCTTGTGCGTCCGATTCGTTGTAGCCAAAGGGAGTAAGTTCGGCGGGAAAGAACTCTCCCCACTCCCCTGTTTTTTTCATATGTTCAATAATTTTTTCACGAAGCGAGAAATAGTCGTCTTTTGAATATTGTTTATTCAAGATGCAGTAATTTTTCCGCTGCAAAGAAATACAACCAAACAAATCTCCACTGCCTCGACAATTATCAGAGCAGGCAATATTTTTACAATTCCAGCACCACGAAGAAAACACCACCATGTACGAACTATCGGGCGTAATACAATCACAGCACCACTGTGGAGCCCCTGTTTGGACGATATCATAGCAATGCTTTGGGGACTCTATTCGATCCACGAACTTACTTTCTTCTCCATTGATTGTGTTGAATCCAAGCGTGTTTTTACAATTATATAAATGATCTCCATCGCACCCCGTGGTATTGAAAAATTGCGCATGTCGGTGTGGAAACTTTTGGACAAATTTAACGAAATTCTCTCGCATTCCATCGAGATTGGAATGTTTATAAAGTTCTAAATCTTCCACTTTCTTTTTAAATTCTTCCGGTGTGCATTTCTCATTGAGAAAGTAATACTCTTTGTTTCGCAGATTCACACACCCAAAACAATTCGAGCATCCGATACAATCTTTGAGAAACCAACTATCGTGGCAGTTCTGACAATCCTGCAAGAAAGCACAATTATAAAGGCGCTGAGAATCAACACATTCATAGCAGAGCTCACTCTCTGTAATCACAGACCGACAATCCATCACGTCACGCACACGATTACAATCGACCGAGTAAAATGAATCTTTGATAAACCAACTTCCAATCACCAAGTAACAATTCTGACCATTGGAAAAATCCTGACAGTACTCACAATTCTCACTCTTCGTACCATTATCATTAATAATAGAAATTTGTGGAACTTCGTCATAGAGCTCTTTAAATTGTTCAAAGAACGGACGCGAGAAATCAAAGTCCCGACCATATTTGGTAGCATCGAACTCATTCCCAAACCAACACTTGTTGCAGTACACAGGAAAATTGGCATCTTTGTGATGAATCGCAATGATGTTTTTTTTACAGGAATCACAGGTCCGTTTGTAGAGACTCCGTTCGTTTCGCCACATGAGTCTTCGACGTTCCCGCTCATCAGGACAGAGCGTGGGAATGGGAATTCCCATCTTTTCATAATAAGCGACATCACCATCAGTGATTTCGAATTCTACTCCAGAGACGGTACAGGTTTTTATCATTCTAATTCTTTTTTCCGTTTACGAATCTGTTCTAACAAATCGTCATAAACGCTTTCTAAATTATTTATAACATCTTTATTTTTATAGCGAATCACTTTGAGTTCATAATTTTCTAACACATCTGTTCTAATGTCATCGCATTCTTCCTGTCCATCATGAGAATCCCCATCAATTTCTATAACTAACTTTAATTCTGCACAATAAAAATCAACGATATAGTTATCGATAGGACGTTGTCTCAGAAAATTTAGTCTTTTTAACTTTTTACTGCCTAAAACCTCAAACCACATTCTTTGTTCTGGTTTTGTCATATCCTTTCTTAATTCTCGCGCTCTTTCTTTAAGTTTTGGATTGTAAGGTAATCGATGATGAGGTTCAATAATACTCCCCCCTAGCCCCCCTCCATGAGGGGGGAAAACTTTGCCTTGGTGAAGTTGGGGGGAGTTTTCCATATTAATTTACGGCTTCGAGGTAACACGGTTCACAATAAATGGTCTCCTCACTCTCTGGGGGAAAGGGAGACCGCACGCTCGCCGAACACTTCTCGCAGTTTTGATCATAGAGATTGCGAGGATTTCGAAGGCTCATCCGCGCCCCGTATCGACAATCAGGACACTGAATCGGGATCGGCAGTTTCATTTTTCGATAAAGACTCAGCTCCAACGGCTGAAGTCGGTAGTTTTTGGAACAAGTATCACAAGCGAGAGCCGCCTGAAGAATATCATCCTTCACTGCCTCAATTTTATCGGGGACAACGTATGTCTGAGGATTTGTTTCACGATCCACGTCTTCTCCCCACCTCCATCCTTTCTCAAGAACCTCTTCTCGAATCAGTGGGAAGTAACCGTGGGCTACCGAGTCGTTGTACGAGAATGGTGAGATTTCTATTGGAAAGAATTGCCCCCAGTCCCCTGCTTTTTGCATAGAGTGAATGATACGGGCGACTTCTTTTTCGTATTCTTCTTTTTTATATTCTTTATTAAAAATGCAGTACTGCTTGTTCCGCAGTCCTACACATCCAAAGCAGTTTTTACACGAGAAACACTGCTCGCAGTACCAAAGATCCGAACTATAAAAAACATACAAACAAAAATGACAATTGAATGTTTTCATGGTTCCCAATGTCTCGTATGAAACTCGCGAAGCATCATACATATTGGAACAATCAATCAGGTCTTTTGTTTCCACTCCCAATTGAACATGCGCACAATCTTCTGCGTGCATCATGTCATAGCAATTCTGACAATTTTTTGAATTGGTTATAAAGTCCCCCGTACAATTTTCAGTATTTATCACATTCGCATATTTGTAGATTCGTTTTTTTCTCAAATCATTAAAGAGTTCTTTCGCTTTTTGGATGTGTTTATGATCGGACAAAAAATCCGAAACTCGTTTCTCGTACTCCTCTCGTGGAAGCTTCTCATTCATAAAGTGGTATTCTTTTTTCACAAGATTCGTACAGAGGAAGCAATGATGACAGCCTCGGCAATCATCACAGAACCAGCAATCGTGACATCCCTGAGAGTAATAAACCCATTTACAGTCGTAACACTTTTCCACACTAAAACACTCGTACAAGAGCTCTGACCGGTATGCAAAAGATGAATCAATGGCACTCGTACAATGTTGGAGTAATTTTCCGTACAAACAGTCTTCACAGAAATCTGACGAATTTACCAAGAAACAATTCTTTGATTCTCCAATAGAGGTCGCGTACGGACAGTTTTCATTATTGATGGCCACAAGCGCCGCATAGGGCACCTCTTTTTGCAGTTCGTGATATTGGGCAAAGAAAGATTTCGTATCATCAAAATCACGCCCAAAATTCATCGCGTCCCAACTGTCAGAAAACCATTCTTCGCGCGGACACACCTTGAGTCCTGAGTCAGGACGATATACAGCGAGAAGAGACTTACCGGAAAATGAGTTTTTATTGCGAAACAAAAACTGCTCATTCCGGTGCGCTACTCTTCGTCGAGCCCGTTCTTTGGGTGACAATGTTGGGAGTGGAATTTCAAACGTTTCCCCCCCAAAGGTCGGCGTAATGCGCTTCAAAAAATCCTGCTCAAAATTAGTGATCTCGAATTCATTTCCGCTCACGGTACAAGTGGATTTTATCGCCCCAAAAAATACTCATGAATGCGAGTTTCTGCAAGTATTTCTGGATGAAACGTAGCGAGAAGAAAATTTCTATCTTCAACTAAAACTGGTTCATCTTTGTGATATGCCAAAACTTTTGGTTCTCCTCTCTCTCTGGGAGAGGAGTTAGAGGTGAGGGGCTCAATACGAGGCGCACGAATAAACACGCCTTTCAAATTCTTAAATTTAGGTGAAGTCAGATCGGTTGTGAAGGACTCCTGTTGTGCTCCATACGCATTCCGATCGATGACAATATTTGCTCCAAATTTCTCGCAGAGGATAGCTCCCGCACACGTGCCGAATATCTTTAGATTCTTTGCATTCACAATCTCTTCCCACATATTGAATTCCTTCAACAATTTCTCCATGGTCCCACTCTCACCTCCGGGGATAATCAGGTGCGTGAGATTCTTTAAGTCCTGAAGAGAGCGTACCCACCTGTATTCTACTTCAAGTAGATCGAGCACTTCTCCGTGCTCTGCAAAGGATCCTTGTAATGCCAGAACCCCTATTTTCATGATCTTATAATACCTCTCCTTTCTGTCATTCCAAAATCCCGAAGGGATATTTGGAATCCATTATCCAACAAAAATATGTAAAAAATTAATTTCTATAAATATATGATCACTCCATAATGGATCCCAGAGATTCCTCCGGAATTCGGGGATGACAGGGGTATTTTTTAAAATCGCAAATCGAAAATCGGCAATCGAAAATTTCCCCTCATCGTTCTGCGTATTTGGTTTCCAACGTTTCCATTTCATCACCTTTCATGGCTGTCCCAAGACCGGAAGAAGCTTTGGCGAGAATTTCTGGTTTATCGTAATTCATTGTTGCCTGCACAATAGCCTTCGCCATTTGTTCTGGATTCTCTGATTCAAAGATTCCTGATCCCACAAACACACCCTCTGCGCCCAACTGCATCATCATGGCTGCATCCGCAGGTGTTGCAATTCCTCCCGCGACAAACGTCACCACAGGAAGTCTTCGTGTTTCGAATACTTCTTGAACACATTTTTTGTTCACCCTGTATTTTTTCGCTTTCGCTTCGAGATTTTTTTCAGTCAAAGATCCAATCTCTTTTTGAATCTCCGTCCAGTGTTTCACGGCTTCAACGATATTCCCGGTCCCCGCTTCTCCTTTGGTACGGATCATAGCCGCTCCTTCTTCGAGCCGCCTGAGTGCTTCTCCAAGATTTCTCGCTCCGCAGACAAAGGGCAGTTTAAAGATTGTTTTTTCAATATGGGCTTCGTTGTCTGCCGGTGTGAGCACTTCTGATTCGTCGATGAAATCAATATCCAAAGATTCCAGAATTTGTGCTTCCACAAAGTGTCCAATCCGCACTTTCGCCATCACAGGGATTGTCACGGCTTTTTTAATTTCAGCAATCATGGTCGGATCTGACATCCGTGCCACACCTCCGTCTTTACGAATTTGCGAAGGAATCCGTTCGAGCGCCATGACCGCAACGGCTCCGGCTTTCTCGGCGATCTTTGCCTGCTCGACGTTCATAACATCCATAATAACACCGCCCTTAAGCATTTGGGCAAGTCCTGTTTTGAGTTGGTACGTGTTCTTTTCCATTGATCCGATTGTATTCAAAAAAAGAGAATTTAAAAGTAAGGAATCAAAAGTTGCTATCTCTTGGGGGTTTGGGGACGAGAACTGTTTGAGCGCCAACGGGACTCGGTAAAAATGTACTATGCAAAGAGAGCGAGTTTTCTTGTCCCCAAAAGTTTTTGGTTCTTTTTAATTATAAAAAGAACAACCCTGCCGATATCCATGTTCAATAAAAGAAGGGATTCCTCCGTGGAACCTGCCCTCGAGGAATCGGGGGGTCGGAATGACAAAGCGGAACTACTCATCCACCTTCTTTTGTGGAGGAATTGGCGCTTGTTCGGATAAGTCTCCTTGAATTTGCTCAGGAGCCACTCGTGGTGTTTTACGTAAGAAGAGAAGAATCGCAAAAAGCGGTAATGCAAACCCAATAATTAACCGGACAATCATAAGTGTGCCCAGTTCTGTGTAATCTTCTGGAACTAATATTGTTCCCGCTTCGTCTAAGATTTCTCTCGTAACTTCAAACGCTTGGTTGAGGTATTTCGTCAAAATCCGTCCCCCCGACAATGCTAAATTCATGAGCGAAGCTCCAATCGCAAACCACGTTCCCCGATATCCTGCCGGTGCGTAGAAGGCAAGAAGCGCTAATAACGGAACCATGGAAATATTTGCCAATGGACTTCCCAGCGCTGTATCAAACATCGCCACTGCCTGTGCACTCATGCCCAAAGTTTCATGAATACCGAAGTACAGTCCCAACTCTGGTAACGACATAATGGTATCAGCAAACACAAGAAATATGAGAACTGATCGAATCGGTTTATTGGCAATAAAGTCACTAAAGAGCCATAACACAAGAAGCGCCACCAATGCTCCGAGCTGCGCCAATATTCCAAAGAACATCTGATTAAATCCTAATGAATCGATCATCCACCATTGGAGCCCCGGTCCTGTGTATGGCGTAAGGCGATAGAGAAAGAGTACTAAAAGTGTCAGGGCAAGTACCCGAAATTTGGCTTTGGGGAGATCTTTGGTCACCAGACACATCATCGCTGCGAGAAGCACAAGAGAGACCCCAAAGACAATCTCTTGAGCGAATGGGAGATTGGACATCGCCATCACAACGGAAAATACGGCAAAAACGAGTCCCCAAAAAAGGATATGCTTGTTCAGCGGTTTTCGTTCGTGATCCTGAACTTTTTCAAGACGAATGAAAAGCACTCCCACACAAGAAATAAGCGGAATTCCCAGCGTCATCCAAAAAATTGTTTCGTACGCCACATGCTGTGCTAACCACCCTCCAAATCCCGCTACCGAGAATGCTGCCAGACTCAAAGCTAATCGCCCCAATAATTGCACCATTGAAAGTTCTGACTGCACAGACTGATCGGAGCGTGATACTTTTTTTCCTTTCTTTATCTCGGTGCGATCGACAACTTCTGTCGTCATAGTATCGGCTGTCACGTCTTGAATAACAAATCCAAACGTCATAAATACCGCCGACAATAAATAAATCATATATTCATTTCCAATCCACATAATCCAGTCGTGTCTCCCCGCAAGACCGGCGAGAAGAATCGTCCCGAGAATCATCAAAAACGCTCCCAAGAAAATATACGACTTCCGCTGGTTGCCAAATAGTTTCACCGAATCCACCATCTGACCAAAGACCATTTTCAAAGTCCACGGAACCATGATCCAGACAGATATTGAAATCAATTGTTCGGCAGAAAGTGATAGATTTTCCTTTTCCCAGAAACTCAATGCAATCGCACTAAATCCCGCCAATCCATAAGAAAAATAAATCAAAAGAAGCGGAATGTATCGCGGCTTAAGCGCACGAATAGGCGTTAGAAGCGCCTTATCAATCTGTTTGCGAAAACAATCACAATAACGCATCAGTCGAAACTATAGACTGAAAATGTCTAAGGTTAAAGATAAAATATAAAAATAAATCCTAAATTACAATTTTAAAAGTAAAAATTACAGTTGCGTATTCGAAAAACTCAATGAAGATTTGGTGAAGTCATTACTTTTGATTTTCCATCCGATGACTTAACGAAACCATACGTATTCTTAAGAATACAGTTTTCACATTTTCTCTTCGTATGTGTACAAAGATGCTTGGGTAAAAGCATCCCAAATGTTTCCCTAGGAGAAGATGATGGTACTTCTTCGTGGTAATTACAGCCCCCTACAAGAGGCATTGGTTGTCCCAGTCCAAAATCATTCCCAACCATTCCTACTCCTGCCTTAACGAAAAGTTTATCACTCACCGGACAATTTTCTGTCCCTTCTATTTCAGAAAGAGGAAAAATTGTATCCCATTTCACGTGCTGACCACTTTGCTCTGCAACAAAATCCGCTTCTGTTAATTTAGAAACCGCTCCTTCTGGTGTGCCCATGTTATTTTCAATGAATAAATACAAAATATTATTTAACAAAAAACGCAGATATTGTCAAATAATCTTTTTCCTCACGTCATTGTCGCTTGTTTCTCAACTCTGGTTCCACTGAGGTCACCACTCGAAGTGAGTTCGAAATCAAATAGGCGTTAAAAGCGCCTTATCAATCTGTTTGCGAAAACAATCACAATAACGCATCAACAAGAACTATAGACTGTTTTTGAAAAATTGAGTACTAGAAAGAAGTGGCAACTAATACCTTTGAATTTCCATCTTTCGAATGTACAAAACCATGCTCTGGACACTCAATAATACAGTTTTTACAAAGACGGGAAGTATGTTTACAAAGATCTTTTGGCGTCATAGCTTTTACTTCTTGATAATGTTCGCAAGGTTCTGTGGTAGCCACCTGTTGTCCATCTGCTTGTTTGTCGTTTCCATTCATCCATCCGTTTGTCACTTCTACAAATATCTCACTTCTTTCTGGACATTTCTCTGTACCATCAACCTCTGAAAGAGGAAATATCGTTCCCACCGCTAATGTGCACTTTCCATATTTATGTACAAAATTCTCTTCTGTTAATTGAGGAACCGCTCCTTCTGGTATTCTCATGTTGTTTTCAATGAATAAATACAAAATATTATTTAGCAAAAAACACAGACATTGTCAAACCCCATTTTCTCCCAAAAGGAGAAGAAAATTATTCACTCTTCATTGTTCATTATTCATCGCCACCTGCCCATTTTGAACGTAGAGATATCGACGCTTACTCGTAATACTCTCCATTTCTTGAATCTGTTCTGAACTCTGCAATGCATACAAACTTGTCGGAATCGCCAAGGCAATATCCCACGCCTCTGTTTCCTGCTGAATTTCCATTCGTTGTGTTTTGAATTCCTCAAGAGCAAATCCTCGAGTTGCCAAAGAATTGAGACACAAGAGATAAAAGAATCCCAAAACAATCACTACTAAAATCCCAATATTTCGTACCCATAAAAAATAGTTCCGCTCCGCCGCCGTCACATGTGTCGGTTTTTCAACTTCAGTAGTGGAATGATGTTGTACGTTCATGTAACTTTTTCAAATAAACGAAGTTTTGCGCTACGCGCACGAGGGTTGGAATCAATTTCCTCAGGAGAAGGAACAATAGGTTTTCGACTCAAGAGTGTAATCTTAGCGGGAGCTACTTCCGTATGAAGAGAAAGATCCGTTTCAATCGTTTCTGGTTTCGCATTGGCTACAACGAATTTTTTCACAATGCGATCTTCCAATGAGTGATAGGAAATTACTCCCATTCGATCTCCTGATTGCATGACCTCAAGTGCATCTTCGAGTGTTTTCTGCAGAACGTTCAACTCATCGTTCACTGCAATTCTCAGTCCCTGGAAAACCCGCATAAGCGTTTTCTTTCTTGTTTGTGGGATCGTGTTTTCTTCGATTAATGTGCGCAAATCAAAGGTCGTTTCAAATAGTTTTATTTCCCGTGCTTCGACAATTTTTCGAGCCAGTTTTCGTGCCAAAGGTTCTTCTCCATATTCGTGCAAAATTCGAGCCAATTCTTGTTCGCTCGAGGAATTAAGAATCTGCTCACAATCCTGTGAAGAACTTCCATCGAAGGTCATTTTCAACGGTCCTTCTTTTTCAAAGCTAAAGCCTTTCTCCGCATTATCAACATGATGAGAGCAAAGCCCAAGGTCCAGAAGTATCGCAAGTGGTCGTTCTATATCATTTTCTTGAACACATTTTTTGATCAAAGAAAAGTTCGAATTATAAAAAACTGTTTTTGATTCCCACCGCGAAAGTCTTTTTTGAGCAAAAACAAGATGTTCTTTATCAAGATCACAAGCAATGTATTTTGTAATATTTGGAAAAGCTTCTAAAAACGCTTCACCATGCCCACCAAGCCCCACCGTGCCATCAAAAACCGTCCTAATTTCGTTAGAAAATAAAAGCGCAAGAATTTCTTTTTTCAATACCGGCTCGTGAAACAAGTTTTTCTCTGGCATTTTTTGATCTGTTTTTGTGTAAATGTGCAAAAGTTGTGTACAAACTGTGGAGAACTTTCACACGTCCCTTTTCGCTTAGATACGCGAAAAATAAAGACTGGAAAAACTATAGAACAAAAAATGTGTTTGCACAATCTTTTTTCGCTGTTTGTGATTGACCTGCTGGATTTTGTGTTTTCTTTTTTTGTTCAATAAAAAGGCAATTGTCTTTCCAGAATCCCGAAGGGATATATGGAATCCATTATCCTTTATGAAGAATTTAGACCCTTATCTAAATTTTCCTTACACACTCCATAATGGATCCCAAACTAAATTTGAGACGACTAAATATCTTTTCTTTTTCTCCTTTTCCCCTACCATAGAACCAATGTTTTGGGCCATTTCAAAAACCGCATTTCTCGCCTCACTTCCTCTCGTAGAGCAACGTCTTGCGATTCCAATGGGGCATCTCTCTTTTGACTTGCCTATTCTTCTCGCGGCAACCGTTGGAATTGTGGCAAATATTGTTTCTGTGGGGATTGTTCTTTGGCTCCTGCCAATTATCACAAAATATTGTGAGAAACATCACCCACCTTTTCATCGATTTCTCCAAAAAATTTATACCAAAACACGAACAAAACACTCTCATAAATTACAGCTTTGGGGAGAAATTTTTCTTATCTTTTTTGTTGCAGTGCCACTTCCCGGAAGTGGTGGTTGGAGTGGAAGTTTGATTGCCTTTCTTTTTGGGATCCCATACAGAAGAGCCATGAAACTTATTAGTATTGGACTCATTATTGGAGGAATACTTGTTGCTGTCCTCACTGTGGGAATCAACGGAGCGATTCAACTCATTCAAGATATTCCCCAAGAAATCACCGAATTTGTACCGAAGGCGTTACCGTAAAGTCCCAGATTTCTGAAGGCTCTGCTTCGGGAAGGGTTGAAAAATTTGGAACAATTCTTACGCGAGTTCTAAACGTTCTTTTTAATCGTTCTACATCAAATATTGGATTTCCTCCTCCAAGATTAGCAGAGGTAGCTGTAATCGGATATTCAATTCTCTCCGCCACTTCTCGGATCGTAGAAATACGAAATGCCACTTTATCGTCCGGCCAATAGGGCGATCGAGGCAATATATCCTTGGGCTTGAGGAGTGCTGTTTTGGGACTATCGAGAAAAAAGGATTCGTTCATTTCTCTCGGCACTTCTGCAAATTTCTTCAGCATTTCGAAGTCTTTCACCATGAGCGAAAAAAACTTCTTCGCTGAACGCCCTTTGAGCTTTGCGAGTTTCTCTAGTCCTCGCTCATCATCTGCCCGCACCCCGAGACCGAAGCTGGTGTCAGTGGGATACGCCCAGATTATTGTTTTCTCGAACATGGTTGGATTATACATAAAGGATCCGGATCCCAAAGGGATCCGGATCCTAATTATCTTCTCTCTGGAGCGCGTAGCGGGAAGTTCTTTCCTTCTCCCCCGCAAAGCGGGGTCCGAAGTCGAAAACTCTTCACATATTTTGCTTTGCAAAATAGTTCAGAGCGAACCCTGCGGATTCAATTCCAGCCCCGACAAGTCGGGGCAAAAGTAAAAACAAAAAAGCCCCAAGGGGCGTTTTTCGCGTGGCAGGAAGTTCTTTCATTCTCCCCCGCAAAGCGGGGTCCGAAGTCGAAAACTCTTCACATATTTTGCTTTGCAAAATAGTTCAGAGCGAACCCTGCGGATTCAATTCCAGCCCCGACAAGTCGGGGCAAAAGTAAAAACAAAAAAGCCCCAAGGGGCGTTTTGGTTTTTACTGGAGCGCGTGGCGGGAATCGAACCCGCGTCACCAGCTTGGAAGGCTGGGGTAATAAGCCGTTATACGACACGCGCGCTTTTTAAAGAGAACGAGAAGATTGTAGAAAAAAATCTTTAATGGTCAAATTTTTCTCGCCTCCACTTTTTTCTAAAAATAATTACAATCGCAATGAAATGAATTCAAACTTCATCACCGTTGACGGAATTAAAACACACTATTTCCACGGGGGCTCTGGACCCAAAATTGTTATTCTTCATGGGTGGGATCCGCGTTTAACGCTGGAAGAGAGTTATCGCAATCTTGTTGAAAAGCTCGAACGCAAATGCGAAGTCTATGTCCTCGCATTGCCAGGATTTGATCAATCGGACTTTCCTCCAATGGAAGGATGGACAACTCATGATTATGGAACGTGGTTAGAGAAGACCCTGAAGGCATTAAAATTAGAAAACCCTGCCCTCTACGGACACTCCTTTGGATGTCGTGTAATTGTACGATTCTTACTTAAAAATCCTGAATTCCGAGGAAAAATAATCCTTACTGGAGCAGCAGGTGTGAAATGGGGGCCTCGAGGAATCAGGCAACACGCCCTCTTCTTTGTAAATAAAACGTGTCCACAATTTAAGAAAATTTTTCGAAATTACTGCCCGAAGAAACTACGCCCATTGATCATTGGTAAAATTCTTGGAGCACACGATTGGGCATTGGTGCCAGCGAAATTGGAGAAGACGTTAAAAAAGACACTCGCCGAACCCGGCTTCCGAGATCAACTTCCGAACATTAAACAAAAAACACTTCTGATCTGGGGACGAAATGACGCCATTACCCCAATGAGATCTGCACGAGTGTTTGCTAAATCTCTTCCAAATAACGAACTCAAAGTCATCTCTAATGGACGACACGGATTACATAAAACACACGCAAAGAAAATAACTGAGTATGTCTCAAAATTCCTCAATGAAAAATAAAAACATTCTGAGTCCGGACTTTACAAAGACCTTCTTAAGACAAGTCCGGACTCTATATACTTTCTAAACCATGGAGATTCTTCAAATATTTATCACGCTCGTCATTCTCCTGTTGGGAATACGAACCACCAGTTGGCATCTGCAAAACTGGCAACTCCGTGAATACCGACTCGATCGGATGCGGGCGCACTTGAGAACACGTGATGGGAAACACGATTTTATAACGCTTTGGTATAACTTTTGGTTTTTCAAAGGCATTCTCCCTCGCCCTCGTAAATCAGGACGAATGTTAATGATTATTGGAATTTTTATATTGCTTACCGTTTGGATCTGGTGGGCACTTATTCCTGTACTCTTTTTTAAAACCCCGTATTTCATATTTTTTATCGTATTGATTTGGGAACGAATCACTGGGTTTTTGGTAGGGATTGCTGTTTTTCTTTCTCGTATTCCAGTGGAACTCGCGCGGAAAATTTTATTTCTCAAAGCTAAACGCATTGTGAAACATTCAAATGTAAAACGTATTGGAATTACCGGAAGCTTTGGAAAATCCTCAACGAAACAAATTCTCATTCACTTGCTTCAATCCAAGTTTGGAGCGGAGAATGTGCTCTTTAACCCGGGGAATGAGAATAATGAAGTGGCAATCGCTCGGCTGATAATCAAGAATTCCGCATTCTTCTCTCCCTTGGGGAGAGATAAGAGAGAGGGTAAATTCTTTGTCGTCGAAATCGGTGCCTATCGTCGTGGAGAAATAAAACACGTGTGCCAGTTTGTACAACCTCACACAGGAATTTTGACAGGAATCAACGCACAACACATTGAACTCTTCGGATCTCAGCGAAACATTCAACGAGCGAAATTCGAATTGGCTGAGGCAGTAAGTGAAAAAGTATTTTTTAATGCCGACAGTCCTCTGCTTCGTGAAATTGCGGAAGACCGAAAAATAAAAGCCACAAAGATCCCTCTTTCTCTCTCGACAGCACAGAATCTCAAAAGTGAGCATCACCAAAGTACATTTGAAATATACGGAGAAAAAATGACCTTGCCGTGGAGCGGTGCCTTTTTTGTTTCCAATGCTTTACTCGCCATAGAATGTGCTCGAGAAACTGGTATGAATGCCACTGAAATCGCAAAAGCACTCCCCAAGTTACCATCACTTGATCGCGCGTTAAATATGAAAACATTGAAGTCTGGAACAACGTTACTTGAAGATTTGTACTCTGCGAATCCCGATGGAGTTATGGGAGCAATAAAACATCTCAAAACCTTTCCAGGAAAGAAAATTTTTGTAGGAATTCCTCTCCGAGAACTCGGGCAAGAATCCAAAGAAATACATCGTAAAATTTTTACAGAACTAGCTACCATGCAAGCGGAAGTCTTTTGGCTCAAACCTGATTTTTTAGATTTAGGAAAAGAGCTCTGTGGTTCACGATTTCATGGAGAGGATATTGAAGCGCTCAAAAAAATTGTAAAAACACTGAAGAAAAACGATGCTATTCTGCTTGAATCTCGTTTGTCAAAAGCAGTGGTCGAAATATTTTAGAAAAACTCAATCGTTTCCACTATCTGTTCAAACGTATCAAACCATTCTTGGATGGCTTCTTCTCCGTTTCCTGCGACAAGTTCTGTGTAAAACAATGGTTGCTTTCCAAAATCCCAAACACGTTCTTCTCCACAATTTTCAAAATTCGTAACAAGTAATTCTGGAATAGCCGACGCTACGCGTTCTCGTGGAATTTCAAGCGTTATAACCACCTGATGTTCCTTATGGAAAAAATACAGTTTTCGTTCAAGTACCTTATCACAGACTTCAAATCGCCCAAGCACCATAAAATCTTGTGCATTAACAGCTCCAAGATTCCGAACGGTCTGAGAGGCGGGTAATGAAAAATCCACGCCCTCTCCATACTCTCCCCGGGCAAGAGCTTCTTTATTTTTCAACGCCATGTCCGATCCAAATCCCAAAGGAGCAAATTCTTCCATCTCCGCAATCGCTTTTGTATCTATTGAAAGAAAAAGACGCGTACTTTCAGAGGCTTCTCTCGATACATTGTGAGGATATCGAAAAGAAAAATCTGCTTCGGGAGATTCAAAAAACTGCCAAAGATCTGATTCTTTTTCTATGGCCTTTGCTCTTCCTGAATCATAAAATACCTGTTCTTCCTCAGAAATAGGATCTTTTGAATCTATTACTTTTTTAGAAATTTGAGTATTTTGTGTACATCCCGCTAAGAGAAATGTAAAAAGGAAACCGATGAGAAGTTTTTTCATTATTACTAGAATACAAATTTTGAATAAATTGATCAACTTCGTACAATCAAAAAAGTAATGAAACTCGTTTCTAATCAAATATCTCCGCACTTCTCAATGCACGACGCACTTTACGCAGTGAAGCAGGTTTTTGTCGGAAAAAAAGATATTGAAATTCAACTCAAACAAGAACTCCGAACAGAAAACGTAAAATTTTTTAATTCTGCTCGAACGGCCCTCGCTGAAATTATTCGAATTGTTGGACCGGCGTTGAAGGAAGAAAAAAAGATCGG
This sequence comes from uncultured Candidatus Peribacteria bacterium, assembly GCA_964509975.1. GTDB lineage: Bacteria > Patescibacteriota > Gracilibacteria > UBA4473 > UBA4473 > CAZVBV01. Next base: position 79,762 of record CAZDZO010000003.1, read on the forward strand.
AATCCCTGCCTTTTCGTGTGCAGTAATGGCAACACCATTCCTCACTGCAGGACGAGAAATCTGCTGGCTCGATGTGGACAAAAGTGGGAATATTTTGTTTGAAGATTTTGAAAAAAAATCTGACGAACTCGGTATGGTGCTCGTCCCTGATACGTTTGGACAATCAGCATGCTTGGAAGAAATTTTTACCGTAGCAAAACAAAAACGAATTTTTGTTATCGCTGACGGAGCGCATTCGTTTAGCACGAGTACAAAAAATTGTCATGCAAAGATTCTCAGCTTCGGTCGAGAAAAAGACATTTCGTGTATTTCTGGTGGCGCGCTTCTTTGGCCAAATACGTCCTCTTTTTCAGTACAATTTGAAGGCATTTATCTGCCCTTTCCAAATAAATCGTGGACGATTCGACATCTCCTACAGCCCTTGGTTTTTGCACTCACACTTCCGTGGTGGACGTTGGGGGGGAAATACATCGCTGCACTTTGCAATAAAAGCAAACTCCTCCCACGAGCCGTTACTCAACCAGAACGAGAAGGACTGGAAGATTTTCCACGCAATATGATGCCACCGGAAATTCAGCCTATTCTTTTGCGAAATATTCAAAGACGTTCAAAAGACTTAGAACACCGAAAAAAAATTGCAGAATGTTGGAAAACAGAACTCAAAAGGATCTTTCCTGAAAGTATAATTACTATTCCTAATAATGCCTTTCGAGTAATTCTCACAAAAAGAGAACGACCAGATATCCTGCACCGTGCCAAAAAGATTGGATTTCATCTTAATGAATGGGACGGGGAACCGATTGCTCCACGCGGGGTCCATTTGGAAAAATTTGGATACCAAAAGGGACAGTGTCCAAATGCAGAACATTTCTCTACTCATTACGTTACTTTTCCGACAAACAAACGAACCACTGAAAAAGATGTGAAACGTTTTGCTCGCTATTTCGAAACTAAATGAAAAAATCCCATCCACTTTTTGGAGTTCTTCTCACTTTTGGGTATGTGCTCTGTTCAGTTTTTGCCTACATCACAACAAAGCATGTGTTTTTAACAGACCCTTCAATATCACCGATTAATGCCATGTTTTGGGGATTTTTCGGAGCCACAGTACTTGGTGGAATTTTTATTGGCTCTCATTCGAAAGAACGAAAGCTCGTTCAAAAAGAATGGAAGAAACATAAAAAGCTTATTCTTTCTATTTCGCTCCTGACTTCGCTCGGTGTCATTCTTTGGGGATGGTCACTTCAGATTGCAAGTGCGGGAACTGTTGGACTCATCGGACGCGCTGATGTGCTTTTTTCGCTAGCGCTCGGATCAATTTTTCTTGGCGAACGATTTTCACGAAACACCATTATTGGCGCCTTGATCGCTCTTGGAGGACTTTGTCTTGTGGTAAATGTTCCAAATGAAATCTCCTTATTTGCCGTCGGAATTGTTTTACTCATGCGATTTTTGTATTCAATGCAGAGCTTTCTCGTAAAGAAATCAGGACAAACACTTCGAGGAATTCCGTTTACCTTCTGGCGAATGGTAATCATTACGCTTGTTTTGTTTATCACCGCGATTGCTACTGGAACTTTATATATTCCGCCGATTTTTCTCCTTGGGATTATTTTCAGTTCACAAATTTTCGGTGCATTCATTGGACGCGTTTTGTATTTCGAAGCACACAAATACTTAGGAATTGGACATATCAACTTACTCTCACTTTCTCAACCAGTACTACTTCTTGTCGGAACCTGGTTGTTACTCAATGAGCCCATGCCACTTCAAAAAATAATTGGAGGGGGCATTCTGCTTTTGGGTTTGACGCTCATTGTTTTGGAAAAGACAAAACCGCACCAGAAACGATTTTCACTCAAACGAATCTTTGCTACACTGCGCCCGAAAAAAGATGTCATTGAAAATCCAATCGATCTCACCTAATCAACTCCAAGAATTTTACGACAATTTTGAAGGCGTAAAGACCTTTTTACAAACGCCAAATTTTGGAAATTTCCGAGAACAACTCGGTGAAAAGAATCTTCGTTTTGGGGTTTTTGAAGGTAATACAATTGTAGGGATTGCGCAGTGTCAGAAAATTTCTGCCCGTCGAGGAACTTTTCTTCACGTAGCACACGGCCCACTTATTTTAAATTCTCCCCCTTTTGAGGAGGAGCTAGAGGGGGTTTTGGAATTTTTTCTTAAAGAAATAAAAACAATCGGTCGCCAGGAACAATGTGATTTTGTACGAATCTCCCCCCTGTTGAACAATAAATGTGTTCAATGCTTTAAAAAGAACAATTACCGCCCTGCACCGCTTCACATCAATCCGAACCGAACCTGGGTACTTGACCTCACTCAGAGTGAAGATGATCTCTTGAAGAACATGCGCAAATCCACACGATACGAAGTGAGAAGAATTGAGAAGTCAGGAATTAAAACAACGCAAGGACAAGATCTGGAAACGTTTTGGAAACTGCACAGTAAAACCGCCGCTCGGCAAAAATTCGTTCCCTTCTCTCGGAAATCAACTGAACTT
>CAZDZO010000004.1:0-25288 GCA_964509975.1 uncultured Candidatus Peribacteria bacterium
AGAATACGATGATCGAAATGTTTGGAGAATCACTTCTAATTGATTTCAGCATAGTGGATAAAGCCGAAGTCAAAGAAGAATCCGTCGCTACAGCGGATGACTTTTTGAATTTTTAATATTCATTCTTTTAATTCAAGTTCGCTATCAATTAGGGGTTTGGGGACGGGAAGTGTTTGAGCGTCATCGGGACTCGGTAACTTTGTGATATGCCAATGAGAGCGAGTTTTCTCGTCACCAAAACTTTTTGGTTCTTTTTAGTTATAAAAAGAACAGCCCTTCCGATATCTAAGGTCGATAAAAGAAGGGATTCCTTCCCGCTAAGCGGGATCGGAATGACAAAGGAAAGAGAAATTATAGTAGACTACTCGGATCGATATCAATCTTCACTCCCATTGGAAGTGTTTGCAACGATAAGAAGGACACCAGTTCTTTTTTTGTTGGCGCTTTCACAAACACATGAAAGTGATACTTCCCATGCGATCGCGGGAAAAACGCCGGAGCGAAATGACAGTCCCATTCCCCTTCCTGAAGATTTGACTTCAAAAGCTTGTGAACCTTTTTAGCTTCGGCAAAAGCAACTTCCTTCCTGATATCGGAAACCGTTAATTTCGCTATGGAACTGAATGGTGGCATGAGAGATTTCTGTCGAGATTCTTTCTGCCAGTAGAGAAAGCTTTCCGCATCATGCGTCTTCACAAAATCAAAAATCTTTTCCTCTGGATTAAAAGTCTGAATAACAATCTTTCCTCGTGAAGCCCGTCTTCCAGCTCGTCCTGACACTTGCGTGAGAATTTGAAACACACGCTCTTCTGAGCGGAAATCAGGCAAGTTCAAACCAACATCGGCAAGCACGACCCCTACAAGCTGCACTCGTTCGAAATCAAGCCCCTTCGCAATCATCTGCGTTCCCAGAAGCACATCGGCTTCATAGTTATGAAACTTATTCATAAGATTTTCAAAGTCTTTCTTTCCCGTCACCGAATCTGAATCGGCACGAAACACCCGCAATGTCGGCAATTTTTCTTTCAAAATTTCTTCCACCATCTGTGTCCCCCATCCCCTGAAAGCGAAATCCGAAGTTCGACACTCTGGACAGGTACTTGGGAATTGTTCCATATGTCCACACACATGACAAATGAATTTTTGATTCCCTCCACCCATCTTCTGATGCATTTTCATATTGTGTGAACAGTGCGGACATTCAAATTTATGCCCACAGGACTTACACATTGTCGCTCCAGAGAAACCTCTTTTATTGAGAAATATCACGGCTTGTTTCTTTTGTTTGAGAATTTCGGCAAGTTCTTCTTCAAGCGCCCCGGAAAGAGGTGAATAGTTCCCGCGTTTCGCTTCACTCTTGAGATCCACAAATCGCATCTCAGGCATCAGTACGTCCCCTACACGCTTCGGGAGATCAACTCTGACCCATTCCCCCACTTCGCATTTTTGAAAGCTCTCAAGGCGAGGAGTGGCACTTCCCAAGATTATTCTTGAACACATTTTTTGTTCAATCTTTTGAACCACATCAATTGTATGGAATCGCGGAGCAAATTCATTTTTAAACGTCCACTCATGTTCCTCATCCAGAATAATGAGTTCTGGTTTTTGAAGCGGAACAAACACCGCCGACCGCGCTCCAATAAGAATCTTGGCTTCCCCTGTCTGCACACGTTTCCATTCTTGAATCTTTTCTCCTTCCGACAATTTGGAATGCCACACCGCCACCGCACCCTCAAAGATTGATTGGAATTCCGCAATCAATTGTGGCGTGAGTGCAATCTCTGGAAGAAGGAGTAACACTTGCCCATCGGGCGAAACGTCTTGTGCGAGCTTTTTATAAATTTCTGTTTTCCCACTTCCCGTCACTCCAAACAGAAGTGTTGGTTTCTTTGATGTCTTAATTTTTTTTAAAGCTTTTTGTTGATCCTCATTAAGAACAATATTGGACTTTCCATTATCGGTTACCGCCAGTGGAGAGAGCAGTGTCCCCTCTTCTATTTTTAAAATTTCTTTTTTTACCAGTCCTTGCAACGTTGAGAGAGAAACGTGTTCTCTCAAATCCTCTGATCGCATTCGCCCTTTGTTTGACTGAAGAAGTTCAAGAGCCAATTTTTGTTTTGTTCCCTTCACCTGTGCTGAATCATCGGCAAGGATGTAAAATGTTTCTCGTTTTTCTGGATTTTTCGTAGTAAAGAATTTCTCCGGCACCATTAAACTCAATACTTTTTCAAATGAGGAAAAATTTTCTTCAGCGATTTCTCGAGCTATTACAATGTAGGAAGCAGGAACAAACTGCTCATCCCAAACCTCTAAAATAGGTTGCGTTTTAAAATCCGGTTTTTTTTCTGAAACACCCACAACAATTCCCACCCGTTTCCGTCCTCGAAAGGAAACCACAACTCTCGCTCCAACAGAATTATTAACTTTTAATTCTTCATTCTTCATTATTGGAAGATGCCAAGAAAAAATTCCCCGCACTCCGCGTATCCAAATTTCGCAGAAAATCATGCGTCAGAATGGTAAATGAACTCTGATAAAAAACAAACCTCTACAAAAATTTACATTTAAAAAATTCCTTTCTGCCGAAGGCAACTATTAACTGTTAACTATAAACTGTTAACTATTAACTATAAACTGTCCCCTATTGCCTTTTTTGAAAATTTTGGGTAAAAGAATCCCCGATGAAAGAACGAACGCTACAAATTCTCAGTGCCCTTATCAAAGATTTCGTCGAAACAGGAAGTCCTGTCGCCTCACGAAAGCTTTTATTGATGTCCAAAGATTTTGATATTTCATCAGCAACTGTACGAAACGAGTTCTCTTTGCTCGAAGAAGTGGGTCTGATCAAATCTCCCCATGTGTCAGCGGGAAAAGTTCCCACACAAAAAGGATATCGATTCTTTGTAGATGAACTGTTGGAAAACACAAAAGAAGAGGAACTTGTTCAAGCGATTTTTGAAAAACACATCACCGAATATAGACTTTCTAAATCTAAAGAAGTCCTCTTTGATATTGTCCGACTTCTCTCTCAACTCTCTGGGAATGTTGCTTTTGCCACGGTTGATAATGACCGAACCTTTTACTTGGGACTGTCTAACGTACTCCGATCTCCTGAGTTCGCTATGCAACCAGAAAAGGCGGCACAGATCGTGGAGATTTTGGAAGGGAAGGAACGATTCCGAACAATGCTCGAATCGTTGGACCTAGAAGGAAAGATAAAAATTTTCATTGGAGAGGAAAACCTTCTCGAAGAAATTACGAGTTGTGCCATGGTGGTCGCTCGATTTGAAACATTCGGCATATCTGGAACAATCGGACTCCTCGGACCGATGAGAATGAAATATGGATTTAATAAAGCACTGATAAAGAATGTGCTTCAAATGATGCAATAAACTTTTCCCTCATTCTCCAGATTTACTGGAGGATCCAGTTTAAAATGCAAAGAATAGCTTAAGCTATTTTTTCTCTTAATTGACTGGGTTTCTGCTCCCCGCCTTCTTGAGAACATGCTTCGCAGGAATGAGGGATTAATTTGCATTTGTTGTTTTTTTGTGGTACAATGCCCTGTTCTTTGAGAATTCGACTCACCGGAAGGTAGCGAGCTTTTCAATCTCACGTTCATTTGATCGCGAGGTTGAAAGTAACTCCCTGCCTTCTTTCGCCCAGTTATTTAACTGGTCAACGAGAGAAAGACAGCCGTCTCGCTCTCAAAAACATAAAATCGTTTTGATTTATATTCGTTTGGCTTAATGATTTCTTCAAAATCATAAGACAGAAAACAAAGTTTTCATTTTGGTTTCGCCAAAATAACGACATCGTATTCAATGTTTAAAACAATATTTTAAAAACATTTGAATATATAAAAATCTTATACAAAAACAAACAAAAAGCCGCGAGTGACGAAGATCCACTCCTTAATACAGATTTTTAGACGGCAGGTGAGTCCGTTCCGCCATATGGAACGAACCCATACTGTGTTCTCTGCGAGCACAATTGTGGAAAAAGCGCGTATCACACCTCTGAATCCTTTGTTTACCCAACAACCTTCAAGTGAACACTGATGCGCGCTTTTCTTATATATTATTTTTGAGAAATGTCAAGTCGCTTTCTCTATTATTCCGCTTTAAAACGCTTGAAAAAGCCTCTTTTTTGTGGTATAATGTCTTGAATATTTCGAATATTATGACTGACAAAAACACAACTCAGCAAACAACTGACACTCCTGAAGTCGGAGAAGTCCGTATTACCAACGTTGAAGAGAAAGGCTCTCCAACCTTTGGTATAGCTGAAAAACTCAAAAACAAACTTCAAGCAAAAAATGATAAAAAGAAAGCAACTGAAGAAGCCAAAGAAGCAAAACTCGCAAAAGAAATGGGTGATGCAGACGACTTTTTTGAGAACTTTGATCCAGAAAAAGATAAAAAGAAACTAACAACTGCTATGCGGCAACGCATTATCGATGCAGAAAAAGAATACCAACGAGGGGTTATTTCTGCGAAAGATTTAATCGCACCTTCCGCTATGGAAGTCGGAAATACGGATATCAAGCTCAACGGAATGTATGTAAAAAGTTTCTTTGTGTTTAGTTATCCACGGTATTTGGAATCAAATTGGATGAATAGTTTGGTGAATTTTGATGCATCTCTTGATATTTCCATCTTCGTCTATCCAACCAATTCACTTCGGATGATGAAGGTATTGCGAAAGAAAGTCGCACAAATGCTTTCTACAAAGCACATTAATGAAAAGAAAGGACTCGTTGCTGACGTCGGACTCGACACAGCACTAGAGGATGCTGAACAATTGCGAGTAGATTTGCAACGGGGTACTGAGAAATTCTTTCAAGTAGGACTGTACTTCACGCTTTATGCTGATAGCCAAGATAAACTTGATAAAACGGCGAAACAACTTGAAACAATCTTGGGTGGACAACTCGTGATGACCAGGTCCACTGACTTTCGAACCGAACGAGGATTTGAAACAACACTTCCACAGGCTACTGACATGGTAGAAGTTGTTCGAAATATGAATACAAGTCCCCTTTCAACAACATTTCCTTTTGTTTCCAGTGACCTCACTTCAAACGAAGGAATCTTGTATGGAATCAACCGACACAACAATTCATTGATCATATTTGATCGATTTAATTTGGAAAATGCGAACCAAGTCGTCTTTGCGAAATCTGGTGCTGGTAAATCTTACGCCGTGAAACTTGAAATCCTCCGATCCCTTATGTTCGGAACTGACGTAATTGTGATCGATCCCGAAAATGAGTACGAAGCCTTGGCAAAAACAGTAGGCGGAAGTTATATAAAAGTATCACTCACTTCTGATCAACGAATTAATCCTTTTGATTTGCCGTTATCGGTGAATGAAGATGACGCTCGACCGGGCGAACTTTTGAGAGAAAATGCAATTACACTCTCTGGACTCATGAGCATCATGCTCGGAAAACTCAATCCTGAAGAAGAAGCGTTGATGGATAAAGCTATCTTGCAAACCTACGAATTAAAAGGGATTACAAGTGAGACTGAAAATCCTTCTGAATTCGAAATGCCAGTGATGGCCGATCTAGAGAATGTGCTCAACACGATGGAAGGTGGAAAATCGTTGGCTACTCGACTTGAGAAATACACCAAAGGAACGTTCTCTGGACTATTTTCTGATCAAACCAATGTTGATTTGGAATCTGGACTTGTGGTCTTTTGTATCCGTGATTTGGAAGAACAACTTCGACCGGTTTCTATGTACATTTTGATTAACTTTATTTGGAATAAAGTTCGATCAGAAATGAAGAAACGATTACTTGTGATTGATGAGGCCTGGCACATGGTGCAATATGAGGATTCTGGACGATTCCTTCACAACCTTACGAAACGAGCGCGAAAGTATTACCTGGGAGTAACTACTATTACTCAAGATGTGGAAGACTTCATGGACAGTAAATGGGGAAAACCGATTATTACGAACTCCTCAATGCAACTCTTGCTCCGGCAGGCGCCGGTGGCGATGGAGAAACTGCAGAAGACGTTTAACCTCACTGAGAGTGAGAAGTATCTCTTGCTCAATTCTGGAGTGGGACAGGGTCTTTTCTTCGCTGGGAACCAACACGTGGCAATTCACGTGATTGCGAGTTACGGAGAAAACAAGATTGTAACTACCAATCCTGAAGAACTTTTGGCGATGAAGAAGGAGAAATAAGAAGCACTTTTATGCTTCTAGTAATCCATCAAGTGATTTTTGCATATCATCCAGTGTTTTTTCTCCACCACAACTTGAGAGAACTGGATTGAATTCTTTATCCAAAACGACCCAAGCTGGAACGTATCCACAGGGCTTTTGAGCAACTGTTTCAAATGTAAGAGCTTCATTAAATCCTTGTGCAACATCTTGGACGTCGAATTTCTTTTTATCAATAACATTCACCCAAAGATTTGCTTTCTCGCTGTAATTATCCCAGATTTGTGTTTTAAAAAGTGGAATCGCTTTTGTGCAGTGTGGACAATACGTTCCTCCAAATATGACTACAGAGGGTTTTCCTTCGAATTCAGACAATGTTGATGTTTCAGTAATAACTGAAGCTGTTGTATTCGGCAAAGTACACCCCACAAAAAAAGGAGCTAACAAAAGTACGAGAAGTGTTTTTTTCATAAAAAAATGAGGGATTAAAATGGTGGGCGCTGGGGGACTCGAACCCTCGGCCTCCTCGGTGTAAACGAGATGCTCTAGCCAGCTGAGCTAAGCGCCCATGAATGAGTTCTGTAAGAACGATATGAATGGATGCGGTAGCTACAGTCCCGCTAATGCGGATCCCGCCCTGCGGGAGTGGCTGAGCTAAGCGCCCTTAAGAACGAATGAATTGTAAGAAAAAAATTTTGAAAATCAAGCTTTCTTTGGAGGGATTACTCGGCACTTTGTCATTCTGAACTTGTTTCAGAATCAAAATGGGAGGGATGCTCTCCTAACGCCCCTACGGGGCTACTCGAGGGATTTATATCCTCGCTTTGCTCGGTATAAATCATCGAACCCAATAGAGGTTCTCTTCCTCTGTAAGGATCAAAAAAATACAGGGACAAGCCCTCCATTTTTTTAATCTGGCGGAGAGGGAGGGATTCGAACCCTCGGTACCGTTGCCGGCACGTCGGTTTTCAAGACCGGTGCATTCGACCACTCTGCCACCTCTCCGCGAATTACAATATGCTCCAAAAAGAACGGCACGATTGTATGGATATTTTATCTGAACGCAAACACTTTTTAATTCGCCTCTAGCAACTTTCCGACTAAAACCAAACGGTTTTTATTAGTTCCTACTGGTGTACACGTCATAAGAGTCAGAATTGATTTATCTTTCGGCTGATTGAGTACAGACGTTTCTGTTGGTGGCACTACTTTTTCTTCTCGAACTTCGTAAGTGTATTTTTCTCCTTCCCAAAATATTTCGATCAAATCCCCTATTTCCACCTCGTGAAGCAACGCAAACACATCCTTGAATCGTCCTTTGTCCCAGGCGTAATACGATGAATGTCCTGTCACAAAAAAGTTTCCTTTAATTCCTGGTTTCCGAGAAACCGGATGAACCACCACTCCCCCTTTCAGTCCATCTTGAATATTCTTTTCAAGCTGTTTCCAGTGTCTATGTGTGGGAACCGTGACAAGCGGAACATTTTTTCCAATCCGTGGAATTGAAATCCGGTTATCAGGAGGCATAACATCCATTGTCGCAAACATATTTTTTGCTTGGTTTTTTGGTTTCAAAGCTTTGTCTTTAAAGAGCTGTTGTCTTGGCTTCTCAATTCGTTTCAATTCCAATACTTGTGTTTGTGCTGGCTCCGTGTTTTCAACCGTGTCAAAGAGCGAAGCTTTCAAGTTTTCTACTTTATAATCAGCCATTTGAGCGAAGGCTCCGTAGTTGAGAACGACATGCGTTCCACTCCAGACAAAACAGACTGTGAAACAAAACATCAATGCATCTTTCCAAAAAGGACGTTTCTTTGTGAAGCCAAATTCAAAATTATTTTGATCCATCTCCTAATTATACCACAAATAAACGCCTTTTTCAAGGGGTTTTATTGAATATTCTCCCCCTTTAAGGGGGAGTTAGAGAGGGTAAGAATACCCCACCTAACCTCCTCTGCAAGGGGAGGAATTTTTTATATCAAGTGGTTTCCATCTAACCCCACCTTCTTTCTCACCTTTTGCAATTTTTTCTCAGCAATCGCGCTGGCTTTCTCGGCTCCTGATTTCAAAATTTTCTCAACAAGCTTTGAATCTTTTTCCAATTCCGCACGTTTCTTTCTCGCTGGAGCAAAGAATTCCCAGACCAATTCAAAGAGTTGATTCTTACTGTCTCCAAAACCGATTTCACCAGCTTTATATTGTTTTTCAAGTTTGGCTAAATTCGAATTTTCGAAGAGCTTATGAAAGGCAAATACCGCGCACGTATTAGGATCGATCGGATCCCCCATCGCAACGGAATCTGTCTTAATGGACATAATTTTTTTCTTCAACGTTTTTTCATCCGCAAAAATCTCAATTGTATTCCCGTAACTCTTCGACATTTTTTGCCCATCAAGACCAGGGATTGTCGCTATCTCAGCTGGAATATTGGGTTCTGGAATGGTAAATAGTTCCCCGTACCGATGATTAAATTTCTGTGCAATGTCTCGCGCCATTTCCACGTGTTGTTTCTGATCTTTCCCAACAGGAACTTTATTCGCATCATAGAGAAGAATATCTGATGCCATGAGCACTGGATAAGTAAAAAGTCCTGCATTAGCCTCAAGCCCTTTCGCTTTTTTGTCTTTGAAAGAATGTGCTCGTTCAAGTAATCCCATCGGTGTCTGACAGAGAAGAATCCACGTAAGTTCTGTATGAGGACGGATATCTGATTGTCTGTAGAATAAAGATTTCTCTGGATCCACTCCAAGTGCCAACCAATCTAGCACCGCGTTTTTTTGATATTCTGCGAATTTTTTACTATCCCCTTGTGAAGTAAATGCGTGCAAGTCCGCGATAAAGAAAAACATTTCATTCTTCTTCTCTGCTTGAAAATCAAGCATGGGTTTAATCGCTCCGAAGTAATTTCCCCAGTGCAGGTCACCACTTGATTGAATGCCGGTGAGAACTCGTGTCATTCGTCTTTATTAGTAAATTCTGAAAGAATATCCGGTAAAGATTGTGCTTGTCGTTGTGAGACAATATCCGGAATAAATTGCTGAAGGATGTTCTGTGAAAAACTTGTTTGATCCAATGCTTTAATTCCCAAACTCAAGAATAAAAACGCTGCTGTGGCAATAAGAATGGTTACAAGCGCAAATCCCCACACCCAAAAGACCAGTTCAAAAACGCGATGAATCACATTCCAAATAAAATTCCCAATCCAATCGACACTAATGCCTATATTTTTGAGGAGCGGACCAATAACGGATTTTTTTTTCTTTTTTGCCATTTTATAAATTAGAAATACTTTTTTTGTAAGGTGGAAACAAGTTCCGAAATCTTCACGCGGTCTTGCTTCATAGTGTCTCGATCTCGAACCGTTACAGAATCATTTTCGAGCGTGTCATAGTCTATCGTAATACACACAGGCGTTCCGATTTCATCTTGTCGACGATACCTTTTTCCGACCGTTCCTGAAATATCAAATTCACAGTTTCCAAATATTTTCATTGATTCAAAAACTTCTCGTGCTTTTTCTGGAAGCCCATCTTTTTTCATGAGAGGAAGAACCGACACCTTCACTGGAGCAATAATCGGAGCAATTTTGAGCACTGTTCGTTCTGTTCCGTCTTCAAGTTTCTCTTCTGTGTATCCGTCACACATAACAGCCAGCACGGAACGATCCAGTCCCCATGTGGGTTCAATCACGTGTGGGAGAATCTTTTGACCACTCTCTTCATCATGAATTCGTAATTTTTGTTTGGAATATTCCTCATGTTGCGCGAGGTCGTAATCTGTTCTATACGCCAATCCGTAGAGTTCTTTTCTCCCAAATGGAAAATCATATTCAATATCGATAGTTCGTTTTGAGTAGTGTGAGAGCTTCTCCTGTGGGTGCTCATAGTCATGTAATTTCTTCGAATCAAGACCAATGAGCGTGCACCAATCCTTCATATCCTTCTGCCATTTTTTGAAGATATCTTTCCAATCTTTTTCTTCAATAAAATATTCAATTTCCATTTGTTCAAATTCAAGTCTTCGGAAAATAAAATTCCCTGGCGTAATTTCATTTCGGAAGGCTTTCCCTGTTTGCCCAATTCCAAAAGGCAGTTTCACCCGCATGGTGTCGATCACGTTTTTAAATTCAAGGAAAATCGCTTGTGCCGTTTCTGGACGCAAATATGCCATTCCATCTTCACTATCCGCTTCAGCAGTTTTTGCCATTTGTGTGCTAAACATCATGTTAAATTTCCGCACATCAGTAAATTCCTTCTTTCCACATTTCGGACATTTAATGTCGTGTTCCTTGAGAAGTGCTGTCACTTCTTTATCCGCCATTCCTTCGCAATCAATCTTCGCTTGTTCTTCCACAATGTGATCTGCTCTTAATCGCGCTCGGCAATTCTTGCAGTCCACCATTTGATCGTTAAAGTTTTCCAAATGTCCAGAGGCCTTCCAAGCTTTTGGATGAAGAATAATGTCTCCATCAATTCCAACAATGTCTTCTCGATTCTGAACAAAGGTTTTCCACCAAAGGTCTTTGATATTTTTCTTCAACTCAACTCCATACGGACCATACGTGTAAGAATTCGCAAACCCTCCATAAATATCAGATCCCGGATAGGCAAATCCCCTTCTCTTCGCAAACGCAACAATTTTTTCCATGGCTTTATTGTAACCATCAGGAAAACTTTCTCAATAAAAAGGAGAGACAAAGCATGCCTTGTCTCTCCAAATACCCACGGCTTAAGCCGTGGGCTGCCATTTTATATTCCTAGCTTCCACATTCAGCCCCTCCTCCGCTCGCAGGCGCTGCTCCAGTCCATCCAAATCCTGGTGCTGGCTGATCTGAAGACATTTCTGTTGCACATTCTTCAGGAGCTGTTTCAAATCCTCCACAAATAAGATCCATCAAACTCTTTGGATCACGTGAAGCATTTACTTTCTTTTCATTGATAACAAGAGAGGGTGATCCTTGAACACCGTATTTAAGGTTCTCATCATTATGGATCATGAATTTTGGAAATCGTCCTCCCCAGTTTTCTTGATCTTCAAACCCGGATATTACACCAAATTCTTTATCAGTGGCTGCCACACAACTCGCATTCTTTGTTGTATCAACCCCAGTAGAAGCCAAACATTCTGTTGTTTTCTCTGCTTCTAGGAAACATCGAAGATATGGCATAAGTTTTGCTGGTTCTTCTTTATCTATACAGTATTGCACCATTTGTTCATCCAATTCCTTTTTTTGGTGCATCGCATAGTTCACAAATTTAAGTTGAAAATCAATCTTATCTCCCAATGTTTCAACTACTGGAATAATCCCCTTCTCGATTTGTGTTCCAAATGGACAGTGACTCATTACAAAAAGTTCCACCACTGGCACTGCTTTCTTTTCTATATTTGCTAATTCTGCTGCTTTTGCAGCTACTTCAGCTGTCGCTTGTTCTTCCTTTGCTTTCATCGTTTCTTCAATATTCATTGCATTAGGAAAGAAAAATTTCCCATCTTCTGTAAGATAAGATGTAATTTCTTGTCCGTTAGCATTCACGACAACCTTATACATATCTCCTTCTTCAACGACTTCTTTTACCGTTGCTGTTCCCCCAGGTGGCATAAGAGTTAAATTAATAAAATCTTCTGCAACTTGTTTTGCTTCTTCTTCTGAAAGATTTCCTTCGAGCGCCCCACAGCCTGTTATGAGGAGAGCTACCAAAAAACCGAAAGCCAAAAATAATGTTTTTTTCATGATTTATAAAATAAAGACAGGTAAGCAAAATTTTAAGGAGCACGCTATTGAAGTCAAATTCTTTTTGTTCTTTTACTTGAAAAAGCCATTTTTCTGTGCTATAATACCTAGAACTATTCAAATAAAAACAAATGAAAGACACCGACATTCTCTTGAAACTCAACCAATCTATTGCCGCTGCAAAATCATCTCTTGATGCTGTGGAGAAATGGACAAAGACTCTTGCAGAAAAGAATGGTGTCGCTTCTGAAGCACTTTTGGAGAAAGCAAAAACGATTGATGTTACAAATTATTCAACAGAAGAAGAACAAATCGTTGAGGGTGTTTTTGATGGGGAAAACATGATCGATACAGAAGGAAGTCAATATCCTGTTCCAACAAATTATGCTTCTAAATCGAAACTTATAGAAGGTGATCTACTCAAACTTACAATCAAACCAAACGGTGCCTTTATCTTTAAACAAATTGAACTCGTAGGACGAAAGCTTACTACAGGACATCTTATTCTTGATGATGGACAATATAAAGTTCTTTGCGACGATACAACGTACAATGTTCTCTATGCTTCTATTACTTTCTTCCGCGCTCAAGTGGGAGACAAAGTAACCGTCATTATCCCTGAAACAAAGAATGCAAAGTGGGCTGCGATTGAAAACGTAATCCCTATCGAATCAACCGAAAAAGTAAGCTAAAGTATTGAACTCTTAATCAAAGACTTATAGAATCTCATTGATGAGATTCTTTTTTTTACTGGCTTTCGTCCTTGGAGCAGGAACGAACGTAGTGTTTGCAACGCCAAATTTCACTGATCAAGATAATATCCCCGATTGGGCTGATATTCCTATTTCCGTTTTAGTAGAAAAAGAAGTGTTGTCAGGAAATTCTGATGGCAGTTTTCAACCTGATCGAAGTTTGAATCGTGCAGAATTTTGTAAAATTCTCGTCCAAGCTACTGCTGCAAAAAAGTTTGTTCCTCGCAACTCGAGTTTCCCCGACGTAGAAACAACTGACTGGTTCTTTTCATATGTCGAAACAGCCAAAAACAAAGGCTGGCTCGATGGATATCCTGATGGCACTTTTCGTCCTGGTAATCAGGTTAATCGAGCAGAAGTTGCCAAAATTTTGGCAAATGCGTTTGGTTTCGAAGTCAGCGCCCCGCAAGAAGGAGAACCGTGGTTTGAAACTTATTTCCATACACTCAATGAAAACAAACTCTTGGCGCATGGAACAGACTTTCAAACACTCGATCCCGAAGAAAACCCTTCTCGGGCAGAAATTTCTGAACAGATTTTCCGATCGATGAAAAAAGTAGGAAAACTTTCTGCACTTGATTTCCCAGAAATTCAAGCTACTGAATCAACCCTTCCACAAGAAGGAACTCCTCCTTCCTTTGAATACTACACACCTTCTTCCGGTAGTAATGTTCCAATTGATGAAGATTCTGGAAAACTGCATATCGAAAAAAGCAATTCTCTTGAAAAAGACATCTTTGTCAGAAAAGGAAACACCGATATCACTGCTCACAAACTTCAAATTATCAGCAAAGAAGGGCTCAGTGAGATTATGGCTTTTCAATTTCGACGTATTGGAAATGGAGCCTATCCAGACTTTGCGAATGTTTGGCTTGAAGCCAATGGCACCCCTATCAGTGATAAAGTAAAACCTTCCGAAGATCTTGTTCGACTGCCGCTCAAGCAATCTCTTACCGCTGGACTCAGTCAACAAGAAATCACACTCAAAGTAGATATTGCTTCTAACGCACAGACTGGAAGTTCTCGATGGGTACTCTTCTTACCAGAATGGATTGAAGCCAATACCGAAACCAAGATTGGATTCTTCCCGATTGGGGGATCTGACATTGAGATTGAGTAGATATTCATTTTAAACCCAAACCCCCCTTACGAGAGGACTTTATTCTATGTAAAATTTTTCAAAACAAACTCCTCCCCTGTTAAGGGGAAGCTGGGAGGGGTTTTCTTCTAATTCTATACAAATCAACGAACCCTTCTGGGTTCTCGCCCCACAAATCAAATAGTTAAAAAAATAACCCCCTTGGAGTTTGTTTTTTAACTGGCGGGACCGACGGGGCCTCGTCCTTACATTCCGACTTCGTCTGAATTTAGTAGAGGGATTTGTATCCTCTCCCGCTCTGCGGGATCGGTACAAATCAACGAACCCTTCTGGGTTCTCGCCCCACAAATCAAATAGTTAAAAAAATAACCCCCTTGGAGTTTGTTTTTTAACTGGCGGGACCGACGGGGCTCGAACCCGCGACCTCCGCCGTGACAGGGCGGCGCTCTAAACCAACTGAGCTACGATCCCGCTAAGAATCTATTTTAATTGTCACTGCCACATACGAAAAAAGAACGAGCCGATTCTACGAGAAAAGTCTGGTCGGTCAAATTTTTTGTGAAAAATTCACCAACTAATTCTTAGAATACGTATATTCTTCCTTAAAGGTGCTTTTTATTTTTCTTAAAATATCCATCCCTTTATCAAATGTTTCTTGTTCCAAAACCGCTTCTCCCAAAAACAGTGATGAATTTGCAAGATCAACAAATACAGGATCTCCACTCACCAACATTTCATTCATATTGTTTCTAAATTTTTCTTGTTTGTGACAAATAACTCCTGTTGCTTCTCTTTTTTGAGACGGAGTTGAAGCAGCGTCATCTTGCACATTCAAAAAGTCATGTAACGCTGCCAAGAAGTCATATATTACTTTATGTACTTGTAATTCTTTATTACGAACATCTTCACTCTTTTTTAATTCTTCTCGAGTAATGTTATCCACTTTTTCTACAATAACCGCTGGAATAGTGCATTTAATATTAATTCGAGAAGCTTCTTTTGGCTGTCGTTCTAAATGAAACAGTTCATTATCATGCAATGAAAGTTGAACTGGCTCCCCTTTTCTTTCTTCCTGTTTCGGTTCTTTGTTTGGAGACTTATGTTCAATAAATTCTCCCTCTTTATCAAGAGCTGAAAAAAATATTTGGGGAACATATTCCTCTCCAATTTTTCTATATCCTTTCATGATAATTTATTTTAAATCTTCTAAAGCTTCTTCATACGAAATCGTAGAAGAACTTCCTGTAAGGAGTTGTATTTTAAGTTCATTTTTTAATTCTTCCGTAAGTATTTCGCCTCTTTCTTCTCTTTTTAATCTTTTCACAAGTCCTACCATAAAAGTTTCAATCGCATTTGCTTTTTCGAATCTTTCAACAAAACGAGTCGTTTTTAGCACTTCTGCGTCCCATTCTTCCTTTGTTATATCAAGTTCTTTTCCAAATTTATCATACGCTTCTCCAATATTCCATTCAAAACGCGGATTAATTTCTTTTGCTTTTAAAGTTTTTTCCCAATCTGAATTTTTTTTTGCAAGGTTTTTCGCATTTTGTTTCTCCCATTCAAGAAACTCTGCATCACTTGGTGCATCTTTTTCCAATTGATTTAATGCAACAAATCCTATAACAATAGCCACTGCGGCTCCTGTTGCTATCACACGCCGTCTTGCCTTAAGAGACAAATTATCCCACCAATCCGCAACTGAATTGGTCTCTGTATCTTCTGATCGATTTTTGTTTTCTAAATTACTCATGTGTATTGAAAATTACAAGAACACAATACAATGTCCTCAGGGAAAGTCAAGTGTTTTCTTTACCGTATCAAATCCGAACTCGTCTCTCTGATCTTCTCTTTCTTTAAATTCTCCACCTGCGCACGAATCCCCTCTTCAAGCACTACCGTGGGCTTATACCCAAGCACTTCTGAAATCTTACTAATATCCGCATGTTGTCCACGCACATAAACTTCTTTTACGGGATTTTCAATGTAGGTCGCTTCAACATTCTTTTCAAAAACCACATTAATGTGTTTGAGAATTTCATTAAATGAACACGTCTCCCCTGTTCCGATATTGAAGACCTCACTCCCGAGTTTTTTATCCGTTTCAATCGCAAGCGTGAGTCCCTGTACCACATCAACAACATTAGTAAAATCTCGAAATTGTTCTCCATCACCGTAAATAATCGGTGGTAAGTCACGTGCAATATCCCAGACGAATTGGGAAATCATATTAGCGAACTGCCCCTTCGCTTCTTCGTTTGGTCCGTAGACTGACATAAATCGAAATCCGATCGTTTCAATGTCCTTATTCGCCTGTACATAACACCTGGCACAGTGTTCGTAACAGAATTTTGTGACAGAATAATGATTTGGCGGGACCACAATTTGCGTCTCCACGAGCGGCATCTCGTTATTGGCGTAGAGAGACGACGTGGATGCATAGAGAAATTTCTTGGCTCCAGACTTTCGAGCGAAATCAAGTGTCTGACAAAAGCTCTCAATAGAATTTACATATCCCTTCACAAACCCATCTCCTCCGAACATCGGAGCTGAACTGGTCCCTGCGAAATGCACGACTGCATCAAACCGGTCTCCACATTTCTGAAGATCCACAAGATTACATGCATCCCCTTGAATGAATTTAATTTCAGGATCTAAGTTGTCTGGATCGCCAAGGAATAAGTTATCGAGTGCGACAATGTCGAACTTATCTTTGTTGATATTGCAGAAATTGGATCCGATAAATCCAGCACCGCCAGTTACCAATATTCTCTTTTTCATCATCAGCAGTGTACGAATTTTTATATAAAAAAAAAGCCCCACAGGTTGTGCGAGGCTGTTTTCCCTGATTTTTTTCAATCAGCAAAGTTTGAAATAAATAAAAGAAAGCAGTGCCACCTTTCTTTTCAAAGACATATTCTCTGCCCATTCGAACTTGCCCGTTTTCTCAAACCAATCGAAACTTTCTCCTAGTTCATCTGATTCTAAACCAATTCCGGAATCATGTCTTATAATGCGACCATTCTTCCCTATTTCCATAAGAGTAGAATCATGTTTCCAATCTTCATATTGTTTAAAAATCGGCACAAGTAGTGCCTCTAAATGAAATAATTTTATTTCAAGATTTTTTTTTACGATCGTGTTCATAACACAATTATAAAAATAAAGACAACAAGTTCCAAGAATTGTGATACAAGAAAAAATAAATACCGTAGCTGGTGTAATCATGAAGCCTCCTATTTTAGTTTAACGTTTCCTCGATCCACCACTCTAGATGAACCGTTCGAAACGTTAATTTCCTTTGCTAATCGAAATGTCAGAGAACACTTCGTATTCGACAAAAGTACTTGTGATTACGAAGACAGGGCTATTTTATATTGTTTTTTGGATTTTGTCAACACCTCTTTCCCCTCATCCCCACGTAGGTGGGGACCCAGTCAATAATGTATTCCTTTAAAAACAAAAATAATGAATTCTTTATTGATTGGTTTCCCCTCTTCCGGGGAATGAGGGAGCATTAAATTAAGGAGTTACCACACACGCATCACAAACACCACCACAATCTATCTCTGTTTCATCTTGGTTGAGAATACCATCTTCACAAGTTTCTGCTGGTGATTCAATAACACATGCATCACACGATCCACCACAATCAACCCCCTCTTCATTCCCGTTTTGCATTTCGTCCGTACAAGTTGATTCCGGTTCCGGTTCAGATACAACACACGCATCGCAGGTTTCGCCCCCACAATCGATCTCTGTTTCATCTTGATTAAGAATGCCGTCCGTACAAGTTTCTTCTGGAACAATGACGCAGTCCTCGCACACGCCCCCACAATCAATCTCCGTTTCATCTTGATTGAGGATTCCGTCAATGCACGTTGGATCTGGTTCTGGAACAATACACTCTTCGCAAATTTCTCCCCCACAATCGATCTCCGTTTCGTCTTGATTGAGAATGCCATCAATGCATGTTGGATCTGGTTCTGGAACAACACAGACTTCACACACACCCCCACAATCGATCTCTGTTTCA
This sequence comes from uncultured Candidatus Peribacteria bacterium, assembly GCA_964509975.1. Classification (GTDB taxonomy): domain Bacteria; phylum Patescibacteriota; class Gracilibacteria; order UBA4473; family UBA4473; genus CAZVBV01. The sequence continues at coordinate 17,793 of CAZDZO010000004.1, forward strand.
TCTTGGTTCAAGATACCATCTGTACAGGTTTCTTCAGGAATAACGATACAAGCTTCACACACACCACCGCAGTCAATATCTGTCTCGTCTTGATTTTGAATTTCATCTTCGCAAGTTTCTAAAATTACTGGATTTTCAAATGCTATCTGAAAACCCGTTAACACTGTTCTAAACCCTTCCCAGGAAGATTGATCCGTTAGAGCTTGTTTTATATTTTCAAAATAATTTTCATCTGCCCGCCCTTCATACATATATTTCGGATTATTCCAGAAATGATTTTCTTGGCGTGCTTTTTGACTAAAGTGTCGAATCAATAACTGACTTACATATTTTCGATTTGCCTCAGTATTTATTTGTGCGGAACTTTCCATCAATTCCAATGCTCCATCACGCACTTCAATAAACGTTGGTCCTGAATACGGTTCTGTCTCATTAAGTCGTGTAATAACCATGTTTGCATCTTCTGCTCCTTGAAAGATATACACTAATTTACAAGAAAAATCTGAATCCCCTTGTGCGCTTACCAAATAATTCTTTTCAGCGAGGTTTGACCAATCCTCCGGAAAATCTGATTGGAAAGAATTGGAAATAAATCTCACCAAAGCTAATCTCTGATTGGAATCCCGCCCTTTTTGTTTCTCAATCCCACACAATCGAGACGCATCTCCAAACGCCACCGCTCTGAAATCCAAAAATTGTGTATCAAACAAGTCGTCCAAAACTTGTGCCAAATCATCTTCTTTTGGTGGATCAACTACAACTGGCGGATCAACTTGAACCGGTGGTTTCGTCACTACTGGTGTCGGTATTGTTTTTTTTATTTGTTTCTGTACCGCTTCAATCACTTTTGGAGCCGCTTCTGGTGCTTTTTCAGTGATGAAATCAGACACAATATCCGCGTTCTTTTGATTCGCAGAATCTGACGATAAAGCCGCTGCTGCTATAACAATATCTTCTCTCGTTAATACCTCCGGCGGTTCATACAATGACAAAGTAATTCCATCAATTTTTTTAGAACTTACAATAAGTGGCTTTGGTTTAAAGTTTTTTGTTTCTTCTGTCACGATATCTGAAGCCCGTTTCCCAGAAGATTCAATCAAATTTTTCGCCAAACTTGAAGTCGAACTCAAGTACAAATCTTTTGTAAGAAGTAAAAATGTTCGATCAGAATTCCGATCCAAAATATACACATTCGCTCCAATTGCGAGGTCTGAATTTTCTGTGGCATACTCAAATGCCAATTTCTCCACCGGAACACCCGTTTCAAAAGCAATAAGCTCATTGATTCCACGAATATCATCTGCCTGCCCAATAAGTCGCGCTAACTCCGGCTTTGATCCTCCAAATCCTGAAGGAATAAGCGGAAAAACATAGAGCGAATAGGCAAACGTCCACGGAATAAGAATAATCAGAATAACAAGTTCAAAACGTTTACGAAAAACTGTTTTTGCTCTCTTGGTTGGTTTTTTTAATTTCTTATATTTTCGCCATATCTTTCGTCCAAAAAGAAACAGCATTGGCAATACAGATGTAATCAATCCAAATGTCACTCCAATAAAGATGTAACGCAGTTTCAAAAGATCGAATTCTGCAATTCCAAGAGCTCGAAGATAGATATTAAAAATCACCGTTCCGACAACGTAGAAAATCATCAAGAGCGTTACGAAATACTTCGCTCCCTTTTTTTCCAGATATTCATCAAGTTCATACATATTTTTATTTTTAAATTAAAGCGCTTTGCTTTTAACGAATTTTATTCCGACTGGCAAGAAATTTCAATTTATTCATTTCTGAGTCCGGACTTGATAAAAAACTCATAAAAAAACTTATATAAGCCATTTTACAAAAAAATCATCTCTTAATATCGCTTTATTCAAGTCCGGACTCAAGCTTGAACACATTTTTTGTTCAACATCTTTAAAATCCTTGTTCGTCATTCCCGCTTGACGGGAATCGGATGAAAACTATGTCCTCAACTTGATTGGGGATTGGAATTGCGTTTTAAGCGCTAGCACGGCACTCATGAAAGATATTCGTTTCACTCGGAACAAATATAAAAAACTTACACGATTCTGGGCAAGCCAGAATGACCGCTTATTTTTTTGTTGTTTTTTTTACCGGCTTTTTCGTCGTTTTTTTTACAACTTTTTTAACGGTTTTTTTTATTGGTTTTTTGGCAGGCATTTTTGCTTTCGCTTTTGCAACAACCTTCTTCGCAACCTTTGTTCCTTCTGTTTTTGCTGATTTCTTTAATTGATTTGCCGCTGTTTTTGCATTCTTGGCCATAGTTTCAAGTTCTTGTTCTGCCACTTCTGCGACATCTTCTCCCAAATCTTTCACTTTTTCGACAAATACATCAAATTGCTCTTTTCCTGTTTCCAGCACTCGTTGCAAATCTTCTGAATTTTTTGCCCAATCCGAAATAGATCCTCGTGCATCTTCATCAATTTTTTTGAGTTCTTTCAGAAGCATTTCTCCTTTCTTTTCTGAATTTGCCAGTTCTGCTCGAAACTTCTTTCCTGATTTTTGCGCAAATAAAAGTCCGTAAGCAAGCCCTACAGTAGCCGAAAGCATGAATTTGAGAAGTCCTCGCATGATTTTGAAATAAAGACGAAAACATTTTGCATGATAACAAATTATTTGTAAACTCCGAGCGCCTTTCTTTTGATTTCATGATAGATACTCAAGTTGTTGTCGTTTGCGGATCTGAATCAGATTTTGATTTTGCTGAAAAAATCACAAAACCTCTTTCTGACAAAGGAATTTCTGCGGAACTCTTTGCTGCTTCCGCACACAAAGAACCCAAAAAAGTACTTGAGATTGTAGAAACTCACAGTCAAAACCCAAAGACAATTTTTGTAACTATTGCCGGACGATCAAATGCTCTATCTGGATTCGTGGCAGCAAATTCAAACAATATCACGATTGCCTGTCCACCACACAAGGATAAAAACGATTATCTGGTGAACATTCATTCAACCTTACAAATGCCAAGCAAAACACCTGTTCTCACTATTATTGATACGGGTAATTGTGTATTGGCAATTGAACGAATTATCGCTTCTCAAGCGTAATTCTTTTTAAAAATTAAATTTTTTTGACATGCCTGCTTCTTTCAAAGCGCCCCGAGGAACTCACGATTTCCTTCCAGAAGATCATAACTTTTTTACATTTGTAAAAAAAGTAGTTCGTCATCGATTCAGACAATCTGGATTTCGACGAATTTCTGTTCCTATTTTTGAAAATGCTGAAATTTTTGAAAAATCACTTGGAATGTCTTCCGAAATTATTCAAAAAGAACTTTACACATTCCAAGACCGGCACGATCGCAAATATGCACTTCGTCCGGAGATGACAACTGGTGTCGTACGAGCTTTTATTGAGAATAAAATGGAAGACGACGCACTCCCAAAAGAGCTTTATTACATGGGAAAGTGTTTTCGATTTGAACGTCCAAAATCTGGAACGAATCGAAGTTTCTGGCAATTAGGAGCAGAAATCCTTGGAGAATCAGATCCCTCTATTGATGCCCAAATCATGTATTTGGGACACCGAATTTTGAGTGATTTGAAGGTGCGAGATTTTTGCGAACTCAAAATTAATACAATGGGATCTGTTGAGGATCAAGAAAAATATATTGAAGCGTTAGCTAATTTTTATGCTGGAAAAGAACGATCTCTCACACCACAATCACGAGAAAATTTGGAAAACAAAAAATATCTCACGTTGCTCAATCCTCAAAGTGAGGACGAAGAAATTTTAGTCAAAATGGCTCCAAAGATTACGGAATTTCTTTCTCCGGAATCACAGCAATTTTTTGATGAAACACTCGCTTACCTCAATGCCTTTAGCATCGAATACACCATTGACCCAACACTTATTCGTCCGCTTGATTATTATTCTCACACGATGTTTGAGTTTTCTGAAAAAGGAACCAAAAACAAAATATTAGTAGGAGGCCGATATGATGGTTTGATCGAAAAACTTGGTGGAGGTGATCACGGTGGATGTGGATTTGCAGCGGGAGTAGAACGCGTGCTTGATCTCATGAAACGACATAATTTCGATGTTCCTCACAAAGATTACTTACAGATTTTTGTAGCAGCCACCGGTGGTCCTGTGGCAAAAAAGGCAGCGCTTCCTATTCTGATTAAACTTCGAGAGCACGGATTTCATGCCGTTGGAGTACTTGGGAAAACATCTATGCAAGAACAACTCAGACGAGCTGAAAAATTTCATGTCCCCTACGCAATCATCATTGGTGATTTAGAAGTAAAAAAGAAAAAGATCATCGTGCGTGACATGAAAAGTGGAAAAAGTGTAGAAGTCGCTCTTGAAAAGATGCTTCCTCACATGGATAAACTTCTTGGAGCTCCACGAGCACTCGATTCCACCGTTGATTTTCTCGGACACAAGTAAAACAATTTCCAATTTCCGATTTTCAATTTCCGATTTTCGATTTCAAGTCCGGACTTGAATTTTACTAAGTTCTAAATTCTAAGCTCTAAGTTCTCATTTTCCATTGATAATTGAATATTGATACTCGATAATACACAAGATGAACATTCTCCCTCAAACTGTTTCCGACGCTATCGAAGCCCTTTCTGATTTGCCGGGTATCGGAACAAGAAGCGCTGAACGGCTGGTGTTGTCATTACTCAAGAATCATTCTGATCTCGATCAAAAAATTGCAGAATCTATTGGAAATTTGAAAAAAAACATCCACGAATGCAAAACCTGTTTTCATTTTTGCGAATCCGACAGTGATGAATGCTGTGTTTGCAAAGATTCAGGTCGAGACAAAGGCGTTCTCTGTATCGTTGAAAGCCCACTTGATCTGGTTGCACTGGAACGAACGCATGAATACAAAGGAAAATACCATGTCCTGCATGGAGTCATCTCCCCTCTCAATCGCGTCTTGCCTGAAGATTTGAGAATCGGAGAACTTATTGAACGTGTACAGAATGATAAAGACATCAAAGAAATCATCCTCGCATTAGCGGGCAGTACCGAAAGTGAAGCTACGGCGATGTACGTCGCTGATCAGCTCAAACACGTATTCAATGGAAATATAACGCGTCTCTCACGAGGAATTCCTTCTGGAGGAGACTTAGACTACCTCGACATGGGGACGCTCTCACGAGCGATCAATGAACGACGGGAGTTTTAAGATTTTTTCAAAAACTCACTCAATTCATCTTTTATCTGCTTCAATGCCACTTTTGCTTTTTCTGAGCCTGTTTTTTCAATAATTTTTTTAAGTTGATCAATTTCTTGCTTCATTCTTAGCAACTCAGTAAGAGCCATTTTTATATCACGATCTTCATCGATAATTCCCAGTTCCCTTTCTGCATATGCATCCCCTGGAAAATGTTTTCTAAAGTCCCACAATGCATTTCCTTTTAATTCACTCGGATCAAACTTGCATAAGACCGAACGACTTTCTGCTGGTTTTCCTTCCTCTTTCCGTCTCTTTATTTCCGATTCAATCAATGAAATTTCATCGAATTCTGAACCAAGGTCTTCTTCACTTCGTCTAAGAATATCAATTTGTATCGCTTTGCTGTCTTGCAGTTCTTTCAATCTCATTTCAAGTTGAGACGTTGGTCTTTTTGCATACTTGTTCTCTTCGTTCAATACTTCAGACATGGAAAAATTAGTAATAGAACATCTATACCAATTTACCCCTATTTGTCAAGCCAGGCTCGTTTCCATTTTCTCCACCAGGTGGTCTGTTTTGATTCATACAAATAAGACAAGATAATCATTGTTTGCAGTGCAAACTTTTTCGCTCCGTGCGGGATGATATGCACTTCTGGATGCAATTTTTCAAAGATGACCGCGTTCTTCTTCGCATTCTTTGTTTGTTCTAGTACGTCAGGAAGATTTTGCTCATGATCGTGAAACACTTCACAAAACTTATCGTAATGGAGTCGCATTCCCCTCTTCGCCAGACGATAGCCAAACTCCGTATCCTCAAATCCCCAACCTTTAAATTTATTTGAAAAACGCATCCCCGCTACCAGTGCTCGCTTCACGGAAATGTTCGATGTGTAGAAATGTCGCCAGTTCGCTCCCCTTCGAGCAATGGATTTAAATGCAAACTGCGCGTTATTCTCCAACCATTTATGAAAAGGATCCTTCGCTAAATCCGGCGTCCAAGACACTTTCCCCAACAGCGCCTCTTTCTGACTCGTGTGAGTGGTGTGAAACATATACACCTTCTGCAACCAATCTTGAGCCGGAATCGTATCGTCTCCCAAGAAGACAATGATCTCTCCTGTCGACTTCTCAATTCCGAGATTCCGTGCAGGCCCCGCTCCTTTCACGTTTGTTTTGAAAATTTTGAAGTGATCTTCATTTATCTCCCGCACATTCTCCTCCCCACTAAAAACGATAATCACTTCCGGACGAATTCTATTGTAGTCGTCGCATTGCTCAATCGCATTCAAAACGACTTCAAGCGTCTCACGTCCAAGCGTAGGAATAATAATACTTAACTTCATACAAGGTGCTTATACCATAAATGAGCCATTTGTAATACTGTCTATTGTTTTAAAACACTAATCGTTTGAGAAAGTTTTATTATCGTCACGACTCTTCTCAACTGAGTAGCAAGATCCTCCGGCAAATGCTCCACGTTCTCAACCAAATTATCTAAATCTTGAATTATTTGTTCCTCTTCCTTTCTCGAATGAAAAGGTGTCTCCAAAAAATAAACACGCATACGAGTAAGCACCGTCTTAATAGCCTTGAATTCCTCCTCCGTTGCACCCGCTTTTAGAAGTTTCCCTCTCATGAGGGTAGTAAAATCATGAAAAAACACCTCAAGACCGATTACCGGAAGTATCATTTCAACTTCTGCAAACAAATCTATTTCCTGAAATCTATTCAAATTCTCACTCATCGAGTCTACTTTCCATAAAGGTGACATTGTGTCAATTTGTTCCACCCAAAAATTGAGACATCACGAGCATTCTATCTCAGAAAGTCCATGCTTCAAATGATTATTTCTGACGTATTCAACCGTATAATTAAATCTTCTTTCATTTTCCAGTAGTGTTGATGAAAAACTTTTCGCCCAAATCTTGTTCTGCCTTCCTCCCCCTGCAACCGACCGCTTTAGCTGTCGGCTATAACAATACGATGAATATCCTTTGAGATCCTGAATAACACACTTCAAATGATCTTCGTCACGGCACCACAAAACCGCATGACAATGGTCTGATAAAACATTCAATGTTTCAACAAAATAATTTTCACTCTTTATTTTTTCCATTATGAACTTCCAAATAATTGCCCTTTCTGTGTCGTTTAAATAAATTCCTTCTTCCAATCGCATACCCGCTTCATATCGTTCCTCTGAAATCCTTGTGTTATATGTTGCCCATGTCACAAAATAGGCTTGGTTTTCTTCCATGTATGGAAAAATACGCAGGATGTTTATATATTTCAAGACAGTGATTTTATCTATTTTTCACATCTCAATACAAGAG
>CAZDZO010000004.1:25388-75996 GCA_964509975.1 uncultured Candidatus Peribacteria bacterium
CCCACCGCTAAAGCGGTGGGTTGCAGTATTGGATACCCACGGCTTTAGCCGTGGGCCTGTGTGTGTGTGTGTGGGCAATGATATTAGACACCCACCACTGACACCTTTTGGGGATATACTGTAGAAATCCCACCGCTAGGACACCACTAACCCACAGATAACCCAAGGGATGACAAGAGCCCACCGCTAAAGCGGTGGGTTGCAGTATTGGATACCCACGGCTTTAGCCGTGGGTATCTCTCTAAGTTTTGTATCCAGATGTGAAAATCCCTACCGCACAACAAACCCCACAATCTTGCCAGGAATAAATATCTCTTTCTTAATCTCACCCTCTGCGAGATATTTTGCCACCTTGTCCAAGGACTTCGCTTGCTTCAATACTTCTTCCTTCCCTGCTTCCTTACTCATCTCAAACTCTCCTCTCAATTTCCCATTGACCTGCACGGCATAGGTCACGGTGTCGTCTTCAAGGAACGCTGGATCAAATTTTGGCCATGCTTCGTAGGTAATGGTGTCTGAGTGCCCAAGAATTTCTTTCCAAATCTCCTCCGCTAAGTGCGGTGCAAATGGAGCAATAAGAATACAAATCTTCTCAGCCGCTGGCCGAGGTAACGCCTCAAACTTCTGAAGCTCATTAAAAAGAATCATGAGTTGTGAAACAGCCGTGTTAAATTTAAAAGTATCAATATCATCCCCCACTTTCTTAATCGTTCGTGCCAACACTTGTCGAAATTCTTTCATCGGGCAATCGTCCGTCAGTTCCTTTTCGTTGAACGTTCTCCACACTTTATCAAGAAATTTCCGACATCCACTCACCGCTCCAGATTCCCACGCAATCGCCTGATCAAACGGCCCCATAAACATCTCGTAGAGTCTCAGTGTATCGGCTCCGTGTTTCTGAATAATTTCATCCGGATTGATGACGTTATCGAATGATTTAGACATCTTGCGTCCATCCTCTGCTAAAATCATCCCGTGTGAGATTCGTTTCGCGTAGGGTTCTGATGTCGGAACCACACCACAGTCGTGAAGAAATTTATGCCAAAATCGTGAGTAGAGAAGGTGGAGCGTTGTATGCTCCATTCCTCCATTGTAGAGGTCAATCGGCGTCCAGTATTTCAATTTCTCCTCACTCGCAAAGGCTTCGTCATTGTTCGGATCGATGTATCGCAAGAAATACCACGAACTTCCTGCCCAGTTTGGCATGGTGTCGGTTTCTCGTTTAGCAGGATTTGAACATTTCGGACAGGTGCAATTCACCCATGATTCAATTCGCGCCAATGGGGACTGTCCATCATCTGTCGGTTCATAGATTTCAATCTCTGGAAGTTCAAGCGGTAGTTCGCTTTCAGGAAGGGGCACAGTTCCACACTTATCGCAGTGTACAACCGGAATCGGCTCTCCCCAGTATCGTTGTCTGGAGAACACCCAATCACGAAGTTTGTAATTGATTTCTTTTTTTCCAAGTCCTTTTTCTTCTAACCACGTGATCATTTTCGCAACGGCTTTTTCAACGGTCATTCCGTTTATGAAATCTGAATTTTTGATCACCCCTCCTGTCTTCTGGTACGGATCAGCGATGTCCCCCACCACTTCAAGAATGGGGAGATTAAACTTCTTCGCAAATTCATTATCTCGTTCATCGTGCGCTGGCACACACATAATTGCCCCTGTTCCATATCCCATCATTACGTAATCCGCAATCCACACAGGGATTTTTTCACCATTTGCAGGATTGGTTGCGTGTACTCCAAGAAATACTCCCGTCTTTTCCTTCGCTTCTTGTCGTTCGAGTTCCGACTCTGTGGCACACTTTTTCACGTAGGCATCCACTTCTGCTTTTTGCTCGCTTGAACACATTTTTTGTACAAGAGGATGTTCCGGAGCCAACACAAAGTAAGTCGCTCCCCATAAGGTATCAGGACGAGTGGTGAAGACTGTCACCTTCTCTCCTTCTATGTCGAACTGGATTTCTGCTCCTTCACTTTTTCCAATCCAGTTCACTTGTTGTGCTTTAATTCTGTCCAAGAAATCCACCGTATCTAAATCGTTAATAAGACGTTGCGCATACTTTGTAATCGCGAGCATCCATTGTTCTTTTTCTTTCTTCACCACTTCCCCCTTGCATCGTTCGCACTTCCCATCGACCACTTCTTCATTGGCCAAACCAATCTTACAGCTCGTACACCAGTTGATCGGCATCTTGTGTTTGTAAGCGAGGCCTTTTTCAAGGAGTTTCAAAAAGATCCACTGCGTCCATTTGAAGTACTTTGGATCGGTAGTATTTACTTCTCGATCCCAATCGTACGAGAGTCCAATTGATTGGAGTTGTCGTTTAAACGTCGCAATATTATCCGCGGTTGCTTTGACGGGATGAATTTTATTTTTGATCGCGTAGTTCTCTGTCGGAAGCCCAAACGCGTCCCATCCAATCGGATAAAGCACATTGAATCCATCGAGTCGTTTCTTTCGAGAAACCGCATCCAAAGCCGCATATGAACGCACATGCCCTACGTGTAGTCCTGCTCCCGATGGATAAGGAAACTCCACCAAGGTGTACCATTTTTTCTTTTTTGAAAAATCCTCCGCAGCGAAAGTTTTATTCTCATCCCAAAACTTCTGCCACTTCGGTTCGATTACTTTGTGATCGTATTTTTCCATCTCGGGAATTGTACGTTCTCATTACAAAAAATCAAACACCCTACCTTGTCATCCCCGTGAAGACGGGGACCTAGGTCTCACAAAGAAATCCCATTTAAAATAATGTGACATTATATATTTTCCATGAACAGAAGAGTCCTGGGTTCCCTCCGGAGCCTGCCCTCGTTTTTATCGGGGGAGGAAATGACAATTATTTTTGTAAACCTACTAAAAGTTCTCCACCTTCGTATGAAATAACTATTGACACATATGGCTATATAATTAAAAGAAGGGACCATGAAAACATTACAGAAAATATCCGCTCAGTTCTTCACCGAAAGTACTTCTAAATTTATTTACGATACAGGCCTTGAAGATGAAATGTATCCATCCGCATTTACAACTGAAATAAAAGGCGAAGCGGCCTTTGTGTTGAATCGACGTGCATTGATGGATTTCCCTGAAATCTCAAACAAGATTACCAAACTTCTTGAAGAGGCTGGAGGAGCGATGCCTACCGTTGGTGGAATTTGCGGAGAAAGCGCAGCCTTGAGCCTAGAAAAAATTCGCAGTCTTGGTTCCAAAACAAGTAAGGAAATTGAATCCGCTTTAAAAGAATTAGAAACAGCCGTTAAAGAAAGTGGACGAGAACGACCTTAAAAATTCTCAACCGTCGCTTGAATACTTCGCATTGCATCTCGGAACAGTACTGGACCGGATATTCGGAAGTATGATTTTTGTCCACGAGAGAATTCAAGTACCACTTGGTCCGCTTCAATAGTTTCACTGAATTCTGTCGGTGGTGTATCTGAACCAATGATTTCAAGCCAGAACTTTGCACCAGATTCTTCTGTAAACTCTTCGTCTGAGAATCCAATACGAGCGATTCGTGTTTCTGATTGTCCGAAATTTCGGAACCAATATCCCCACGGAACGAGCATTTTGAAATTGTAATATGTACTCTCGTATGGAAACGCGTGCTCTTCAATAAGATTCTGATAATCATCTCCTCCCTTTGTAATAGTTGTTGGCGTATCTCTGATAACAACTTCAGATTCCCCAGAAGATTCTTCTACAACAAGAACGTCTTCTTCTTTCTCTCCAAAAAGTTTATCAATTATCGTCTCCTTTTTTTCTACTACTTTCTCCTCTATTTCTTCAACAGGTTGTTCTACCACAATCTTTTTCGCTTCTTGCTCTGCCAAAGATTTCTTGTCTTCTTCAAGCACTTTTCTCACATTTTCTTCGCCTTCTATGAAAGTGTTTAACAATTTGAAAAATGCTTTTTTTCGTTCAAATTCCTCAAACTGACTCGTGAAAACGAAGTTATATTTGTGATCGAAAAGGTTTGAGAAAAGCACCACTTCTTGCCGTTCTCGATCCAATGAATCTGTAGTGATTTTTTTCACTCCAGCCAAACTCGCAATAAGAACATTCGGATCTGATTTCTTATCTTCTTTTTCAATATCTTCCACAGAAAAGGTCAAAAACACTCGACGCGCTTCATCCTTTTTATCGATAAAATGAACAACTCCAGCCGGCGAGGTGGAATGTTCCCATGTGGGAGGATAAATAAAAGCAAATCGATTAGAAGAAAAACGTTGATCAATCAATTCTTCCGATTCTTCATCGAAATCAAGTAATCTAATGGCCTCAACCCAAAAAATCTCACGCATTTTTTCTGTTCGACGAACTCCATCAACTTCAACCTCTCGTCCTTCAAAATCACTGAGTCGCACAATGTCAGATGCAATATAGGCTTCCAATTTTCCTTCATTTTCAAGTCGATGTGTGGCACGAGTAGAGACAGAAACGGAAAAAGGAAATATTTCCCCCTCCAATGTTTCCATTTTCTCTTCCGGCAATCGAGAAAAGGGATCGTTCTTTTCTGGAAATACACAGGCCGATAAAACTAACGCGGCAAAGAGAACTCCTAAGATAAGTTTTTGTTTCATACGAAATTTCATTTTTCGCAGAAGATTATTGTCCGATTCTGAGAAAATGCAACCATTATTTGAATAAACTTCTCCCCCTACAAGGGGGAGCTAGAGGGGGTGTTTGTGAAACATACTCCACCTCCCCTCCCTTTTTGGGGGAGGGCTAAGGAGATGGTTTTAAAAAGCCCCTCTCTCAACCTGCCTACCGGCAGGAAGATCTCTCCCAAAATACTGACTTAGTCTTTAAACTTTGCAATCGCCTGTGTTAACAACATCGTCAAGGATCCCAACGCAAAAATCGCTACAAAAACCGATTTTATATCGTTTGAAAAAACGTAGAACAAGATCGTAAAGATTCCAATGGCAATGGTGTACGTGTTCTCGGCGATCAACCAACGAATATGCGCTCGTTCAAAAGTATCTCTTTTATGCAGCCATTTGTAGAGTTGAACCGTATAAGGAACCTTAATCGTTCCAAGGTTAATTTTGTGAAGCGCATCAATGATCGCTAGAACAACCGGATCCCAGATAACACCTCTCAATACATTTAATACGGTTGAACGATACGATCCGAATCGAATCGCTTTGGGATCAATACCAAGTTTATCAATTCGTTTCCCAATAAGAAAAGTTGCCACCATCGAAAGCGTTGACGAAATCGCAATCACGATCCCAATCTTCATCACATTTGTAAGAATCAAAAGCAAGAAAATTGGCCACACAATCCAGATAATCGCATCAAAAAACACACGTCCAAATTCCGCAACAATAATTGCTTTATCTGTTTTTTTGAAAGCATCACGAAGAAGCTTTGAAGGGGTGTAAGACACGTGAAATCTATGATCAGGGGTGATCAAAAGAACAACTCCTGAAACTATGTAAAACAATATCGCCACATATGTGAGCCACTGGAATCCAAATTCTTTCATAATGAATCCCCCTGCCAATGGAGCAAGAATAATTGCTCCCATAATAGCAATCTGAATACCCGCAAGAGTCTTTCCTTTTGACTCCCTATTCATATGAAAAGTGAGAAAAATATCATATGCAATAACAGAAATTCCTTTGGCAAACGACCGCAAGAAGAAAAACGGAATCATGAAAAGCACATCTGTCCAAAAATTTCCCGTCAGCAAAAACCCCAATGCGAGCCAAAAGATACTCACGCCAATACTTCGAAAAGCCATAGAATGTTTGAGACCCCAATGCGTTAATGCACTTCCTACAAATGGCAAAATCAAACTCGATGTACCTTGCCACACAAAGAAAAACATACAGATTTGCCAGAGTTGATATCCCACTCCGTAATAGAGATAAAACGGCAAGGCCAACATGATAATATTCCTCCCCAATGAAGAAAAAAATTGAAACAGAGACACTTCTAAAATCTCCTTATCCATTTTGAGATGGAGACTGTGTAACTCGTGTAATCCTGCATTTAGTGACTTTGATAACATCTTATCGTTGAGTAAATAATAGCTTGTCCCCGACTACAATCGAGGATCCATTCATTAATTGCACATTTCCCGAAAGCACTGCGAATTTTTGTTGTGTTTTTCGAAATGACAACATCTCGGCTCTTTCCTTTGTGAGCGCTTCTTTTTGTTCTGAAAGAATTTCATTAAAAACTTCCCGTGTAGAAGGCCCCATTTTTCCCGCTCCTGTTGAAGTTTTACGAGCAACAATACTATATGCGAGTTGAAATTTTATAAGTGCTTCTTCTGTTTTGGGTCCAAAATATCCAGTCGGGGTAACTGTCATAAATTCTTGTTGCACCAACATTTGTTGAAGTTTCAAAACCGAAGCATTCTTCCTTCCTCTTTCAAGATCATCTTCAAATTTGAATTTTTCCCATGCTTCTTGAACGCGTTTTTGGATTTCTGCATCAAAGAGTTGTGTACTCAGTTCTGCTCGCGTCCGTGGACCAAATACTCCCGCCCCTGCTTCTTCTTTATCTCGCACGATGAAGTTTTTCTTTTGAAATGCGTACACGGCATCTTCTACGTGTTCATCAAAAGTTCCGTGAATAGCCCGTTCATAAAATCCCACATCTCGCAATGCTCGTTGAAGATCTTTCACTCCCCTACTCCGTGATCCAATCGCAAAGTTTTGAGAAAAGTTTTTTCTATCAGGAAAGTCTACAATTTCCTTCAACATCGGTGGTACCGAGAAATTCATCCCCACTTGAATCGGCGCATCATTTGAAAAAATTTCACAATCAATGTGTTGTACTCCAAAAGATAAGGCTCGTCTCAATCCTTCATCCCCATACCCCATCCAAATATCAAGTCGATCATGTTTCGCCAAGTCTCTCTCTCCTTTTTCTACAATAGCGCCCCCTCTATCATTTACCATTCCTACTCCCAATCCTGGAATTTTAATCTTCGTTCCAAAGGCAAAAGATTTTGGTGCGGCAATCATTCCTGGATACACTAATGTCCCATCTGCTCCCGCAATTCCCGAACCATTGAGTCTGATTTCTGACTTATAACTCCCCGTCAGATACAAATTCTGATTGAGCAAAGGCGAATAATATCCAGTGATAGTAAAAGTTCGCAGCTTTCCATTGTACGAATAGGCGTTTACCATGGGAACGGTTCCCAAGACACTCCAGATTACTACGGCCAATGCAATTAGTTTTTTCATGAGCTCCTAAATCCGAGTATTGTACCAGAAATAAAGGGATAAAGCAAGAATATCAATGAATAATGAAGAATGATTAATTTGTCCATCCATAATTATTCATTCCTCATTACTCATTCTCGATACTGATTCAATCGTGACGATTGGAAGAGCGAAGTCAGAGACTCTTTAAATCGAAAATTGCTTTCGTCAATCTTTTTTTGTACAAAAAATTTGACCAACAACTGAACAAAAATTATACTCTTAGTTGATGAAAAAGTTGGTTTTTACCCTCATTATTTTCTTACCAACTTTAACAACCCACGCCTTTGTGGATCTATCTCCAAACGATCCTCAACGGGAAGTTTTTATGCATCTAAGAGATGTCGGCATTATGAACGTTTTTCCGGATGGAAATTTCCTTCCAGAAAGACAAATTACTCGTGCAGAAGCACTTGTCATTGCTCTTCGAGCCGGAGATATTTCTATTCCAGAAAGTGATGGCATCACGATTTTTCAAGATGTTGATCCTAGTCAATGGTACGCCCCAGTGATTAAACGAGCGATTCAAACTGAAATCATTTCTACAAAAAACAAAACAAACTTCCGTCCTCAAGCGTTAGCAAGCAAAGCCGAATTTTTAGCGTTTCTCTTTCGTGCGACACAAGTAAATTTTTCGCCCTATTTTGGAAGAACGAAGAATATTGCTGTTGATGTTCCTGAAGACAGTTGGTTTGCTCCTCATTTTGCCTACGCAAAACGATTTCAAATCGCACACCTTCCACCTGAACAACTTTACCGACCACACAAAACTCTTTCAAGACGCGAAGCAGCACTCATGACATTTCGCCAAAGAAAGGTGATTTATGGTGACGCGGTGACACGTATTTTTGTAGAGCTCCAAGCCGAAATCGAACAATTCATTACGCTTCTTCGTGCTGGAAAACCAGAAATGGCAGAAATGCATCTCCAGAGTATTACCGAACTTACTGAACGATTAACGCACGTACGAAACAATAAAGATGCCGTTGCGGCGAGTGCTATTTCTAGAGCCCTAGAGCATTTCGCAGATGGACTACGAGCATTGAAGTTTCAGCAAAATCTTTATGCATTAGAGAATCTTCATCTCGCGAGTAAACAAGCCAATCGTGCTATCGAGAAATCCGAAAGCATGGCGCCTTTTGCACGAGATCTTTCCAATTTGATTAATGAGACACTGACAAATTTCACGAACCCACAGTTTTCCACTTTTCCGGTACAGTGATTAAAATTCTTATAAAATCTCAATTTCGCTAATTTAATTTTACAAATTGAACCATTTTATAAACTCTATAATTACAATTTGTAAATATTAAGTACGTATTCGTATACGTATTCGAATACGTACTTAGAGACTCAACACATACAGGCAATGTGCTAGCGCTTCCAACTTATTCCCGAGTGCTTATCCGATTCCGGTCAAGCCCGCCTACCGGTAGACAGGCCAAAATGACTTGTTATTTTTCTAAGCTCTAAGTTCCAAACTCTAAGTACTGTTTTCTACAACAAAAACTTCGCTGGCTTAATGTTTTCGATTTTTCCGACAAACTTCAAATCCCCTATTGCAATTTTTCCCACATAAAGATCTTCTACATTCCCACCTTTTTCAAGGAATTTTTCCACTTCCATGAGTCCAATAAAATAGAGTGCATCTTTTGTAAACGCGCCTTTTTCTTGTGTATCTCTCAAGCCTCGTTTTGATTTTACACAAAGTTTCCAAGCAAGTTCATCACTTAAACTGTACGTTTCTTTGAGATAATGAAAAAGATCTTGAAACGACATTTTCTTAGAAAGATGAATCGCAATAATTTGATACGCAGGAGTAAAGAATTTTTCTCCGAGTGCAAACCCCAATTTATTTTGATTCCAAACCGCAAGTCCTTCTTCTGTCTGTAAATACCCTGCTGTTCCTCGTTCAAAAATACGGAATGGCTGAAACTTCCCATTCTCAAACCGAAACACATGTGTTCCAATCTCATGAACGAGCAACGCTTTCAAACGATTCTCTCTAAACTTTGCCCCCTTGCGAATAAGAATAACATGCTTTTTGGTAACTTGAATATCCGATACCGTATCCTCCATTATTTTTATTTTCCAATGAGAAAGCTTGTGGATGCGGAGAAAATCTTTAAGTTTTTGTTCGGTAGCTTTGGTATCAAATTCTGGGGTTACGTCTTCTTGAAAGGTCTCTCTGTGTGTTTGTAAAAATCGAACGGCCTCTTTATAGGTTTTTTCTGTAACGACTCCAAACATCGCTTTAGATGCTGCTACAAAATTTTTCGTTCCCACTGATTCCACGAGATTAATCTTGTTTTCAATCTCTACTCCCTTTCGTGCAAAAAGCGGATACAACTCATGATCCACTTCTGGAATTCGTTTGAGTTCTCTCCTCATTTGATCCAAATCTAATTCACACTCTCTATAAAAAAATCTCGGTGAAAATTCTGGATTCGCAAGAAACAAAGCCTTTTGTTCTGCTAAATTTCGCGGATTAATATAAGAAAGAAGTTTTATCTGTTCATCAATCTCACAAAGCTTTTCATCGATATTTTTTATCATTTTCTCATCAAGTTGTGCTTGAACCATTTCCGGCATTTTAGTATCTGCCACTTTATTGGGATCAATATAAAAATCTGTCAGAAATTTTCCCGCCAAAATAAGATCCACTCCTTCCATTTCCACTTTTTCTACGGGCAATTTAATTCGTTTATTTTGAATAGTCACATCAAGAATTTGTCCCGCATAAAACTGTGAAGAGATTTTATTTGTTTGTGCAGAAAGATCTATTTTAGCAGCAACTGTCTGTGGTTTTTCAAGGTTAAGTACCACCATCTCCGTCACACCTATAACCGGTTTTGCTGGTCGTTCCTCTTCCTGCGTTTTTGCGTTTTGAGAAAACAGTGTTTTAGCAATTTCAACGCCATCCTCAGGTGTCATCACTTTGAGATCAGCGACTTTTTCCAAACGTCTTTTGAGTGGTGTTCTATTCGCAATTTGAATCTTGAGCCCTGATCGTGCATTAATTTCAAGAACCTTCACTCCCGTCCGAGCAATAACAATATCAACTCCCACAAATCCAATTTTTGAAAGTGCTTGAATTTTTGCCGCCGATGAGAGTACCTCATCCCAGTACGGCACCTGGAATCCTTCAGTAGGATGTCCATTTGGCATTTTACGGACAAAATGAGAATGATAGGCTCCACCGGTTGTTTTTCCCGTTCCAATATCAATCCCTAGAGCAATGGCTCCTAATTCCATATTTGCCTTCCCTTCTGATTCATGCGTCGGCACTCTGAGCATTGCCATAATCGGGACGTTATTAAACGCCACCACCCGTACATCTGGTAATCCCATATCAGACAATTTTCGAAAATCTGGATGAGGATCAAGCCGTTCTTCAAAAATCACAGTATCGGAAATTCCAGAGATAGAATATTTTCCATCCAAAATCTCCCCACAATGACGATAAAGAAATTCTTCATCTAATTTCTTTCCCGAAGAAGTGATCCAATGTTTTCCTCTTTTTTGTGAGATAACAAGAATTCCCGCTCCTGCAAACCCTCTATTCGGTTTAATCACAAAAATATCAGGCAGTGATTCAAAAAATTCCGGTGTCAGTTCTCGATAATTTTTTACCGTTTGGAAAAGCTTTGCCACACCAATTCCTCGCGATTGCAAAAAGTTTTTGGTAAAAATTTTATCATCCGCAAACTTCTTGTTTGTGGCTGTATTATATCTGGCAATGTAATGCAGATTTCTCGCATTAATTCCCAAAATACTCCTCGAGCGTTTAAAAAAATTCATGAGTTATTTATTCTTCTTCATGCGTTTCCTCGTGGAAAAGCGTTCTAAATTTAAAGTATTCCGTCAATCTCAGACCTGTAAATCGCCCAAGCCAAACTATTCCCAAAATCGGCACAATAATAAGTTCTGGCATCGAAAGAATCGTTCCCTCTAACCATCCCCACGTTACAAGAAAATATCCCAAAAGTGCCACCAGAACCGTTTCTCCAGCTGTAATTAAAGCGTTTCGAAGTCCTGTCATAGACTGTGCAGAAAGAAATTTTTCAGACAACGTCGCCATCACAAGCATTGGAAAAATAGCCAGTGTCAGATTAACAGGAGAATTAAAATGCACGGCCAATCCTAGTACCAGAAAGAAGGAAAGAGCCAACACACTCAAGAGCAAACTGACCTTCGGAATATAGAGCAATTCCACCCGTTCAAAGAACAGTCGAATCAGATAACTCACCAGCATCACTACAAGAAACACCAAGAGGCCAAATTTGAGTCCCAAAACCAAGAAACTGAGTGCCAGCATCAACGGCGCATATACACCAAAGGTAGCAATCCCCACGAACTGACGTAAAAACGCAATCACGAAAACGATAAATGGAACCGCGAGAAGAAGATAGATAACGTTTTGAGAAATCCCATTTGCAACGAAGTACGTTGTTAAATTTGAAAACACCAGTAATGGAGATGTTGAACTCCGTTGATCAATGATACGAAATTCGAGTCCACGAGATTTAAGTTTTTCAATAACATCACCTGAGTCTACTTGTTCAAAGACTGGATTATAGGCTTCTGGTCGAGTAAGCAGGATAAAGTTTGTTTTGAGAATTGAGAACAATGGCTGTACTAATTTTCCAACCTGATCCAAGGAACCATCCGACATTTGTACCCAGAGTTTATCTTTAAGATCGAATTTTTTTTCATCAGAGAGTTTTTGCCAAAACTGTGCGAAACTTTGGAGCCCAGAAACTGATTTTGTTTGAAATACAATCAACTTCGATTCTTGTACAAAATCAATATGTTCTTGAATTCGACGAATAAAGTCTTCTTCTGACGAGAATCCCGTTGCCGATCGTTCATAGATAATATTCTCAAGCCAAATCCCATGTTCTCCCGCCTGAGATACCACCTGTTCATATCCAGACTCTGGGTCGGAAACCAAGATTCCTTTGGTATCATAGACCGTCACATCTTGCGTGATTGATTCTCTATTTTTTCCCTGACGAACATACAATGTCACTGTGTACTTTCCAGAATTGGAATAGGTGTGTGTAATCTTTTCTCCCCACTGCATTCGACTATCATCTCCGAATTCCCAAGAAAACACGGGAGACCCTTCTGCTGGTGCCATTTTTTTTGTTTGAGAAGCATCAAAAAGTGCCCTCGTTCCAATCTCAACAAATTTGTCGGCAGAAATTAAGGGAAAAATATGATCTTCTTCGAACAGTTGTTCTTGTTCAGCTTCTGCGGAAGCCGTCGGTGCGATTTCAGCATTTTGAGCAAATACTGGAGTCACAATACACGTAAACAATAAAATCCATTTTTTCATCGCCGGAAGTATAATGAAGAGGAGTTAATAGTCTAGAGTTAATAATAAATAGTTTTACACATTGAACACATTTATTGTTCAATAGAATTCTCTGTTTTTATAAAGAAAATCCCCCAACCCCCTTTAACAAGGGGGCTTTGAATTCTCCCTCTGTTGAGGGGGAACTAGAGGGGGTTCTTCCCAAAATCACTTTTTCCTATAAACTCTAAACTGTAAACTCTTAATTGATTATGAAAGTAGAAATTTTTCGAATTGACGATTCCCTTCCTTTGCCAAAGTATGAAACCAAGGGCAGTTTTGCCTTTGATTTTCTCGCACGAGAAGAAACAGTCATTCAACCTCATGAAATTGGATTCGTTCCAGGAAACGTGATTGTGAAGTGCCCTGAAAATTTAGCACTTTTAATATTGCCGAGAAGTTCCACTCCTCGGAAAAAATCTCTTGTCTTTCCTCATTCTGTGGGACTCATTGATCAAGACTATCACGGAGAAAAAGATGAAATTCTCATTCAGGTACTCAATTTCTCAAATCAACCCGTGACAGTAAAAAAAGGCGAACGCATCGCGCAGGGACTTTTTGTAAAAGCCGAGCAAGTGGAGCTCGATGAAGTCCATACTCCGGGAGAGATTTCTCGTGGTGGATTTGGATCCACTGATTAATATGCAAAAAACCTGCGCCGTTTCCGGCCAACCATTCGAAATCACCGACGAGGATGTGCAATTTTATGAGAAAATGGAAGTCCCTTTTCCCACTCTTTGTCCAAAGGAAAGACAACGACGAAGGATTGCTTTCCGGAATTTTAGAAGTTTGTATTCGCGAAAATGCGACGAGACCGGAAAGTCTATTGTCACTATGTACAGAGAAGATCATCCCTTTCCCGTGTATGACAATGATTATTGGTGGGGCAATGAGTGGAGTGCGCTTGATTACGCACAGGATTTTGATCCGACGAAATCGTTTTTCGAGCAATATGATGAATTAGCAAAGAAGGTCCCTCGATGTGCCACATTTAATCTGCAGTGCGAAAAAGCAAAATATTCTAATTTCGCCTGGATGGCAAAAAATTGTTATCTCGTCTTTGGGTGTGTGCGAAATGAAGATTGTATGTACGGACACATCGTTTGGGACAGTAAAGATTGCATCGATAATTTGTATATTTTTCGCTGTGAGTGGTGTTCAAACTGTATCGACTGTGTGGATTGCTACGATATCCATTTTTCGACAGAATGTGCAAATTGTAATGAGAGTTATTTTCTTCATGATTGCCGCGGATGCATCAATTGTTTTGGGTGCACGAATCTGCGGAATAAACAGTTTTATTTCATGAATAAACCGTGCAGTAAAGAGGATTATTTCGAGAAATTAAAAGGCGTTCAGCCTTTTAGTACAAAGACATTGAATGATGGAAAAGAATGGCTCGAAAAGCTCAAGAAGGAAGCGTGTGTATTCCCGCCATTGTTTGGAGTGAAAAATGAAAACGTTCACGGAAATCACATTTATGAATCAAAAAATTGTTATCAGTGTTTCGATACAAAACGATGTGAAGATAGTAAATATCTCTACACCGCTCATGGCGAAAACAATTGTTACGATATCTCTTTCACTGCGGCAAATACGAACTTTTGCTGTGATTGTCTCACCGTTGGAAATACCGAAAATGTGATCTTCTCTCACGGTATTAATCAATCTTCTAATCTCGCTTATTGCGAGTTTTGCTACAGTTCACATGATCTCTTTGGATGCAATGGACTCACGAATGCCCAGTACTGTATTTTTAATAAGCAATATTCAAAAGAGGAATACTTCGTCCTGAGAGAAAAAATTATTGAGCACATGAAAAAAGCCCATTCGACAAGCTCAGGGTCGGAGCAAAGCTCCGAATGGGGAGAATTCTTTCCAATGACACTTTCTCCATTTGCTTACAACGAAGCCATCGTGCAGGAGTACTTTCCACTTACAAAAAAAGAAGCTCTTGCTCAGGGATATAAATGGAAAGACGAGGAAAAGAAAGACTATAAACCCTCTACCGCAAAAGTCCCTGACACCATTGAAAATCTTTCTGACGGAATCTGCGACGAAACGATGGCGTGCACAACCTGCGGAAAAAATTATCAGATTCAAAAACAAGAACTC
This sequence comes from uncultured Candidatus Peribacteria bacterium, assembly GCA_964509975.1. GTDB lineage: Bacteria > Patescibacteriota > Gracilibacteria > UBA4473 > UBA4473 > CAZVBV01. The sequence goes on from CAZDZO010000004.1 coordinate 40,104, forward strand.
AAAATCCATAAACGAATTAACATTCCTCTTCCTTCTGAATGTTTCGATTGTCGTCACGTAAAGAGAATGGAACTCCGCAATCCACGAAAGCTCTGGGAGCGACCTTGTGACAAATGTAAGAAAAAAATTCAAACCTCATTTGATCCCAAAAGACCCGAAAAAGTGTATTGTGAGAAATGTTATCTTAACGAAGTTCACTAGATGGCAAAAACCTGTGCAAATGATTGGTGTCAGCAAAAATTTAAAGTCTTGCCACAAGACATTGAACTTCTAAAAAAGTTTGATGTGGAAGAATCTTATTTCCAAAAATGTTCTCTCTGTCGACACATGGAACGGGCTATCTTTCGTCCAACGATGAATTTTTATCATCGAGAATCTGACCTTTCTGGGAAAAAATTAATAAGTATTTATACGCCACAAAAACCATATAAAATTTATTCCGTTGAAGAGTGGTGGAGCGACAAATGGGATGAACTCTCCTATGGTCGAGATTTTGATTTCACACGCCCTTTCTTCCCTCAATTTGAGGCTCTTTTCAAGGTCGTTCCAAAAATGGCGGTAAATAATACTAAGTCTGAAAACTGCGAATACAGCACTAATACCGGTCATGCCCGAAACTGTTATTATTCTTTTCGAACGTATCGATCTGAAGACATTCTCTACAGTGAAACAATCGCCTCCTACAATCAAGATTTGTGTGATTGTTTAAAATGCTACAAATCCAGTTGGCTTTACAATTGCATTCAATGTCATGGGTGCCATCTTTCAACGGATTTACTGGAATGTGAAAACTGTAGAGATTGTTTCTTTTGTACTGATTGTGTCGGATGTCAGGATTGCCTATTTTGTTCTAATCTCCGACAACAAAAGTATCACGTATTCAATAAACCTGTTTCAAAAGAAGAATTCAAAAAAATAAAGGAAACTTGGATTACGGGCTCTTTTTCCAAAAGACAAGAATGCTTAGAACAGTGTAATAAAATATATAAAAAAGCCATCTATCCAGCTCTCAGACAACGAAATTGTGAAGACTGTGTTGGAGACCAACTCATTAATTGTGCACATTGTTATGAATGCTATGACAGTGTTCGTGGCAATGGATGCCGATTTGCCTGGGACCTTTCTCCCAGCAAAGACGCCAATGATTATCTTGATGTAACCGGTGGTGGTATTGGAGACTTACTCTTTAATAGCTCTGGCTGTGGGGGAACAAATTATTTTTTCAGAATGTGTGTACTGTGTCGTGGTTCAAGCGAACTTACCTACTGTATAAATTGTTTTTCTTGCCAAAATTGTTTCGGATGTACCGGACTTCGAAACAAAAAATACTGTATTCTCAATAAACAATATTCACCCGATGAATATCAAGAACTTGTGAAGAAAATTATCGATTATCTAAAAACGACTGATGAATGGGGGCAATTTTTTCCACAAAACATAAGTCCTTTTGCCTTCAACGAATCTTCTGCTTGTTCGTATGCTACGCTGACAAAGGAACAAGCGTTGAAATATGGATTTTCTTGGCAGGAGGAAGACGGAAAAGATTTTCAAGCTTCTACTCTTTCTCACTTCCCTGACGCTATTGATGAAGTGAACGATTCTTTCTGTTCTGAAATTTTGACCTGCACAGAAACAGGAAAAAATTACAAAATAATTCCGAAAGAATTGAAATTCTATCAACAAATGAATCTTTCGATTCCTCGGAAATGTCCAGATCAACGCATGCTCGAAAGAAGAAAGATGATAAAACCTCGATGGCTTTTTAATCGCCATTGTGACAACTGCAAAACTGAAATTCAAACTTCTTTCGATCCCAAAAGATCGGAAAAAGTGTATTGTGAGAAATGTTATCTTAACGAAGTTCACTAGATGAATCTTGAAAAAATGTTCACCGAATTTCTCAAGCGAGAACAGCTCGCTGAGCGGAAAATTTTACTCTCTATTTCTGGAGGTGTGGATTCAATGGTTCTTTTTGAAGTAGCACAAAGAACAGTAAACCCTAAACATCTTGCAGTCTTTCATCTTGATCACGGAGCACGAAAACAGTCGAACAAAGATTGTAAGTTTGTACACAAAAGTTGTTCAATAAAAAAGATCGCTTTTTACGGTGACAAGCTCGACGTGGTACCAGAAAAAAACAAAGAAAAGTCTTGGCGAGATGAACGCAATCATCGGTCTCAGGATGCCGCTAAACATTTCGGCGCAAAACGAATCCTCACGGCTCATCACGCAACGGATCTCGTGGAAACGATGATCTTTCGATTAATAAAAGGCACGGGACTGGCAGGACTCTCTCCATTTGATATTTCAACAAAACCTTTTTGGAACGTTCCTAAAAGTGAAATAGAAATGTACGCAAAAAAGAACAAAATAAAATTCGTACAGGATGAATCGAATAATGACACCGAATTTGAACGCAATCTCATTCGACACAAGGTTGTCCCCCACCTACGCAAGATTACACCGAATTTGGAAAAAGTATTTGTGACAGAAGCAGAGATTTTTTCAGAAACGGCAAAGTTTGTACAGTTGGAAATGCAACGACATTTGCAGAGCAAAAACATTGCCTTGATTGTTTTTTGGGAACTCCATCCGATCTTGCAAAAAGAATTCCTCCGTCATATTGCGAGTAAAACTCCAAGCTCTTCTGAAGTCGATGACTGCCTGAAGTGGATTAATGGCAAACCAAAGGGAAACTCAAAAAAGAGCATTGGTGGAACGCCTCTCAAAATTGTGTCTGGGAAATTAACGTGGGAGTAGCAAAAAGTCTGTCATCCCTGTCTTTTCTTAGACTTCGCTGCTATCCCTTCGGGGTTTGGGGAGAAACCGTGTTTGAGCGTCATTGGGACTCGGCAATATTTTGAATATGCACGAGCGAGTTTTTTCTCCCAAAAACTTTTTGGTTCTTTTTGGTTACAAAAAGAACAGCCCTGCCGATATCTATCATTGATAAAAGAAGGGATTCCTCCGCTTCAGTCGGAATGACAGGAGGGCTCTTTCTTCTTTATGACAAGGATAACGAGTTAAAGAAAAGATTGAATTTTCTCCAAATATTCCCCTTCAAAATAATCCTTCAATTCTTCTTTAGTGACCCATTTATAATCTTCAAGTTCTTCCTCTTCAAGCACAATATCTCCGCTAATAAATTCTGCTTGGAAAAAGGAGACCTTCGCACCTACAATCTCCTCCTCATGCCGTTTAAAGTCCGTTGGGAAGAAATAGGCATATTCCCCTACCTTCTCTGCCACAAACTTCACCTGAAGCGTTTTACCGCATTCTTCACGCAATTCTCGTTCCGCGGTTTCAAGCAATGTCTCCCCTATTTCCACACCTCCTTGTGGAAACTGCCATGCATGATTCTTGCGAGGCTTTTTGACGATGAGGTATTTATCTTGATTGGAAACGATTACCGCCGACACACTTCTCATTTCCCCTCCCCAGTCAGCCAATTCTAACCAGAAATTCGGCCATGATTTACTGACACATTCTTTGTTGTCGATTTGCAAATCTAAGTCTCGCGTTTTTCCAAGTACGCCAAAGGCCATCGCTATCCGATGATCATAATGCGTTTGTATAACCACCCTCTCCCTCTGGGAGAGGGGTTGGGGGTGAGGGCTAATTTTTATCCAATCCTTTCCTGATTCAACTTGTACACCAAGTGATTTCAAGTTTTCAACAATTGCCTCAATGCGATCTGATTCTTTGTAACGCAAATTTCCGATGTTGGTGAACGTCGTCTCTCCTTTCGCCACAGAAGCCAATATGGCGGCACTGGGAACGGTATCAAGCATGTCTGAGAAATCTACTTCACCAAGCCCCTGCAATGTTTCTGGTGGCTGTATTTCAATTTCAGTATTTGAACGAATTATCTGTGCCCCGAATTGTTCTGCAATCGCAAGAAATTGTTCATCTCCTTGGTATGTTTTTGAAGGAATATTTTCAAGTTGAACACACCCCCGATCGGAGTCGAGGGCATATTTTTTGTTCAATAACGAATAGGCTATCGGATAGGTCATTGCACTGTAATCTGGCGGGATAGAGAAGATTTCTGGAGATCTTAAACTTCCGGTCAATGTAAACGTTTGAAAGGCATTATTCTCCACTGTTATCCCCCATTCATTCAGGAGATCAATCGTCATCTGCACATAAGAAGTTGATGGCAGTGGTTTCGTGAGGTGAATAGTAAATGGTGCCAACTTCGCTCCCACGAGAAGCAGAGCACTCAAGAACTGCGAAGAAACGATAGAAGACATCTCCACTGATTTCTCTTTTTTTTGTGAAGAAGAAAAAGTCGCTGGCAAAAATCCTTCTTGGTGACTTACTTCAACACTCATTAACTTTAATACGGAAAACAACTCCTCCATCGGACGTTCTGCCATTCGTGATGATCCTTCAATGGTAAATTCACCGGAGATCAAAACACTCAATGCCGAAAGAAATCGCGCTGGAGTTCCCGCATTTCCTACAGGAATCGTCTGTCCCGAAGCAGTAAGTTCTGCTGGTGGAACAACCCGAATATCATTTCCTTCCTTTTTAAATTTAACGCCGAATGAAGCCAATCCGTCCTGCAAAACACGAGTGTCATCACAATCTAATATATTTCTTAAAACCATTGGTTTCGAAGAAAGCGCCGCCAACACCAAAGCGCGACAACTCACTGATTTACTTCCGGGAACCATAATCTGTTTCATCGCGCTTATTAAAGCGAAGTTTCCAAGATTATTCAATCCAACTCCTTGAAACCAGTTCCTTCTTTTATCATGGTTCCATTTAAACCCTCTCTTCTATGTATTCCATATCGATTTTTCTGACAAATTTCACAAACACCACTCTTAATACTTTTCGTTGAATCGTCGCAAACCCGACCCCCTGTTGATGAGCATGTCCCTAATTGCGCATTAATAACAATGTTTCGCTCCTCTAATCTAATAAATGACATTCTTAAAAAGAAAAATAACTACTCCAATATTCACAAGTAGTCAGACATGTCAAGAAACTCGTTTCCGAGAAAACTTTTTTACGACACTTTCAAAACCTCATATTTGAATTTTCCACTTGGAGCGATAACATCAACCTTATCTTTCGCTTTCTTTCCAAGAATGGCTTTTCCTACGGGTGATTCATTTGAAATCTTGTGCATCATTGGATCAGATTCTGTTGATCCAACAATTGTGTATTCATGTTCTTCTCCTCCTGGATGTTTGAGTTTCACTGTTGATCCGATTTGAATCACCCCTTTTTGTACGGTTTGTGATTCTTTAATAATCTCTGCTAATTTGATTTGTTCTTCGAGTTCTTTAATTCGAAGCTCCACAAAAGCTTGTTCATTTTTGGCTTCATCATATTCTGAATTCTCAGAAAGATCTCCGTAGGAGATGGCTTCAGCAAGCCGATCTGACACTTCTTTTCGTCTTGTTCCAATGAGTTCTTTGAGTTCTGCCTCAAGTTTCTTGAGACCTTCTTTGGTGACGAGAACTTTTTTTGCCGGTTCAACGATATCTTTTTTTACCATGAGTGAAATTTAGTGATGGAAAAGTAGTGTTTTTTAGAAAAAAATCAAGAAGCAATTTTTACAGACATTGGATGGTCTCTGAGTTTTTCGAGAACCTTTCCTTCAATTTGTCGAATTCGTTCTCGCGTCACATTGAATTCTCGTCCAACTTCTTCAAGTGTATGAGGGATTCCATCCTCAATTCCAAATCGCATTTTGATAATCTTTTGTTCTCGCGCAGAGAGATATTCCAAAAGTCCTCCAATGTTTTCCTTGATCATTTTTCGGTGCGCTGTTTCAAATGGTGAAACTGCTGCTTCGTCTTCAATAAAATCTGAAAGTTTTGAATCTTCTTCTGTTCCCACAGGAGCTTCCAAAGACACGATATCCTGAGAAATTTTGAGGATGTAATTTACTTTTTTGATTTCAAGATCCATCTCAGCCGCCAATTCCTCTGGCAATGGTTCTCGTCCTAATTCTTGCTGAAGACGTCGTTGCGTATAACGCAATTTATTGATCGTCTCAACCATATGCACCGGAATTCGGATCGTTCGGGCTTGATCAGCGATAGCACGCGTAATTGCCTGGCGAATCCACCATGTCGCGTAGGTAGAGAACTTAAATCCTTTTCGATAATCAAATTTTTCAACTGCTCGCAAGAGACCGAAATTTCCTTCTTGCATAAGATCAAGAAATGGAAGTCCTCGTCCGATATATCGTTTCGCAATAGAAACCACGAGCCGAAGGTTTGATTCTGCTAACTTTTGTTTCGCAGACAAATCTCCCATCTCAATTCGTTTTGCAAGGGATACTTCTTCTTCTGCTTTAAGCAAAGGAATTCGTCCAATTTCATTCAAATACATTCGCACAGAATCTCCTGATATTTCTGATAAATCTACTGTCTTCGGTTCTTCTTCTTCTTTTTCTGATTCTTCTTCCTCATCAGAATCCGTATCGGCTCCAATAACTTTGATCGCTACTTTTTCTTCTTCTTTTTTTTCTTCTACTTTTTTTTCTTTCTGTTTTTCTTTCCAAATTTTTTCTTCTCGAACATCAATAACTTCTACATCCAAATCAAGGAACAGTTCATAGAGTTCATCAAGAAGAATAAGATTTTCCTCAATATTTGGAACGACTTTCATTAATTCTTGTTCCGTAATGAATTTCTGCTCTTTTCCTTTTTGAATAAGAAGTTGTACTTCTTTAGAAAACTTTGCTATTCGTGCCTGAAATTTTCCCGTTCCGATATCTTTTTTTGCTGTCATGTTGTGAATTAAAATTGTCCTAAAAAATCTTTCTTTTGTGAAAAGAGAAGACGAATATCATCGATGCCATACCGCATCATGGCCAATCGAGTCAGTCCAAATCCAAACGCAAATCCTGAATACGCTGAGGCATCAATGCCACAATTCTTCAGGACATTTGGATGAACCATCCCTGCCCCCATGAACTCAAGCCACAATGCCTTTTTTTTACCAGCTTTTGTAGTGAATTCAAACCACATATCAACCTCAAGCCCTGGTTCCACAAAGGGGAAATATCCTGGGCGAAATCGAATCTTTACTTCGCGCTCAAATAGTTCTGATAACATTGTCTGAATTGTGCCTTTCAAGTGGGATAAGGAAATGTTTTTATCGACAACGAGTCCTTCTACTTGGTAGAAAGTAGCATCATGTGTCATGTCTACATCCTCACTTCGAAATACACGACCTGGCGCAATAAGTCGAACAGGAGCGCCATGCTCCATCATTGTTCGAATCTGAACATTTGAGGTTTGTGTACGAAGAACCGCATTTTCATGCGGATTATCTGAACTTTTTTGAATCCAAAACGTATCCTGCATATCTCGCGCAGGGTGATCTGTTGGAATATTGAGCGCATCAAAATTATGCCACTCTGTTTCTACTTCTGGACCATCCGCAATTTCAAAACCCATAGAGGCAAAAATATCTTCAATTTGTCGTTGTACACGAGAAATCGGGTGCTGTGATCCGTTTCCTGTAAATTTTTGTTTCGTAACATCAATCCAATCCGATATCAATTTTTCATTTAAGGCTTTTGTTTCAAAGGATTGTTTCCGTGTGTCGTATTCGTTTTGCAATTCTGTCCGAATTGTTTGAATAACCGGACCAGCTGTTTTTTTCTCTTCTGGACTCAGTTCTTTTAATTCTTTAAGAAAAATACTCAATTCGCTTTTCTTTCCCAAAAACTCAGAATTGAACACTTCTAGAGCTTCTAACGTTTTTACTTTTCCAAGCGTTATTTTTGCTTTTTTAGAAAACTCCGAAACTCGCTCTTGAAAGGTTTTCACGGGCAAAAAGGGTTCAAAAAGGTTGATTTTTCTTCTAAAATCCTGTAAAGTATCCTGATAAGACTAAAAAAGTCAAATTTATCTTCACTATTAAATGGTTAAATTCAATTTCGGTCTCGGCGGGGATGATCAAGACGGCGGACAAACCGATCAAAATCAAGCACAAAGCACTGATACAAGTGTTCCTGTAACAGGACAGCAAGACGATGGGACCACTCCCACCGCGACAGAACCTGTCATTACTGAGGAAGGAGAAACACCAACCCCAGCGCCTCTCAAAACAGAAGCGCCTATGACCGAAACTCCTGCCAATCCTTTCGCCGATCCAACACCACAGACAGAAACCCCGGCAACCGAAGCACCTGCTATTCCTGAAGTTCCGGTAACAGAAGCACCTGTTGTTGAAACCGAAGCCCCTGTCATGGAGACTCCAACAACACCAGCACCCGTAATAACAGAAACTGAAGCACCTGCAACAGAGGTTCCTACTGAAACGCCAAATCCATTCTCTTTGGGGAATGATGATGTAGTAGTAGCAGAACCAGTTGAAACTCAAGTTTCTACAACTGAGGAAGCACCTCTTCCAACACCGGTACCAAGTCCTTTTGCAACATTGAACCAACCAACTGAAGACGAGCCAAAAAAAGAGACTGATCAAGCAGTAACAACCGCTATTTTTCCAACAACGGATGAGGAACCAAAAGAAGATACGAAACCAGAAGTTGTGGAGAAAGAAGTGATAAAGCCGATTGTTTTTAAAACGGAAGACAATACGCCCACAGCAAATGCTCAAGAAGATAACGATGATACTGACGACGAACCAGTGATCGAAATCGATGACAATGCTTCAAAAAACTCAAAAGACAATCCACTCGCTACATTGAAGAAAGTAAAACAAGAGATTTCGGAGTACGTTGCTTCACACAAAGAGAATATTAAGAAATATCAAAATAACATTCGCGATCTTGAAAAGAAAATACAAGCCGAAAAAACAGAACTTTCTAAAAAGCGATCTGAATTCTCAGGACTATTGAAAGACATGGAATCTTTGACGCAAGATTTTGGAAACGGAAATGGAAATAGTGGACACAATGGAAACCAAGGAGGACATAAGCCTCAAGGAAATAGACGAAAATAATTTGGGATACGTATCCCAATAACAAAAAACCCCCCGCTGAGCGGGGGGTTTTTTTAATTCTGAAATGAAGAGGTCGATTATGATCGAACAGATTCTTTCAAGTTTTTACCAGCTTTGAAAGTAGGAACTTTTGTAGCTGGAATGTTGATTTTTTGTGAAGGATTTTGAGGGTTTACTCCTACACGAGCTGCACGGTGAGAAACTTTAAAAGTTCCGAAACCAGTAACAGTTACTTGCCCTCCTTTTGAGAGTTCTTTTGTGATTGCACCTAGAACTGCTTCTAGAGCATCACCTGCACATTTTTTAGTGCATCCGCAACTTTTTGCAACTGCAACAACGAGATCGCCTTTTGACATAGCCATTTTGTATATGGGTTAAGAGATATAAAAAAGCTGGCGGGATTGTAGACCGAAGTTTTTGCCTTTGGCAAGCGGATTAACCACATTTCCTATTGTGAGAAGAATAATAATGTTTTAAAGTAGTATATGCCAAAAACCCGCTTGAGGACTATTCTTGTTCGGTTTTACTTATCAGAAAACACACCCAAGCCCTGTCATAGACAGAAACTCAAAAACAACAACATTTTAACAAGTGTCATTTCACTGTGTATACATTCATCGAGGGAAAATATTAGGAAGAAATTATTTTCTTTTTCTCTGACGATTGTATTTTGGGACGTTTTATGATATAATTAGGTGATATGAAAAGTCTTTATTTACTTCCCCGAAAAGATCAAACGTACAAAAATATTGTATGGCAATCGAATGAAAAAATAGAAAACCGATCAGAAGAGGAGGATTTAAATTCAAAAGAAAACAGAATCAATGAAAGACTGAAGGAAATTGAAGGGAAATTTTTAACCAAACATCGAGCGAAAAAGATTGCGCGATTAAAAGAAAAGCTCGAAAAGATCCAAGGAGAGGATGTTATTCAAGCAAATACCGAACTCGAAAAAGACCTTCAAGAACTTGATACGGAAACACTAAAATTATCACAAGAACAGCTCACCGAAAGCTTTGTGGGACAAGAGGGCGGACGAGACATTATTAATGGGAGTCTTTTGAGTGTAGCGGCTTGTCAAGAAGCTATAAACAAAGGAACCGAATCCCTTGTTAAACTTCCACCCGCAGATGAGAAACTCATTGGGCTTGGGGATATTCTCCCTCCAGAAGTTGGAACGGTTATGGTCAAAGAACCGAATGGAACATTCAAGGAAGCAATTCGACAAGGAATTGCCGGAGGATTTTATTACCCCAATGGGAGATATGCCAAAATCCTGAATGGTGGTTATGAATTCAAACTCACGGGTTCTCTCCGGACACAAGGGGAACTCGATGACATTCGAGAAAAATTCGAAAACAAACATACCGAGTCTTTTGACAATATTGAAGGAGATAAGGAATTAGAAGTGAACGGAGGAGAAAAGGTAAGCGAAAAGAAACTCGTCTTTGAAATGGCGATGCGTTATGGCATAGATCCTCATTTACTCTTGACGCTTCGAAGACAAAAGAAAGAAACCTCCAAGGCTGATTCCACTATTGATATCATAAATCAAATCAATATATCCGCTCGAAGCATTCAAAACAGTATGGTTTTGTATGAAAACGGATTTATAAAAGAGAATCCTCTTAATGATGATGCATTCCTGAGTGTTGAATTTCTTGCCTTTTATGCTGATCGAGAACTCGGAGGGGTGACCTCAAACATTCTTCCAAAAATTGCAAAAATGTATGGAGAATTTATCGGAAAGCCAGCTGAGTATATTCTCAATAGAGAAAAGATTAAAACACTTCAAGAAAAAGTGGCGGGGTATGGATACTTAGAAGACTTAAATCTAAATTCCGAACAGTACCGATTCGTCGATCCTGAATCACTTGCGGATGAAGATGAGGTTGCAAGAATGAACGTGCCCGCCATGGGAAGACTTTCTTCTGAATTTGGAATGAGATATCACCCCATTGATCACACCCGAAAAATGCATAGAGGAATTGATATTGCGAATCGACAAGGAACCTCTATCAAAGCTGCTCAAAAAGGAGAAATCACCTTTGCCGGAAGAAAGGGAGGATACGGAAATATGATTGAAATTACTCACACCAATCCAAGCGCTCCTGTAACTCAATATGTAACCCGATATGCCCATCTTTCAAGTATCAATGTTTCCGCAGGAACCGCTGTCGATCAAGGAGAAACTATTGGTGAGATGGGAAGCACAGGACGATCAACTGGATCTCATCTTCATTTCGAACTCAGAAAAAACGGCAAACCTGTTAACCCAGAAAATTATTTCGTTGGTTAACGAACTTTCTTCTCAAATAGTTCGAGCAATTTCTCTCGCGAATCATCGATCGCTATTTTATTTTTGCGAATAATGCTACATTTCTGGCATTTAAAGATGATTGATTTCATCTGTCCTGATTGGGTTTCTATATCTGTAGGCTGCATAACACCCCCACACTCTTCTTGGCGATCACCAGGATTCTTGTCCACGTGCTTGGAACAGAGACAGTGACGACAGTGATTCCGACACGTTTGCGCTGCTGGCGGGTTTTCGTGCCCACACATCTCACAGGTGAAAGCATTGTTAACGTGAATAAAGCGTTTCATGTGAAATCATTATATCTATTTTTATTCTTTGGTCATTCTGGCTTGTCCAGAATCGCTCAAATAATTCTCATGTTCGTGGGGCGAAGCGAACTACTTTTAATAATACAAGTTACGCGCTAGCGCTTAAATAAATATTCCAAGTCTTTATCCGATTCCAGGCAAGCTGGAATGACCTAGGGAGACAAACTATTTGCGAAAGTATTTTGGAAAAAGTACAGTTGTCTCGGTAACAATGAAAAAAGTAACGATTCTTAACATCGACATTGATCAAATTTCTCGTAAAGAAATTGACTCCGTTTTGGCGGAGAAACTCAACGGAGACAAACTTTGTCAAATTGCCACAGTAAATCCTGAGTTTTTGGTGGAAGCAGATCGGAATGAAAGTTTTGCACAATCCCTCAAAAATGCTGATCTCAAAATTTGTGATGGAATTGGAATTTCGCTTATCAGTCGCCTTTTTTTGAATAAAAAGATAGAACGCATTGCCGGTGTTGAAGTCGCAGAACGAGTGTGCAAAATGTGTGAAAAAACGGGAAAGTCTATTTTCTTTCTCGGAGGCTTTGGTGTAGTACATAAGGTTGAACAAAAAATGTGTTCAAAGTATCCGAATCTCAAAGTCGCTGGAGCCATTGACGGAACGGTGACGACATTTGACGCAGTGGCGGACGCAAAACCTGACGCTATTTTGGTTGCTTTTGGCGCTCCACAGCAAGAAATATGGATACAAGAATATGGACGCCGAATCCCCTCCTTGCGCATTGCTGTGGGAGTTGGAGGAACCTTTGATTTCTGGGCAGGAAAAGCGCGCAGGGCTCCTGAAGCATTACAACGAATAGGACTCGAATGGCTGTGGAGACTGATCCTCGAACCGCATAAACGCGGAAAACGAATCTGCAAAGCCGTGTGCGTGTTTCCGTATTTGTTTGTGAAAAGTGTATTGAAAAAATAAACAATCCGTCATCCTCGAGAAGACGAGCTCCCCTTTAACAAGGGGGCTTTAAATTCCTCCCCTGTTAGGGGGGGGGCACAAAAAAAGATCCCGGCACGAAGGCCGGGATGACAATTACTTTTTAACTCTTCGACTCTTTAACGCTTAGACTTTTTTACAAATTCATCAACTCCTTCTCCAAAAGGCTGTCTTGATGTTTTTCTTCCTCTGCTTCAAAGGCTGCTTCTTTTGATTTTAGTTCTTGTCGTTGTTCTGCACGACGCGCCCCCTTTTCTTGTGCTCGTTGCATTGCAAGCGCTGGATCAGCTTTCTCTGGTTGAGCATACTTCGCATCAATTTCCGCGAGTTTTTGTTTTTCTCTCACCAAAATATCTCGCAATTTCTCCACTTGTTCCTTGTTCATTACTTCTGACAAGTTGAACCAGTACTGTCTCTCCCCATCATCCATAGACTCTGACTTGATAATGAGTTCAACCAATTGTGGATCTTCCTTGAGGAGTTTCTCAGGCACTGAGAAGTCTGCAAGGGTTTTTCCGGTTTTTGTTTTGATGTCTTGTAAGTTCATTTTTTATTTTTTAATATTCAAACTTGGAATTAATTATTCTTCACCTAAGAATAAAAAGAATGCTTTTACGTTTTCAAATTTGTAATCTCTGGCTGTTATATTACCGGTTCCTTGTACAGCAAAGGCACATGAACTCTTTTTCTTTTCTTTAATTTCCTCGTCACTCAGTTTTTCGTAGTTTCTTCCAGGTTCATCAGCAAAGTATTTCCCCCCTTTTTTGAAATTTGTGTAAAAAGTATCTGATCCCTTGTCAAAGTTTCGTCTTCCTCCAGTAATAGGATCTCCAACTCTATGCTCAAAACGTTCTAAATCCTTTATGGTCATAGCAGCTCCTTCCCATGCTGCTACTGGAACATCTTCTAGGAAAGATAAAAATGTTGGAGAAAATTGTTTTTTTTCTTTTTTGTCAGTAAAAAGACCTTTCCCTGTCGGAATATCTTTAAAGGCAATCCCATTAAATTTACTCACATGTTCATCATAATCTGCTTCCGCTTGCGGAACCTTTAATGCCTCTTTAACACCCGCGTCGCTCCATTCTTCTAATGTTTTCTTTGTCTCACTTTGATGGGTCAATATTACAACACCATTTTCAATTTTAAGTTCCTTTGGTTTCTCAAGCAGTGTTTTCCAAGATTCAAGAGAAATAGCCGTTTTAGAATCTTTAAATTTCTCCAAAATAGCCATCATATCGGTATTCTCTTGAAGATTTTTGAATTCTTCTTTTGAGAATGCTCCGAAATCATCGGGCATATTATCGGCTTTCTCAACAGTTGAAAGATCTTCTCCCTCTCCTACCCCATTCAAGAAAGCGAACATATTGTTATATTCCCCTCTGAAGATATTGAATTTATCAAATAAATCTTTTTCTGTTGCATCCGTACTCTCTTTCGCATTAAACCATTCTTCTTTATTTTCTGAAATGGTTTCTGCTGCTTCTCTTGCTTTCACAGCCTCCTCATGATCCCCCCACATATCAGACTCCTTAAGCCTGTCTCCTGTTTCTTCTTCATCAAGATCCGCTCCCATGAATTTCTTTAACCAATCTGGTAAAAAAGTAGAATCTTTCAGCATTTCTCCTAATCCAGATTCTCGAAACATTTTCATTATGCGATAGAGAAATCCTCCAATTGCTGAACGTGGTTTTTCGTCATTCCATTCATCAAATGTTCCTCTATATCCTTCTTTGATAGCCGCATAATATTCTTTAGCCGTTCCCTTTGGTTCACCTTCTGCTGTCAATAATCGTCCCGGTATTGTTTTTAAATACTCTCCAAAAGTTTCTGTATTTTCGTAATCCGTTGGAAACTCCTCTTTTGTTTGAATTAAAGATTCCTTGGTCAGTCCTTTTACTTTCTCTTTCATGGATTCAAAATTTGGGAATTCATTATTTTCTTTTCCAAATTCTTCTGGGAAGAGTTTCTCCAAGCGAGTATAAGCTTGTGCAAGTTTTGCTTCCGTTCCCTTAAAAGCGCCTTTCTTTTGTTTATTTTTTTCTCGATCCTCCATATCACCCTTCACAAGATTAATATCATTAAGAAACGCTTTCACGAGTTCATCATAATATTTATCTGTTCCTTCTGTTTCTTTTGCTTCGTAATATAATTTCACAACTTCTTCTTCAGAAAAGCTTGGTGTTTCAGCATTATTTTCCATGTCATTTTCAATGTCATCGAAAGAATTCGTTACTTTTTCATCATTTTCTCCTTCTCCAACCATTTCCCCTGCATTAAATTCAGCATCCGCATCAAGTGCTTCAAAATTTTCAAGTTTAATCCCAAGTTCTTCTGCCACGTATGCTCGAACCTCTTCATTTTTGATAGTATTAAGAACAGCAATTACATCTACTTCCGCTTCAGCTTCTCCGGCCATTGTTTTATATTCTTCGAGTAACGCTTTCACTTCATCAATTTTTGCCTTTACTGCACTTTCCGGTACTTCTATTTCAGATTTCAAAACATCTTTACTCATGTCTGCATGATTCAAAGCTTCTTTAGTTTCAACAGTACCATCCACGTCAGCAACCTCCATGTCTACAAGCTCCTTTATTTTTTCAGAAGGTTTTGCTTGCTGATAGGCAAATTGGCTAGTTACCATCTCCGAATCCGATCGAAAAATATTTTTCATTATTTTTTGTTAGCTTTGGCCTGTTCTTTCTTGATGAGTTCAAGAAGGTCAAACTGAAGTCGTGAGAAAATTCTCAACTTTTCTTGGTTTGAAATTGGCTTTTTTGTTTTCATGAATTGAAATTATTCAAGATATTCTACCACAAATTGCGCTTTTTTACAACTCTTTTATCTGTTGTTCAAGCTCAATATCCGCCTGCATTGCTTCTCGTTCTTCATGCGTTTCTATCTTGTCATGGAGCGCCTCAACTTCTTCTTGAGATTTCACAATCCCACCAAACGCACTGCGTTTGATTTTTTGAGGTCGTGGATGTCGACGGAAAAAGGACATTTTTGTGATAATAATCAGGAAATTATACCACAAATAAAAGAAAAATTCAACCTCCATCATGGTCATTCTGGCTTGCCCAGAATCGGAAGAAAACTTGGAATCTATTCGAATAAAACAATCTCTTGTGGATTATCAACCAATAAAAACAATTCTTCCGAAATATCACCAAGTGCAGGATTCTTAAATTTGATGAGTATTAACTTTTCTCTTCTATTCAAATCTTTGATTTGTTTTTCGCGGATAATTGCCTGTCGTATGGTTTCACAAAACTCGTAGTACAAACACATTTTAAGATTATATTTCTGTGTAAATCCTTTTTGTTTTCTTTTTTTATGTTCCAAAATTCTTCGCACTAAATTATTAGTAACACCTGTATAGAATGTTAAGTTTGCATTCCCCATGATATAAACCCCAATCATTTTTTCGTCCATCAACCATATCTTGTGCCTGGTGCGATTCTGGGCAAGCCAGAATGACTGTGGGTTTTTATATTTTCTTAATAATTTCATCATTTCCGCCCATTCAATTTTCCCCTATACTTCTCAAGAACATGGACAAACAAGAAGCCAAGATACGAATCGAAAAACTTCGAGAGAAACTCTGGGAAGCGATCAAAGCGTATTTCAATGAAAACAGGGAAATCGTGCCCGAATCGGTGCGTGATCAGATGAAAAAGGAATTGATAGAATTGGAAACTCAGTTTCCCGAATTTATCGATGCCAACTCCCCCACTCAGCGGGTTGGAGCGCCTCTCAGTGGTAAGCTACCGAAGATAACGCACAAGTCTGCAAAATATTCTTTAGGGGATGTTTTCGACGGAGAAGAATTACGAGATTTTGATGAGCGCGTGAAACGATTCTTAAAAGTAGAACAAGTGGAATATTCCTGTGAAGTGAAGATTGATGGAATTAATGTTACGCTCTGGTACGAGAAGGGAATACTGGTGAAGGCGGTTACACGTGGTGACGGAAAGATTGGGGAAGATATTACACACACTATCCGAACCTGTGAGAACGTGCCGAAACAACTGTCTGACCCTCTGACAATGGAGGTCTCTGGCGAGTGTTTTATTGCGCAAAAAGACTTTGAAGAAATCCAGAAAAAAGAAACCAAACTCGAATTCAAAAACCCACGGAATCTCGCGGCCGGAACTGTCAGGCAACTTGATCCTCGCGTTGCTGAGGGACGACATTTACGGATGTTTTTGTACGAACTCAGTGCGAATATTGAAACAGCGAACCAGAAATCAATGTTTGAATTCTTCGACAAACTAAATCTTCCCCATGAGAAAGAATTCGAAGTGTTCTCCAATATTGAGAAGGTTATCAAGTTCTGTGAGAAGTGGAGCAAAACCGAAACCAGAAAAGATGTCTGGTATCCGATTGATGGGATTGTGGTGAAGGTGCACGACTTTCAATTAAGAAGAAGAATGGGATACACCGCTAAGACGGCAAAATATGCCGTAGCCTGGAAATTTCCCGCAGAAGAGAAATATACAAAACTCCTGGATGTGCATTTTCAAGTGGGACGCACTGGAGCCGTGACACCGGTGGGAATTCTTGAACCGGTCGATATTTCAGGGTCAACGGTATCGAGAGCAACCTTGCACAATGAAGGCGAGATGAAACGAAAGAAGGTTCAAATTGGCGACACAGTTATTGTTCGAAAAGCCGGAGAGATCATTCCTGAAATTTTGGCTCCAATCACCGATCTGCGCGATGGAAGTGAGACCAAAATTGCTTTTCCTTCTAATTGTCCTGAATGCGGTGAGAAACTCGATCGCGATGAGATCGTGGCACGATGCGAGAACGCGAAATGTCCAGCCCGACACCGAGAAAGCCTCTATCACTTTGCGAAGGTTTTGAAAATTGATGGACTGGGAACAAAGACTATTGATGGTCTCTTGGAATTAAATTTGATAACAACCCCCGCAAGTCTCTGGAAACTCGATCAATTCGATCTGGCGATGATGCCAGGATTTAAACACAAGAAGGTATTTAATTTGCTCGACTCTCTTATAGCACGAAAATATCTCACACTGGAGGAAATTTTTAGTGGACTGGGAATTCGGCACGTGGGAGCGGAGAATGCGAAACTCTTTGCGGATTTCTTCCGCAGTAAATTTGGAGATTTCGGGATCAATACATTTCTTAAACACGCTGAAACACTCACTTCCAATGACTTCTTGCATGTCGATGGAATCGGAGAAAAAGTAGCTCTCAGCTTCTTTGATTTCTTGCAAGAAGATCGAACACATTTTTTGTTCAATGAATTCAAGGATATCGGTGTAGACATTCTCTGGGAGGAACAAAAGGATCTTTCATCCCTTCGGTTCTCTGATCAAAAATTCCTCATCACCGGAAGCTTTGAATCCTTTAGTCGTGATGAATTGAAGAAGGTAATTACCGATAATGGTGGAAAAATACTGTCTTCTATTTCAAATAATGTAGACGTTCTCGTCGCTGGAGAAAAAGCTGGCTCAAAACTCACCAAAGCCGAAGAACTCGGTATCACCGTGTGGAACGAAGAAACCTTTTGTGAGAAGGTGGGAATTGTGCGGGAGAAACAGAGTTTATTTTGAATCTTGCTCAGCATCTGCATCAAGCTCCTCCAAAACTTTCACAAGTACGTCATTCACTTCACCTTTTGTAACATCTGAACAATTTAAGCCAAGAACCACTGAAACCTCCTCTGGATCAATGTTGCACTCTTCACCTCTTTCTTCTTCTTTTTTTCTAATTACCGTAGCAATTTGGTTATGAGTAGATGATTCGCTCGTAAGGTGCGGGATTTTCCAGTTTTTAATAATATCGTCCATTTTTTATCTATTTAAGATGCACCTCTTTTAATACCCAAAGTAATCATTGTCAACTCTTTCCAAACCACTTTTGACATTTTTGACCTTTTATATACCATTCGGCGGAAATCAGCATTAGCTCATGAAAAAACAAATTATCAATCGTTTTCTTTTCGTGGTTGGAATCGCAGTAGTATCAATAACCCTTGCTCTTCCCGCCTCTACTTTTGGAGATAATTTTATCGGACAAAAACTCCAAGCTTTTAAGGTAACGCTCGGACTTGATCTGGCTGGGGGAACGGAACTGGATTACCGAATCGATCTATCGGACGCCATTGAACAAAACAATGACGATGATCCGAGTAATAACGTGAGTTTGGACTTCATCTCTGAATCTGTCCGTGACGCACTCGAGGCACGAGTAAATCCCGCTGGAGTGGGTGAAATTATTATCAAACGATCACAAGTAGATACGGAAGAACACATTATCATCCAGATGCCACCAAGCTCAAATGTGGATAAAGCAAAAGCAGATGCTGAACAAGATAATCGATTGGAATTTTATGAAGAAGATCCTGGACGAGTTAATCTCAAAAAAGTAGAAATTGCCGGCGAACTCGACAAAGTAACTACATGGAATTGGCAAAAACAAGTAGATGCACTTTCTCTTGATGAAAACATTGACTTCATCCTTACAGAAAACCGATTTAAAGACGATCTCAATGATCCAGCACTAGCGGACAAGCTTTTTGCTGCCTCACAAGGAACCTTTTTGAGTGAAGTAGTCGAGACAACAACCGAAGCAGAATACACCATCGGAGAGGATGGAAATCTTGTAATTAAATCTTTTCCAAAGAATGTACTCGCCATTGTAAAGGTTACTGAAAAGAAAAAAGAAGCACGAGAAAAAACGATTCCTGCCAAAGCAGGTGCTCGCCACATTCTCTTTGCTTATCCTGAAGCGAATCGTGCACCAGAAGATGTTCGATACGAATCCAAGGAAATGGCGCTTGAAGAAGCTGAAAAGATGCTCGCGAAGCTTCAAGAAGAAGGCGTGGACAATTTTTCAGAACTCGCCAAAGAGTTCTCTACTGAAGGCGCTGCCCAACAAACAGGAGGAGACCTTGGAGAATTTGAAAAAGAACGAATGGTTCCAGAATTTTCTGAGGCGGTCTTCGGCATGGAAGAACCGGGACTGGTTGGAGAAATCGTAGAAAGTTCCTTCGGATTCCACGTCATCGAAGTACTTAAACAAATACCGGAAGCAACTGAAACAACTTACGAAGATCAAATTTCATACGAAATGCTCGCTTGGAACAAAGATGACCTTCAGTGGATCGAAACTGAACTTGGCGGTGCACAACTCGAAAATGCGACTGTTGGATACGATGAAATCGGTCAACCCGTGGTAAATCTCCTCTTCGATGCAGAAGGAGGTGACATGTTTGCAGAACTGACTGAAAATGTTGCCGCTAAAAAATGTGAAGGTGGACCCTGCCGACTCGGAATTAAAGTGGGAGGACGATGGATTACACAACCAACTGTTCGTGAAAAGATTGTTGGACGAACATCTCAAATTAGTGGGAATTTCACATTTGATTCCGCACGAGACTTGTCAGACGGACTCAATTTGGGAGCTATCGACGCCCCAATTATTCTGAGTGGACAAACAACAATTACACCTGAACTTGGTCACGAACAACTCGACAAGAGTTTGAAAGCCGGAATCTTCGGATTTATCGCCATCATGATCTTCCTTATCGGAATGTACCGGTTCATGGGAATTATTGCAGCCGTTTCACTCACTCTCTACGGATCAATATTTGTGACGCTTTTGAAAATTTGGCCAGAAAGTTTCGGTGGACCAATCGTGCTTACTTTGGCAGGAATTGCGGGAATTGTATTATCAGTTGGACTAGCAGTAGACGGAAATATTTTGATCTTTGAACGATTAAAAGAAGAATTAAAACGAGGGCGAAGTTTGGAGCAAGCCGTTGATCTCGGGTTCGAACGAGCGTGGACAGCGATTCGTGATTCTAATCTCACGACATTGCTCACCTGTTTGATTCTCTTCTCGTTTGGAAGTTCTGTTATTAAAGGATTTGCAATCACATTAATTGTAGGAACACTTCTTTCAATGTTCACCGCGATTACAATTTCTCGAAACTTGTTGCGATTCACATTGCTCTTCAAGCAATTTCGTAAAACGGCTCTCTTTGGAGTAAAAGGAGCTGATGTTGCGAACACCAAAAATGCTGTTGGTGCGAGTATTCGAAAAAGAGAAAAAAATAAAAACGATCAATAATGAATACACTATTATTCATTACTCATTAATCATTACTCATTATGGTAAACATTACAAAACGTCGGAAACTTTGGTTCACTATCTCAGGCATCTTTGTCGGACTGAGTGTCCTTGCAATAATTTTCTTCGGATTCCGTTTGGGACTCGACTTCACAGGAGGCGCTCGTTGGACGGTAAATTTCCATGAAACGACCGAACGACCAGTCGTAGAAAGTTTCTTTGGTGATCTCGATCTCATCACACAAGATCCACAAATCCAAACTGCTGAAAGCGGAGACTATTTAATTACTATTGAAAGTTTATCTGACGAAACACTTCAACAAATCTCTGACAAGATGTACGAGGAAGTCGGAGGATTTGATCAAATCAGTTACCGAAAGGTAGATAGCACTATCGGACAAAACTTTAAGAAAAAAGCCATATACGCCATTTTTATGGCACTGGTAGGAATTATTCTCTTCGTGGCCTTTGCTTTTCGAAAGATTCCAAAAAGCGTCAATCCTTGGCGATTCGGAGCCGTAGCGATTATTGCCTTGTTCCATGATGTGTTAATCATCCTAGGGGTCTTTACAATTCTCGGAGCCTTAACGGGTGTCGAACTAGACTTACCATTTATTACCGCACTTCTTGCAACACTCGGATTCTCTGTGAATGACACAATTGTGATTCTTGATCGCGTGAGAGAAAATTTAAGATTACAAAAAGCCACTGAGTCATTTGAAGATTCTATTGAAAAATCAGTAGAACAAACACTTACTCGATCTATCAACACATCTATATCAACCTTGTTGCCACTTTTGGCACTCCTTTTCTTTGGAGCCAATTCAATCTTCTTCTTTGTGCTCGCACTTACGATCGGAATTGGAATTGGAACCTACTCTTCTATCTTCTTGGCAGCACCACTTCTTGTGAGTATGAAAGCCTTCGCAGATAGCCGAGACTAGTCACTCTCCTCATCCTTCAATTTAGTTGAAGGATCCAGTAAAAATCTAACTTATGGCTACAGCCATACGTTCTCTTTGTTAGATAAATTCCCCTCGCCAAGCGAGGATGATGGAAAAAATTAACTTGCTATTCTTACTCTCAAAGAGGTAGTATTCGTACAACACAACGACCCCTCACTAACTCCTTATAATGAGTTCTGTTAATCCACAAGCAGAGAAACTCAATCAAGTCATCGAAAACAATAACCTCGCTGTGCTTCAAATGTTGTCCGAAAAAGGAAAGGGCATTTTTTTTCCGAAAGGAGGAATCCTGAAGCAATCAGCCGAAGCGAAGGGGAAAAAGTTTAATGCTACGATTGGGATCTCAACACAAGACGATGGGACCCCTTTGGTTCTCCCCTCTCTCGAACACCAGATTGGTATTGAACCCAAAAACTACGCGCCCTATGCCCCAAGTTTCGGGTTAATGAGTTTGCGAAAAAAATGGCAGGAAAAAATAAAAGCGAAAAACCCTTCTCTCGAAGGCAAAGATTTCTCTCTTCCTGTTGTCACCAGTGGACTTACGCATGGGCTGTCAACGGCTGCTTATCTTTTTCTCGACCCAGGAGACACACTCATACTCCCTGATAAGTTTTGGGGGAATTATAAGCTTATTTTTCAGAATGGATTCGAGTCAAAACTTTCTACGTTTAATACTTTTCAAGATAAAAAATTTGATAGCGAAAGTCTCGCTTGGGCACTCAAAGAAAGCCCAAAAGGAAAAAAAGTCGTGTTACTTAATATCCCAAACAATCCCACGGGATACACTCCGAGTGAAGCGGAAGCAAATCAGATTGTAGAAGTACTCAAACAATCTGCTGAAGCGGGAAATGAAATTGTTGTTATTTGTGACGATGCCTATTTCGGATTGTTGTATGAAGAAGGTTTACTCAGAGAATCACTCTTTGCACGACTTACTGATCTCCATGAAAGCATCTTGGCTGTAAAGCTCGATGGAGCCACCAAAGAAGAATTTGCGTGGGGATTTCGTATCGCGTTTATTACGTTTGGCGGAAAGAATTTGTCAGCAGAAACGCTCGATGCCTTTGAACAAAAAGCGGCGGGAGCTATTCGTGGGAATCTTTCTAATTGTTGTCATCTATCACAAAGCTTACTGCTCAATCTCTTTGAGAGTGAAACATATGAAGCAGAAAAACAACAAGGTTACCGTATCCTTCAAGAACGATACCAAGAAGTTCGCTCTGTTTTACAAGCGAACAAAGAACGTTTTGCACCGTATTTCAAACCATTGCCGTTTAATTCTGGATACTTTATGTGTATTGAATTGGCAGATAATCTCGAGAGCGAACAAGTTCGTCAAAAACTTCTTGAAGAATATGACACCGGCGTTATCGCTACAGGGAATCTCATTCGAATCGCTTTTTCTTCTATTGGAAAAAAACAAATACCAAAACTTTTTGAAAACATCTTTCAAGCCTGCCAATCCTTCTAAACTCTTAACTATTAACTCCCCTTCTTATGAATCCTCATGATTCTCTTTCTCAACTTCTCAGTTCTCAGTCGAGTAAAATCCTCCAAAACACATCACGAGAAAATCTTATCCATCACATCCTCGAACAAAAAGAAGCTCTTGAAACACCTTCCGGTAGCCTTGCCACATGGACAGAATCCAAATCCACTGGACGAAGTCCGGCTGATACTTACATCGTTCGACACCCAGAAAGTGAAAAAAATATTGACTGGAATTCTCCAACCAATAAATCTCTCGATCCGGATCTTTTTGATGAGCTTTGGAAGGAGGCGTTTGAGATGTTGGAAAAAAAAGAACAACTGTATGTTTCTAATTATTCGATAGGCGCAGATGATAAATTTGCCTTGCCAACAAAATTCATTAGTGACAATCCCCTTTCGACACTCTTTGTCGATAACATGTTCCGTGAAGCCTTGAAGGATACATCCAAAAGTATTTTTGGAAATGATGAATTCACGCTTGTCGCATTGCCACATGACAAGGTGGCATCTAAGAATTACGACTCTGACATGATCATTGCGATGGATTTCGATCGAAAGTTAGGATTAGTTTATGGATCAGCTTATTGCGGATCAATAAAGAAATTGATGTTTACAGTGATGAACTACATGACACCAGAAAAAGGAATCTTGCCGTTGCACTGTTCGGCTAATATCGGACATGATGGTCATTCTGCGTTAATTTTGGGACTTTCCGGAACGGGAAAAACGACCTTATCTGCCGATGCCAGTCGTCCTTTGATTGGAGACGATGAACATGGTTGGTCTGATGATGGCGTGGCTAATTTTGAAGGCGGATGCTACGCGAAGCTTATTAACCTCAACCCTGAAAAAGAACCTGAAATTTATCGAGTTGCCTTTGGAGAAAAAAAGAACGTCCTTCATAACGGCGTAATTATCGAGAATGCGATGATGTATCCCAATGGAAGATTTGATCTCGATGACAAACGATTCACTCCAAATTCACGCGTTTCTTATCCCCTCTCTGCATTGCAAAATATTAAAGAAGGCTCTGTAAGTGGACACCCGAAGACCATTCTTTTTCTCACGGCTGACGCCAATGGAATTTTGCCACCCGTATCCAAACTCAGTGCCGATCAAGCCATGCTCTGGTTCCTTCTGGGATACACGAGTAAATTGGCGGGAACAGAAACCGGTATTACTGAGCCCAAGACCACGTTCTCCAGGTTCTTCGGAGGACCATTCATGCCACGAAATCCAAATGATTACACCGAGTTATTGAACACAAAAATTGTTCAACATAATTCAAACGTCTACCTCATTAATACCGGATGGACAGGGGGGCCGTATGGCGTCGGGAAACGTATCGATATTATGGTGACACGAGCGATAGTGAATGCTTGTTTGAATGGAGAAATGGAGTCTGTGGGATATGAATACGATGAGCGGTTTCATATCGCTGTCCCTACCAGTTGTCCGGGAGTTGAAAGTGAAATCCTTGATCCTAAAAATACTTGGGAGGATAAAGATAAGTACGAGGAACGAGCTGATAAATTATCACACGAATTCTCAGATTATTTTGACAAGATGTTTCCGAACGTGAATGATGCGGTACGAAACCAATGTCCTGGAAAATGAATGATCATACCTTTTCTCTCTTTGATCCACCGGAAGATAACGTCAAAGTAAAGAAATCTGCCCCCATAAAGAAAGCAACTCCCAAAATATCAATCGATCCAAAGATCGAAGAAAGTTGGAAGAAGGTTTTGCATGGAGAATTTCAACAACCGTATTTCCAGGAGTTGAAGCATTTTTTAATGGAAGAACGAAAGATGGGAAAAATCACATTCCCACCGGCCAATCAGATCTTTCGTGCCTTTGAACTGTGTCCTTTTGATAAGGTCAAGGTGGTCATCCTCGGACAGGATCCGTATCACGGGCAAGGGCAGGCACATGGGCTCTGTTTCTCGGTAAATAAGGATGTGCGCATTCCACCGAGTTTGCAGAATATGTACAAAGAAATTCACGATGATCTCGGGTTATCAATTCCGAGTCATGGAAATTTGGAACATTGGGCCGAGCAGGGTGTTCTGATGTTGAATGCAACCTTAACCGTTCAAGAAAAGTCCCCTACTTCCCACGCAGGCAAGGGCTGGGAGACATTCACTGATCAGGTGATTCGTACTATTTCAGATAAAAATGAGGGCGTTGTTTTTCTTCTCTGGGGAAATTTTGCCAAGTCAAAAAAGAACATCATCGATACCACTAAACATACGATTCTTACCGCCCCTCATCCCTCTCCTTTTTCAGTTCATTCTGGATTTTTTGGGTGCAAGCACTTTTCCCAAACAAACGATATTTTAAAAAAAACCGGCAAAGAGCCGATTGATTGGGAGATTAAATAGGATCCGGATCCGAGGTCGGATCCGGATCCCAAATCAATTTGAACTAGCTGCAACCTCCACCACAGCATCCCCCTTCTTTTTCTTCGTCTTCATCGTCAATCAAAAAGTACATTTTTGAATAGTTAAAAAATAGTAAGGACTAGAATTGTAACACAGGATAAACAATAAATTCTATCTTTTATTCAAAATTGCTATCAATTGGGGGCTTGGGGACGGGAAGTGTTTGAGCGTCAGCGGGACTCGGAAACTTTATACTATGTCAATGAGAGCGAGTTTTCTCGTCACCAAAACTTTTTGGTTCTTTTTAGTTATAAAAAGAACAATCCTTCCGATATCCAAGATTGATAAAAGAAGGGATTCCTCCGTTTCAGTCGGAATGACAAAGGAAATTTTTCTAAAGCGTCTCTCCATCCATCCACAAGACATCTTCTCTCCCTCGCCACCATGTTAACTGACGCTTAGCATAGTTTCTATTGCGTTTTTGGTTTGCGACAATCGCTTCTTCTTTTGTAATTTCTTTATCTAGATATCTCATAACTTCTTTGTATCCAAAACTTGTTAGCGCACTTTTTGAAAAATTATACGTTTTTCTTAAATTTTCGGTTTCTTCGACAAGTCCTCGATCAAATTGTTGCCCGGCCCTCTTATCAAGCCGTTCATACAACACTGCTCGGTCCCAATGAATTCCAATTTTGAGAACCGGATATCTTGGGTTTCCACGTTTCTCAGATTTCTTCGCCGGATCTTCATCAAAAAGATAATTCTCACTCACCGCATCTAGCCACAACATCGTTCCTCCGCAAAGAATCGGAATATTATCCCGATCAAAAATATTCTTAATTTTTTCAAATGCATACTTTTGGAAGTCCACCACTGAGAATGTTCCTTCTGGAGAAATAAGATTGAGTCCCCAATGAAGAATTCCTCCCATTTCTTCCATCGTTACTTTTTCAGAGGAAATATCAATGTCCAAAAACACCTGACGCGAATCAACACAAATAATCTCCGCATTTCCCAACGCCTGTGCGATCTCTACCGCAAATCCCGTTTTTCCACTTCCTGTCGGCCCGAGTATCTCGAGCATCCCGAGAGGATTCTTTTTCAAAAATTTTGCGATGACTTCAAAAATTTCAGTTTTCGAGTAGAGTTTCATCAGGCTGAATATACGCTCTTTTTTATTTTCATCAATAAACAACGACGCTCTTGTAGTTCAATGGATAGAACTATCCTCTCCTAAGGGATCAATGCAGGTTCGACTCCTGCCAAGAGCACCATTTAAAACTAAAAACTATTAACTCTAAACTATCCACTATTAACTATTTTCATGGCATTCCTCCCAACCGATATCTTTGCGCAAATTGTTGCCGGCGAAATCCCGTGCGACAAGGTTTTTGAAACCGACACTATTCTCGCCTTCCGCGACATCGCCCCCAAGGCTGAGACTCATATTGTGATTATTCCAAAGGAAAACTTAATCACTGCAAAAGAGGTGAACGAGAATAACCTCAAACTTTTTGGTGAACTCTTCCTCGTGGCCAAACAAGTGGCGGAACAAGAAAGCCTGGAAGGCTACAAACTCCACATGAATGTCGATGAAAAAGGCGGACAAGTTGTCCCCCATGTGCATCTACATTTGTTAAGTAGCGATTTCAAGACGGAGCTTTAGGCGGCAAACGTATTGAGCTGTTCAACGGTTTCTTGTCTGTTGTATTCGCCCTCTTTATCAAGCGCCGCTTGATTTTCGGCATAGGCAAGATCTAATTCTTTTAAAGGAACATATTCTTGATCCCCTTCTGCTGGAGTATTTTGAGCAGTGGGATCCTCTACGGGAACTTGTTTTACTTCATCTTTTTGGTCTTGATCCTCCGAAACGGACGTTTCTTCTTCTTTCACATCTGGAACCTCTTTTTGTGCAGCTAAATACTTTTTCTTTGCTTCTGCTGTTGCATCATTTTGTTCTTTTAAGAGCTTTGCTTTTGAATTCAAGACATCTGCCTGTGTTGTATCCACTGCAACCGTAACGTTTTCTATTGTTTTAAATTTTGTACCTTCGTGATTCCCTTTGTATTGATCGGTTGTTGTTGCATTCAATTTTGTGTCTGGATCATCTTTTTTGGGATTCCTAATTTCTTCCGGACTCCCTTCCTTCTTTTTTCCATCCTTTTTTTCCATATTTTTATTCTCATCAATCTCCTTATCAAGATTATCATCTGGATTCAAATCTTTCTCATCCTCAGGAAGGATGTCTTTATTTTGAATCTGTTCAATATTATTCATGTTAGGCAGCTTGGAGTTCTTGTTCTAAATGTTGAAGTTCGATTTCGTCAGCTTCGGTACTTTTCCGTTCTGTGAACGCACGAAGGATTCCTCCTTTCTTACTTTCATATTCTTTTTTTTCGGCTAATCGTCGCTCGTTGAGGTCATGTTTTTTGTCTTGTTCGTTTTTGAGGATGTCGAATAATTCTCCTTTCTTAACTTCATCATACGTTGAAAGCATTTTTAACAAATAATCCTTCTTCTCCTGATTCATAGCTCCAGAAGCATCAATAAGTTTGGGAAGGAGAGTAAGGTCTTTCATTATTTTGGAAAAGATTGTTTCAGCCAATCAGGAATTTTTTTGTTGTTCGGATCAAGCGTTACTTCAGCACTTTGGGTGGAAGGCATATCTGATTTTCCTGGAGCATTTTCATGAAGTTGTTCAGGCGCTTCAAAAGGCACATGCGCTGGTGGTGTCGGTGACACCGCTGGTTGATCCTTGTCTTCCAACATCGCAAATGAAGTCTGCGCCGGATGCACCGTTTCAGTGAGTTCCACCTTTTGCATTTCCACTTCTTGTGGGATGTGAAGTCGTTCTTTTTGTGAGTGAAGAATCAATTTCAAAAATTCGAACTGCACCTCAGCCACGCCTTTCTTCGCAATTTCAAAGTTGAGTCCATTTGGCACGAGTTCCCCTCCTCCCCCAAGCGATGCTTGCAATTCTCGGAAGTTAATATTTGGTTGCGCTGATCGCACTTGAATCACGGTTTTTCCTTTTTCTTCGATGAAAAGAACCGCCAGTTCCGTTCCTTTTGTATGACGCAATAATTCATCCACCATATTTTCCACATCTTGTGGTTTGGCTTCCGCTAATTCAAAATCAGCCTTAACAATACTCGACCATCCAATCCGATGCACTGGATCCACTTCGTAATTTGAAAGAATTCGTCCCCAAATCTTAAGCGTTGAAAACGATTTCATTTTAAAAAGATGCTCGATAATTTCTGATTGCTTCGCTCCCATACCTTGCAGTTTCGCAGACGCTTCAAAAGCATTCGCCGTTGTAACCGGTTCTTGAAAGCTTCCCGTGCGTCCTACAATACCTGTAAGGAGCATCGTAGCCTGTTTCCCGTCCAATGACAGTTCTTCTGTCTTCTCGATCAACTCAAGCAATAATTCACACACCGAACTGCGTGAAGGATCGACCAAGTTTACCGTTCCAAAGAAATCATTCCCCGCTGACACAGAAATATTCATAATCGGCGTTGAAGCGAAGAGTTGTGTGTTTGCGTTGAAAACTTTCCCGGCTTTTTCCAGACTCTCCATACCGAGTGTCACAATGACATCGAATTTCCCCGCACTTTGAAGGAAACTCACATCTGATGGCGAGAAGAATCCGTTTTTTGGAGAAACGAGAATATCTACTGAATCCTCTTTCATATTATATTTCACCTTGTCGACACTCGCTTTATTAGTGGCAATAGAAATAACAAAGTCACTTTGTTCTCCGAGATCTTTGCTGAGTTTTTCTGCGCCTCCCAAGAAGGTAAGATTTTTGGGAATATCATTTGGCGCAATCGCAATCGCTTCTTTCCCCGCTTGAAGGAGAACATTTTGCAATGCTAACATTCCAGCGATTTCATCTTCATGCCACTTCTGAGGGGCTACAATGAGGATTTTTTGTGATCGTTGGAGGAATGCAATGGCTTGTTCTCTTGGGGTCGTATTCATTTGTTTGTTTGGGGTTTTTGAAAACGTTAGAGGTTATTATAAGTTATTTTAGAATATAAGTCAAACATATTGTCAAGGTTTTCTAACTCAACCATTTTCCTCATTCCTGCGAAGGCAGGAACCCAGTAAAAAAGGAATTCCTTATTGACTAGATCCTCCAGTCAAGCTGGAGAATGAGGGTGTATTTTTCAAAGTTGAAGATTTATACTTCTTCCCTTACAATCCGACCGTCTAATAGAAATTCATGCTCGATATTAAAGCCATCCGCGAAAACCCTGATTTTTTTAAAAAAGCCCTTACTCGAAAGGGTATAGACGTATCGAAGATCGATGCGCTTCTGGAAGCGGACAAAGCACATCGGGAATCCTTACAAAAAGCTGAATCGCTTAAAGCTGAGCAGAATGTAGCTTCTCAAAAGATACCAACACTCAGTGGCACTGAAAAAGAAAATGTTTTGAGTGAAATGAAAAAGATTGCTGAGGAACGAAAACAAGCCGAAGAACTTGTGGAAAAGAATAGTGTTGAACAAATTTTGTGTTCAATGCCAAACATTCCGTTTGATGAAGTTCCTATGGGCGAAACCGAAGAAAATAACAAAGTCCTGGAAGAGTTTGGAGATCATCCAAAATTTGATTTCAAAGTCCGAGATCATGTAGAAATTGGAGAACTCACCGACACCATTGATATTGAAACCGCTCGACAGACGAGTGGTTCTCGATTTGCAGTGTTGAAGGGAAAGGGCGCTTTGCTCGAATGGGCACTGCAACGCTTTGTCCTTGATAAACTCATGAAGGAAGGATTTATTCCGGTTATTCCTCCGATGATGATCCGTGGACAAACCGTACACGAAGCAGGAAAATCTGCGGGGACATTGGAACATGCGCTTAATGCTCCTGAGAAATTCACCTTCCCCGAAGATGATCTCTCAATGATCGGAACCGCTGAACATGTGCTCTGTAGTTTTCACAGGGAAGAAGTATTGGATAGAAAAACACTGCCAGTGAAGTATTGTGGATGGTCTTCTTGTTTCCGTCGAGAAGCTGGTGCCGCTGGAAAAGACACTCGTGGAATTATTCGTGTGCATCAATTTGAAAAACTTGAAATGTTTCTCTTCGCGGATCCTGAGAAATCACGAGAAGAACACCAAAAAATACTCAAGCTGCAACAATCTATTTGGGATGATCTCGAAATCCCCTACCAAGTGGTCGAAAACTGTACCGGTGACATCGCCTGGTCAGATGCCCAAATGTACGACATCGAAGCATGGCTCCCTTCTCAAGGCACCTACCGAGAAGTGACAAGCTGTTCTAACTGCACAGATTTCCAATCACGACGAACCAAAACGAAGTTCAAGAATAACGAAGGGAAAAAGGAATTCGTCCACACACTCAATGCCACTGCTATCGCAATTCAACGCGCCATTGTTGCCATTTACGAGAACTTCCAGAATGCCGATGGATCTGTAAATATCCCCAAAGCCCTCCAGTCTTACTGTGGGTTTGATACGATTGAGGTTAAATAAATCCCCTCCTCTTGTCATTCCAAAATCCCGGAGGGATGTTTGAAATCCATTATCACACTCCTCTCCCCCCTCATCCTCTAATTTAATTAGAGAATCCATAAAAAGGAATTTCTTTATCGACTGGATCCTTTAGGCAAACCTGCCTGCCGGTAGGCGGGATGAATGATGAGGAGATTACTTTTAAATTCTCTAAAACTTTCGAATCTGCATCGCAGGGAGTTTTCCATTCCCCGTCAGAATGTCTGACAAAAGGACGAATTGTTTCCCTTTAAGTTTCGGGAATTCTTTCACCAATCGCTTCATGGAGCGGTTAATTGTTTTTTCTGGATCGGAAGAGAAGGACGTATGAAACGCCTGTGTTCCCCAAATTAATTGCAATTCTCGACACGTTGTCATCTCATTTGTCATCGCGTAAATTGGTACTTTTGGTCTGAAATTTGCCATGAGTTTCGCCATGTGTCCACTGCGAGTAACGACAACGATGGAACAGACATCTTTCAAATCTTCTGCCGCTGATCCAGCACTTTTGCAGAACTGACTCCGTTCATCATGCGGTTCAACTTTTCGAATAGATCGTTTCTTGAGGTAATTATTTTCTGTTTCAAGTACGATATCACGCATCGCTTCCACCGTTTTCATCGGATACTTCCCGGTCGCAGTTTCACCTGACAACATCACCGCATCGTTTCTCTGCCATGAAGCGGCAAACACGTCTGACACCTCTGCTCTGGTTGGCATCGGATGTTCTTGCATCGATTCAAGCATTTGTGTGGCGACAATCACTGGTGTGCCATATTTCGCAGACATCTGCGCAATATCCCATTGTACCAGCGGAACTTGTGTGAATGGAATTTCTGCTCCCAAATCTCCTCGCGCTACCATGACACCATCGGAAACTTCGAGAATTGATCCAAGATGTTTGACCGCATCAGCGGTTTCAATCTTGGCAATAACAGAAATGTCCGCCTTCTTTTTGCGCAAATAATTCTGAACATCCATCACTTCTTTTGCCTGTCGCACAAAAGAAAGCGCGATAAAGTCTACTCCCTTTTTAATCCCGTAGTCGATATCTTTCCAGTCTTTTTCTGTAATAGATGCGAGCGATACGTTTTTTCCTGTTAAATTTAAATGTCGCCGAGAACCGAGCATTCCTCCATCGAGCACATCACAAATCACATCCTTCCCTTTCTTTTCTCGAACCTTCAATGTCATAAGTCCGTTATCAACCAGAATTTTATCTCCCACCGAAACATCATCAATAAAGGCATCGTAGTTCACCACAACTTTTTTTGTCTCTCTATGGTCAGCGAGGTGGTCAACGGTAAGGATCAATGTGCCGCCTTTTTTAAGTCGAATCGGTACCTTCAAATCACTCGTTCTGATCTCTGGCCCCTTTGTGTCGAGAAGAATGGCGTAGTTTTCACCCGTCTTTTTATTCAATTTCTTGATACGATTAATAATTTCTCCATGCCATTTATGGTTTCCATGAGAAAAGTTTAGCCGAAAAACATTCACGCCTGCTTTCGCGAGTTTCTCCAAAGCCTCAATATGACAGGTCGCTGGTCCCACTGTTGCCACAATTTTCGTTCTTCGCATAGAATGATTGTAGATTATTTCCTTTTTGTTGACAAAACGATGAACTCGACAAGAGACAAAAATATGGCAAGCAATGTGATTTCAAAAAGCCCCAAAAGCCGGAACATTTGGAGGAGAAATAAAACAATCACAAACATTCCTACCAAAATTCCTCGCCTCAGTGCGATGAGAAAATGCTGTGTTTTAAGTTTTCGTCCAGACAAAAGTTCTGCTCCAAAGAAGAAGAGAAATGTAAAAAAAGAACTCACCCCACAAAAAATAGAAAGATAAAAGGCCAGAAGAGCAATCGTTTTTTGTTCTCCCAAAGGGTCCAATTGTAAAACCGTTGTATAAAAAATAATTCCGCTGAGAATAAAGAGTACACCCGTGAGGAATAAATTTCTGATCATGATGGCATGGTACTTAATTTTTTTATTCGCTCAAATTTACACACTCAACAACAATCCCAAATACCAATCGAGAATCGGTTGCCCATCGTAGAGGAATACCAAAAGCGCCGGAATGAGGAACGCCCCCATTGGCAATGCTGTCTTGCGGTGTGCTTTTCCGGAAAGAAGGAGTGGAACCGCTACTAATATTCCAAGAATGTAGGCAAAGAAAAGTGCTGGCATAAGGAGTTTCCATCCCAAAACAAGCCCCATAAAAAGTCCAAGTTCCATATCTCCTGCACCAACCCATTTCCCTTTGGAAATATAATACTGAAGCGCGTAAAAAACAAATCCTGCCGCTCCTCCAATAAGAAACTCTAAAAATGGAATCTCACGAAAGAATGCCCACGCAAGCGCGATAAAAATTGCTGGAATAGAAATTCGTCGATCCACTTCATAAAATTTCGTATCATAAATAAAGAGTACAAGTGAAAAAAACACAATCGCCATTATAGGAAAAAATGCCACTGTCCCATTAAATTTGAATGCAAAAAGAAAAAAAGCAACAATAAATACCAACTCTGTAAGTGGATAATATATTGAAATTTTTCCTTTGCAGAACGCACATTTTCCCTTTTGAAAAAGCCACGAAAAAATGGGCACCAGTTGCAATGGACCTAGTTTATTTTTGCAAAGTGGACACTTGCTTCGTCCCCAAAAAAGACGTTTCTGATCATGGTGCAATCGCCACACCAACATTGTTGTAAAGCTTCCCAACACTGCCCCCATAATAGTCGTAAGCACAATAACGAAAGCGGGCGGAACTATTTGCATGCAAACAGAATAAACTTTTCTATCGCGAGTTCCAACTCGGATGTGTCATCAGTAGAAAGTGACAACTTTCCAGTTTTAATTTTTTTATCAATCTGAAATAATATCTCGTACATTTGCTCGATTTTTTCTTTGGAAAATTGTTGCGAGAGTGAATAGGTTTTTTTGACGACAAAAGGATGCAATCTCGTTTCAGTAGCAATCTGTTGCGCCCCCATTCCCTGATCAATTCCTGATCGAATTTGTGCATGAATTCGTACTTCACGAAAAATCATCGATAGAACTTCATACGCTGACACACCACTATCAATCAAATCTTTTAATCGCTTCATAGATAGTTGAACACTTTTTTTGCTCAAGCTTTCCAAGAAGTCCCACATCACCACACTCGGATGTGGAATTGTCAGTTCTAGAATGAGCTTATCAGTAATCTCCCCTTCTCCCGCCTGAACGAGTTTCTCAATTTCTCGTGACAGGTTCCACAAATTTTCTCCGCATCGTTTGAGCAATGTTTGTGCTGATCCACGCATAATTTTTCCTCCCTTTTTTTCAGTATAATTCTGAATCCATTGAATTAGTTGATTTTCATCAAACAGATCAAATGACTCCACCTTCGCTTGGTCGAGGATGAATTTACAATACTTCGTGCGTTTATCCGGCTTAGGATCAATAACCAGAACAGTACACTGAGACTCAAAATCTGGTAGTTTTTCAAAGAACTCCGTCTTCTTTGCTCGTTCGAATTTATCGGTATCCCAAAAGCCATCCAAAAGCACTAGTCGTCGTCCTCCAAAAAGATTCGGTGTCATCACAATATTTTCCAAATCATGAAGGGAATCATCTTTTTCAAGTGTTGAAATTTCTCCGTCAGAATATTTATTTTGAAACGCGGTTCTATAAAACTTCGCCCGTTCTCGCAAACGGAAATCATCCTCTCCTGTGAGCAAAATACAATTTTTAATCATCAGATATTACTCTTACTTCACGCATCCCTACTCCTACACCGTGTTTAATAATTATAGTATACCTTTTTCCAGAAAAACTTTTTTCGGCTTCATTTGAAATTTTCTCTGGCCATTCTACAAACTTACAAACATTCCTGTCTTCTGCCGTTTCACTAAATCCTCGTGCAAAAAACTCAGCCGGATCTTTAAATCTATAAAAATCAAAATGCGCAAATCGAGTTGTCCCCGACTTGATTGGGGATGTATACTCGTTCAAGAAGATATACGTCGGAGAAGATATCTCATCTTTCACTCCTGCTACACGGAGCATTTCACGAATCAGAAACGTCTTTCCCGCTCCCAGTCCCCCTTCGAAGAACACTGTAAAACTCGGTTCTGAAGCCAAAAAATCATTATAAAACGCTTGAGCAAACTGTTTGCTTGCTTCTTGATTCGGAATGTTTTTCTTTAAAATCAATTTCATTTTCTTATAAATTCCACTAGAATCTGCCCCGACTTTATAGCGAAAAAAAATGAAAATTCAATTTCTCGGACAAAACGGATTCGTACTTACCGGTAAAGATGCCACAGTAGTCTGCGATCCAGGCGAAAAAACTTCTGTAAAAAATGTTGATTTTGTGACAAACTCAGGAACTTTTGCAGAAAGTTGCGAAAAACTTGAAGCCAAAAAAACACTTTCTCTTCCTGGAGAATACGAGATTTCTAATATCCTCGTGCGAGGATTTTATTCTCGTCCAGAAAACGTTGTTTATAAGATTGTAATTGATGGAATGGCAATCGTGCACCTTGGGTCACTAGAAACAAAACCAAGCACTGAGTTCTTCGCGAAGCTTGGAGAAAATGTGGATGTTGTACTCGCAACGCTGAATGATAAATTTGGGGTAAAAGAAGTAAAAGAACTCGTAGAAATTTTTGATCCACGGTACACAATGGTTGGAGGTGATCTGTCACTCTTCCCAAAAATGGTTGAAGAAGGCGCTCGTGTCGCAGAGGAGAACCCAATTGTGATTACTTCAACAACACTCGCTGAAGAGAAAAGTGAGATGTTGATTTTGCCGGTGTAAAACTTTTGACGGAAACTTCTTTTTTCGTAGAATCCCGAGCGTTGATCTTTATTCACAACCTGGCGGCGCGGTAGCTCAGTGGTAGAGCAATGGACTGAAAATC
>CAZDZO010000005.1:0-57293 GCA_964509975.1 uncultured Candidatus Peribacteria bacterium
AGATTATGGATGGTATCGAGAATTGCGGAAATACGGTGGTGTGAAACACGCGGGATATGGACTTGGATTTGAGCGACTGATTCAGTACATCTCTGGCATGGGAAATATTCGGGATGTGATTCCGTTTGCGCGGACACCGAAGAATGCGGAGTTTTAAAAAATATTTTACTTTTTATTTATATTAGTATATACTTTGTATATCCAGTATAGATTATGAAAACACAAATTTCGAAATGGGGAAATAGTTTAGCATTTCGCATTCCAAAGGCGTTTATTCTGCAATTAGATCTTGTTGAAGGAGAGGATGTTTTTTTGTCTTTAAAAGAAGACTCTCTTATCTTGAGACCGAAAAAATATGAATTAAAAAATCTTGTTGATCAAGTTTCTCAGAGTAATATTCATTCAGAAACGGATTGGGGTGGTACTCTTGGTCAAGAAATATGGTAAAAAAAGAATATGTTCCCGACAGAGGAGACATTGTTTGGCTCAATTTCACGCCTCAAGCGGGGAAAGAACAATCAGGAAAACGACCAGCGCTCATTCTTTCTCCGAAATTGTATAATGAAGCCGTGGGATTAGCGCTTGCTTGTCCTATAACGAACCAGATTAAGGACTATCCTTTTGAAGTAGCATTACCGAAAAAATTTACAATTACAGGTGTCGTTTTGATAGACCACGTAAAGAGCATTGATTGGAATGCTCGGAATGTGCGATATATTGAGTCTGTTTCTGCAAGGATAATGGATAAAGTTTTTGGAAAATTGAGAACGTTGTTGTGAAAAAGTAGTTGATATTTTCCGTTTGCGCGGACACCGAAGAATGCGGAGTTTTAAAAACCAGATTGAATAATATGTGTTTCATCTGTTCCATCCTCAAGAACAGCTATCATTCGCGTGGCTATTCCCTGGTTGCTTTGTAAAAATATTCGCTTAACTCTTTTTTGATCAATTTTATTTACCTTCAAAGATTGCAATATTTCTTCCTTGTAGGCATTGACTTCCTTATCCTCAAAAATATCTACATCCTCCTTTTTTAAATCTTCTTTAAGAGCTTTTTCGCTTACTCCATATTGTCCTATAACTTGAAATACGATTTCGGAAAAAATTATTTCTTGTTTTCCAGTTTCAGGAGTTGTCATTTATTAGTTTTTAAAAATACGAACACTAAATAAACGATAAATCACCTTTTGTCAATCATTTGTCATTCTAAACTATGTGCTCAATCTGTCTGCCAGTTTTTATGATTTGACCCTGAAATAAATTCAGGGTGACATAAGCACAGTTTGACTTTCCCTTCATTTTCACGAGAATTTACACCGAATTTATTATTCATTATTCATTCCTCATTAATCATTATAAAAATGTTACGCACACACACCAACGGCGAACTCAGGTCATCTCATATTGGAGAGGATGTGAATCTCTGCGGTTGGGTGAATAACAGGAGAGACCACGGAGGAATTATTTTTATTGATCTTCGGGATCGATACGGACTGACACAAGTGGTCTTTGATCCCAAGATTTCCCCAGAGGCACATAAGTTGGCCGAATCTATTCGTTCCGAATGGGTACTGGAGTGCAAAGGAAAAGTGCGAGATCGTGGCGAAGGGTTGCACAATGACAAGATGGAAACAGGAGCGATTGAAATCGCAGTAAATGAACTCACGGTGTTCAACAAAGCAAAAACACCACCGTTTGAAATCGATAAAGAAATTAAAAACGAGGACCTTCGATTGGAATACAGGTATCTCGATCTCCGTCGAGATCAAATGCAAAAGAACCTAAAACTCCGACACGAGATGTGTTTGGTGATTCGGAATTACTTTGATTCGCGTGAGTTCTGGGACGTGGAAACACCGATCATGGTCAAAGGAACACCAGAAGGTTCGAGAGAATATCTCGTGCCTTCGCGTCTGCATCCTGGGAAATTTTATGTTCTACCACAGTCTCCACAGCAATTGAAACAACTGTTGATGCTGGGGGGAATTGATCGATATTTCCAGATTGCGCGATGTTTCCGAGATGAGGATTTGCGAGGAGACCGGCAACCAGAGTTCACGCAATTTGAGTTGGAGATGAGTTTCGCCGATCAAGATGATGTGATGGACGTGGTGGAAAACTGCTTCTACGAACTCAACGAGAAGTGTGCACCAGACAAAAACTGGAAAGGAAATCTTGAAGATGGAAAGTTCCCACGATTCACGTGGAAAGAATGTATAGAACGATGGGGAAGCGATAAACCAGATGTTCGATTTGGTCTTGAATTTGATGCTATCACTGAAGAATGTAAAGACTGCGGATTCGGAGTTTTTGAAAACTCTGCGTACGTAACGACATTGAAATTGTCCAAAAGTGTTGGAGAACTCTCTCGAAAAGATATCGATGACCTCACCGACTTGGCGAAACAAAACGGGGCATTGGGACTCGCTTGGTATCGCGTGGGAGAGGAATCAGGACCGGTGGCGAAAAACGGAAAATCAGAATTTTTATCTGCCCTCAAAAAGAAAACAAAAGCAGAAGACGGGGATTTGATTTTCTTTGGAGCGGGTGAATTTGTCTCAGCCTCAGAACCTTTGGGAGCCGTTCGTTCAGCACTGGGAGACAAGTTTAACCTCAAAGATCCGAACGAGTTTGCGTATTTGTGGGTGTATGACTTTCCTCTTTTTGAAAAGAAAGACGACGGCTCAATGCAATCAGCGCATCATCCGTTCACCAGTCCGCACCATGATGATTTGGAACATCTTGAATCAGCACCGATGAAGGTGCGATCCTACGCGTACGACATCGTGCTCAACGGTGTAGAACTGGGAGGAGGATCAATCCGAATTCATGATCCGAAGCTGCAAAAGAAGATGTTCGATGTGCTTGGACTTACGGAGGAAGAAACGCAGATGAAGTTTGGACATATCTTAAAAGCCTTTGAATACGGATGTCCGCCACATGGTGGATGTGCGATGGGGCTTGATCGAGTGGTGATGATGTTTGCCGACGAACCGAATATCCGGGAAGTAATGGCGTTTCCAAAGAATCAATCCGCTCAAGACTTAATGTTGGGTGCTCCTTCCGTCATGCCAGAAAAGGAAGTGATGGAGCAGAATATTACAATAATTAATAATGAATAGTTAAGAATGAATAATGATGAATAAAAATCAATTGTATTTGGATATTCAAACAAGAGGTTCAGGACACAGTCCTGAACCTGCGTAAGTTGTTTTTATAGAAGGGAATCTAATCTAATTCAGAATGAGTGTGTCACTCGTTCCATGACTTTTGAAAATGTTTTGGACCGAGTAAATATACTCGCTCCGGCGGGGGGTTAAACAACAAGCAGAATTTTCTCAACAACAAATCCAACTCCTTCAAGAAATTTCGGAGAAACTAAACAAATAAAACAACCATTGTCATTCCGAGCGTAGTCGAGGAATCCCTTTAGTCAGCACACGATAAAAGAAGGGATCCCTCCGCGTTGGTCAGGATGACAGGGGGGATTACTTTTTGAGTTTCTGCTCCAAATCATGCACCTCGTCTCGCAAGAGTGCCGCTCTTTCGAAGTCCAAATTCTTCACGGCCATATCCATTTCCATATTGAGTTCTTTGATCATGCGTTCGATCTGGTCATGTTTCTTGAGCTTATCAAAGTTCCGCGTCTTACCTCCAGAGAGGTCCTTGGAGATGTCTATAATCGCTTTTTTGATCGTAGTTGGTGTAATGTTGTGTTTCTTGTTGTACGCTTCCTGAATCGCACGACGACGATCAGTTTCACTAATCGCTTCTTTCATGGCTGGGGTATTTTTGTCAGCATACATGATGACGTGTCCTTCTTCATTTCTCGATGCTCGTCCAATTACTTGAAGTAACGCATCCCGCGAACGGAGGAATCCTTGTTTATCTGCATCCAAGATACAAATGAGGGAAACTTCTGGTAAATCAAGTCCTTCTCTGAGCAAATTGATTCCCACAACCACGTCTATTTTTCCACTTCGTAGTTCTGTTAAAATCTCAATTCGTTCCAATGTTTCGATTTCCGAGTGTAGATATTTTGCTTTCACGCCAGCTTCGATTAAATATTCAGACAAATCTTCGGCTGACTTTTTGGTTACGGTTGTAATCAAAACACGATCACCTTTTTTAATCGTTGTTCTTACTTCATTTAAGAGATCATCAATCTGATTTTTCGTTGGACGAATTTCGATTTGTGGATCGAGGAGTCCAGTAGGACGAATAATCTGCTCGGCAAAATCTTTTTTATCACAGTTTGCGTGTTCATATTTCCCAGGGGTCGCGGAAACATAAATGGCTTGCTGGACGCGATTTTCGAATTCCTCAAATTTCAATGGTCTGTTGTCAAGTGCGGAAGGAAGTCGAAATCCATGTTCCACAAGTGTGTCTTTTCGACTGAGGTTCCCATTAAACATTCCTCCGATTTGTGGAATAGAAATGTGTGATTCATCTACGAAGCACAAAAAGTCATCGGGAAAATAATCGAGCAAAGTTGCGGGTGGTTCACCAGCTTTTTTGCCTGACAAATATCTGGTGTAATTTTCAATTCCATTCACATACCCCATTTCTCTTAACATTTCCAAATCATACGTGGTTCGTTGTTTAAGCCGATGCGCTTCGAGTTTCTTTCCCAACTTTTCAAGTTCTTTTAAACGTACATCGAGATCTTTTTCAATTTCTTTTATACATCGTTCCACTTTATCGGGCGTGGTTACTTGGTGCTTGGCTGGGAAAATTACGACTTCATCTACTTCTACAAAAATTTCTCCAGTGAAAGCATCAACTTCAGAAATCTTATCCAAATTATCCCCCCAGAATTCTAACTGATAGGCAGAATCAGAATTCGGCATAAAGATTGTAATGACGTCTCCCAACACTTCGAATGTTCCGCGTTGCAAATCCGTCTTTGTTCGCTCGTACTGAATATCTACCAACTTTCGCAAAAATTCTGTCCGTGGATAATCTTTTCCCTTTTTGATCTTAAAAGACAGCGCTTCATACGTCTCCACATCTCCCAGTCCATAAATACAAGAGACTGAGGAAATAATGATGACATCTTTACGCGTTAATAAATTCACGGTCGCTGCGTGTCGAAACTTTTCAATTTCTTCATTAATGGTCGCTTCTTTCTCAATAAAGGTATCAGTCCTTGGCATATACGCCTCCGGTTGATAATAATCGTAATAACTCACGAAATATGAAATTGCGTTATCCGGAAAAAATTGCTGAAATTCTGCACAGAGCTGTGCAGCCAGTGTTTTATTATGCGCGAGAATCAGTGTTGGTCTCTGTGTTTTCTCGATGATGTTTGCCATGGTAAAGGTTTTCCCCGTTCCCGTTGCCCCCAGCAAAGTTTGATGACGAAGTCCGTTTGTGAGTCCCTTTTCTAATTTCGCAATAGCCGTCGGTTGATCACCGGTGGGTTGGAAATCCGAAACTAAGTTGAAGAGTTTCTTTGTCATAATTTATGGACAATCAATTCTGACGGAAAAACGTGTTTTTGGCAAGGAAGAAGTAAGTCGACGAGCTTTAGAAGAGTCTAAAAGTTTAAGAGTTAAAAAGTTTTAAATCGCAAATCGTAAATCACAAATTCCCAAAACCCCCTCTAAATAAAGCTCAGAGCAATAATTTTTCTGCGATGTGGGGGAAAAGGCTAATCTTTACGTCCTCCGTTAATGAGGAGGTAAAGAGCGGAAAGTCCAATAAGGACATATGCGATCGTAATGATGGTTGTGAGACTTCCAAAGACAATTTGAATAATGTCCATCTGGAAGAGCCCCATCAACCCCCAATTTAACCCCCCAATAATGAGAAGTACGAACGCGATTTTCCCTAGTTTATTATAGTGCTTCATGGGAAATAGGATAAGAAGCATCCCTCACTATGGGGGAACACGTTTAAAAAGTCAAAAAACTCACATCCTCATCCCCAACTTGATTGGGGACCTAGTCCTTTAAAAAATTCCTTATTTCAAAGGAAGGACATGCTTCGCGAGAATGAGGGGGGGGAACTTATTTGTCTTTATTGTATTTTTCCAAAAAGTTTTCGGCAACTGATTTTCCTTTCTTAAAAATACGGAGTCCTACTTTTTTGGATTTTGCACGGTTTTCTTTTGAAGACAAAAGCAGCGAAAGAGCAGATCCAACGGCTCCTCCGACAACAATACCGGTGAGTAAATCGTTCTTTTTCTTTTTATCTGCCATTTTTAATGCATATTAAATATTTCTCCTAATTATACCACGAGTTAGACCTCTTTGTCAAACGTTGCACGCAGTTTTGCCCCGCATTTTGACGTTACATTTTGGGTTACATTCTCAAAATGTTCTTTGAGCGTCTTTTCGTCGATGGTTCCTTTTGGAGATTGGAATTCGAGATGGAAGGCTAAATTCTTCAGCCCTTTGCCTAATTTTACCGCATCAACAAACTCATCAAAGAGTTCTACATTGCGTAATAAATCAGAGGACTCTCGCATGACTTTTTCCAAATCAGCCATTGGAGTTCTCTCGTCCATGACAAGTGATACGTCGAGAAATACTGATGGAAAAGAAGATATCTTTTTATATTTGAGATCAACGCTCTGTGTGCATTTGAGAAGTTTTGGAAGGTTTATTTCCGCAAACACAAAGGAAGAATTTCTTACAGGATGGACGCTTGGATGAAGGACTGACAACTCTCCAATGTGCACATCGCCTATCCAAATTTCAGCGGACTTAGAGGGATGAACATAGGGTTTGCACTGGCTTGTGGGGCGAAATTCTCCGTACACATTGAGTGTGTGTAAAAGTTGTACGATACCGTCCTTCACGGTAAAAAAGAGATCATTTTCTTTTCCGCCAATCTCGGCAGCCATAACGGCAAAATGAGATTCTTCCAGAGGAAGTACTTCTTTTGTTTTGATATAAGTTTTTCCGATTTCAAAGAGACTCAGTTTGTTGTGCGTTCGCAACTCTGATTCAATGTTTTTTACCATTGGGGAAATGAGTGTTGTTCGCAAGTGTGTA
Organism: uncultured Candidatus Peribacteria bacterium; assembly: GCA_964509975.1. Taxonomy (GTDB): domain Bacteria; phylum Patescibacteriota; class Gracilibacteria; order UBA4473; family UBA4473; genus CAZVBV01. Next base: position 7,001 of record CAZDZO010000005.1, read on the forward strand.
TGTTGCTCTGACAGTGGATTGGCAACAGATACAAAGTTATCTTCGCCTGTGAAATCCTGATCAAATGTGTCAGCAAAAGAGTAGTTGTATACTTCCATTAAGTTTTTCGCTTCACAGAAATCTCGAATCTTCCATTCTAAATTTCGTAAATGATTTACTCTTGGAGGATGGATAGCGAGATCAGGAAGGCTTGCTTGGATATTTTCAAATCCATAAAGTCGAACAATTTCTTCAATCAAGTCTTCCGCAATGGCAATATCTTTGGTCGCTCTATTACTCGGGACATCTACTTGAAAGAGGCCTTTCTTTTCCTTCATTCCAAACCCAACAGATTGGAGTTTTGATTTTATTTCCGGATTTGAAATAGCTAATCCAGAAAGAGCTCTCACATGATTTGGATCAAGCGTGAGTGTGAGTGATTTTGCTTTTTTGGGATACGTATCCGTTAAAGGACCCTCAATTTTTGCACCCGAACAGCACTTCAAGACTTTCGCAATTGCACTCGTGAGCGCTTGTTCACACATCTGGGGATCGAGTGATTTTTCATATCGGATAGAGCTTTCAGACCGAAGACCCAATCGATGAGAAGTTTTGCGAACAGAAACGGGATCAAAGTTCGCACACTCAAAGACGATATTAGTCGTCTTCGTTGTTACCCCAGAGGACATTCCTCCCATAATTCCGGCAACTGAAAGGACTTTTTTTTCATCGGCAATCACGACATCTTCTGGTGTGAGTTCGTATTCCAGTTCATCAAGTGTAACGAGTTTCTCGCCCTGTCGTGCCTGACGAACGATAATAGCGCCTTCAACTTTACTGGCATCAAAAACATGCATCGGCTGACCGTGTTCAAAAAGAACAATATTCGTGATGTCGACCAAATTTGAAATAGATTTGGTTTCGAGATTTCCGAGGAGTCGTTGAGTGTCCACATCAGATGGAGTGATCTTGATTCCACTCATTTTCACCGAACAAAATCGCCGACATTTATCGGTTTCAATTTTCACTGTTTGAGAAGTGCCTTTTGAAGGGAATTTTACTTTTGGTTGCGATAGCTTTAACTTTCGTCCAAAAATCGCACTCAGTTCCAAAGCAAATCCATTGTGTCCCCAAAGATCTGGTCGGTGCGTGAGGGATTTATTATCAATATCAAAGAGAGAGTCTTTATTTCCCTCGATTACTTCTTCCAGTTCCGCAGTATGAAGTGTAATACTTTTTCCGACTTCCTCAGCCGAGAGTCCTTTGAGATCTACGAGTTCCTGAAGCCAGTTGAAAGAGAGTTTCATTAAGTCAGTTTACAGTTTATAGTTCACAGTTTACAGCAAAGATTGTAAAGATTTTCCAAGAAATGCTTCACATTCTGCAGGCAAAATCCAAATGCCGTGATCAGGTTCATCGCCTTGTGGAAGATTGAGTTCACTTCGAGAACAGATCATGCCTCGTGAAACAACGCCTCGAATCTCTCGCTCACCAATCATAAAATCTTCTCCGAGCACCGTTCCAACCGTTGCCACCGGCACAATAGCGCCAACAACAATATTCACACCACCACAGAGAATCTGTTCGGTTACTCCGTTTCCAATGTCTGTTTTTGTCACGCGCACCTTTGTCATTTTGGGATCCGGGTGTGCTTCGATTTCAAGAATCTTCCCAATCACAATTTTCTCATCGCAATTTTTTAAAATTTCTTTTTCTTCTGCGGGAAGATTGAGAACAACAGAAGTTGTCTCACAAGAACCGCAACATGATGATTTTTTTCCGCCGAATAGTTTTTTCCAAAAGCTCATAATTCAAATAATAAATTCCTCCAAATGGTACGAGTTTTCATAGAAAATGAAAGAGGGAGAGAACTTTGCAATTTCTAATGTGCAACATTAGACCTTCGAAAATTTTCCTATCAGAACCCCGCAAACAATCCCTATCAGAAATAAAAGCAAGGCGCCTGGTTCTTTTTTGGATAGCAAAATACCGATTATGGGGAGTGCTGGAGCAACACCAAAAATTATTTTTTTATTGATAGTTATCGTATCTTTTTTCGATTTTTTGCTCATGTCTTTTATAAAGTGGTGGCTCGAGACAGATTTGAACTGTCGACCTCTGGGTTATGAATCCAACGCTCTCACCAACTGAGCTACCGAGCCACTTCGTGAACTGGGTCGATTGTAGTTTTTCCCTCTCGAAGGTCAAATCAAAAGCACTAGTCCTCCCGCAAGAATTCCATACAAGAGCAACGGCCCAATGGTCTTCTTGAGAATAACCCCCTCCTGTCCCACGAGTCCGAGAACGGCACACCCAGCAACAATATTCTGAATACTCACCATGTTCCCCATCGCGCCACCGACATTTTGCAACGCCAAAATATTGGTTATCGAAAGATTGAGCGATTGCGCGGTAGCCAATTGAATTCCCCCGAAGGTGAGATTGGCGACGGTATTTGATCCAGAAAAAAATGCTCCGAGTGCGCCCAAAAATGGTGCGAAAAATTGCCATGTACTTCCGGTAATGTTCGCCAATGTTTCCCCCAAAATAAACACAGGAGCATTGTCACCAACCATCAGAAGTTTCACAAATACCAAGGCTCCAAAAAGGGCCAATGTGGGTTTTCTCATTCTTTTAAATGCTGATTTAAAAATATCGGATTGTTTGGTTCTGTTTACCTTAAGCACAAAGAAAGAGAGTAACACTATTAAAAGAAAAGGGACGAATGAGGGGACATACAACAAGGCATGAGACCAGGAAATATCTGTTCCCAGAATATGTTTCCACTGCATCACGAGAGACGGATTGATCAAAAAGTCACCGATTTCCGTTGCCCAACGAACAGAGAAATCAGTGGTCGTAAAAAAACGTTTTATCCCCAATGCGTCTATTCTCGTTATCAGCAAAATGATCACGGTTCCCATGAGTGGGAAAAAAGCTCGGAGAAGATGGGGGATTTTTTTCTTTTTCACTTTTTTGCTTTGCTGGAGCCCAATATTCCAACGCGCCAAGAGCACAGTTACACCGAGCCCAATCGCTCCCCCGATGAGAGCAGGGAATTCAATGCTGATAAAAGACAGGAGGGCGTAGGGAATCACACACGAAAGAATAGAGAGGTAAATGAAGCCAATGTTTTGACGAATGGTTTTCCATTTAATCAAAAAACGAAGGGCAAAAATTGGAATCACTAGCCCAATAACAGAATGAATGAGAGCTGTTTTATTTCCAATAGCTTCCAATGTTGCGGTTGCGAGTTCCAAATTTCCGAGTCCAAACCATGTTGGCATGCCCACCGCACCAAAGGAAACAGGAATGGTGTTCATCACCAGACAGAGCATTATCACTCGCACAGGATTAAATCCTAAACCGACGAGAATTGGTGCTGCTAAGGCTACCGGCGTTCCAAATCCACTCGTGCCTTCGATGAAAAATGCAAAAGCCCATCCGACAATCATTATTTGAGCCACTTTATTAGTGGTAATGGTTTCCAGCCACTGTTGAATTGTTTGCAGTGCGCCAGAATATTTCATTAACTGAAACAATAGTACCGCTCCCCAAACCACCAATATCGGAACGAAGGCCGTCAAAAGTCCGGCAATGACGCTGGCGTTTGACAACGTGAATCCACTCTCAAAATAGCAGAGTCGAAGTCCATACATCAACACCGCTGAAATTGGCAACGCAATAAAAGAAGGCACGCTTTTGTGCTTCGTCATCATCCAAATCAGAAGCGCTATTGGGGCTAGAGCAACGAAAAAATGAGTCATGCTCTATTTTTCTGTGTTTGGATCGAGAGGGTTTTTTCCAGTGAAAGAAAAATACATCACCAAAATCCCGAGAATTGCAGAAATCCATTGTCCAAAGATGTCCAAGAAAGAAAGAACAATCATGGCGAGTCCTAGGAAGAAAACAATCCGACGATCAACCGGAAGTTTCTTGATTTTGCCCTCTACTTTGTGAAACTCTGAAGAAATCTCATCGGTCGCTTTTTTCATAGTGGTTGGTCCCTCAGGTTTTGCCTCTTTTTGTGGCGCTGGTTTTGGTTCTGTTTTTTTAGGAGGTGTCATAGCAAAAAGGAAAATTTTCTTAAGTGTATGATACAAGCGAATTGAGTGCAAAACTTTTCTTATCTTGATTGCCTTTTCTCCAGAAATCCATACAAAGATTGCGACATGAATACTGATTTCTGGAAAGAACTCAAGCGTCCGATTCTCGTGCTGGCTCCAATGGCAGGATACACAGAGAGTCCGTTTCGACGATTGGTCAAAGAAATAGAACCCTCAACTATTCTCGTCTCAGAACTGATCTCAGCAGAAGCTCTTCGACGAAATAAAGAGAAAACGCTCCGTATGACAGAATTTACGCCAGAGGAAAAAGGGTATTATTGCGTGCAACTTTTTGGAAATGATGAGCAGGCGTTTATTGAATCTGCAAAAGTTGTTGAACAAATTGGCGCTGATGGTATTGATCTCAACCTTGGTTGTCCCTCTCCCAAAGTAATCGGATCGGGGCATGGTTCAGCACTTTTGAAGGATCCCAAAGCCACGGCAAAAATGATTGCCGCACTTGTGAAGTCCACAAAACTTCCGGTGTCAGTGAAAATGAGATTGGGATTTTATGACGATAAAGATCTCATTGAGACCGCCAAGAGTTTCGAAGCGGCGGGAATTTCAGCGCTGGCGATTCACGGAAGAACTACGGCACAGAAGTTTAGTGGGAAAGCAAATTGGGAAAAGATTTACGAAGTAAAAAAGCATTTAAAAATTCCTGTTATTGGAAACGGAGATATCACTTCAGCCACGATTGCAAAAGATCGATTAAAAAATCTCGACGGTATTATGATTGGTCAGGCGGCCTTGCGAAATCCGTGGATTTTTGCACAGTGTCGGGCGTTATTCGATGGGAAAGAAGTGCCACCAAAACCAACGTTATCCGATCAGCTCAATTTTTTCCGACGACACGCAAGACTTGCAGTGGAATATAAAAACGAGAAGTGGGCGATGACAGAACTCCGGAAACATTTTGCACATTTTGTGCGGGGAATTCCTCATGCCTCGAAGTTTCGTGATCGACTCATCCGTGTGGAAACATTAGCAGAAATGGAAGAGATTTTTGCAGAACTGGGATCCGGATCCTAGGTCGGATCCGGATCCCGAATTTGCATTTTCCTGCCAAAAATTTATGCTCGAAATCCCTAAAAATTTCCTATGAAATTTCTCAAACGAATATCACTTTTCTTGCTCGTAAATATTGCTGTGATTTTGCTTCTCACAGTTGTGGCGAGTGTTTTTAAAATTGATCTCTATTATCTCAAACCCTACGGACTAGATTTGAAAGCATTGCTTATTTTCTCAGCTATTATTGGATTTGCGGGAAGTTTTATTTCGCTGCTTCTCTCCAAGCAAATGGCGAAATGGATGATGAAGGTGAAGGTTATCAAAGAAGCGCATGGCGCACATGAAAAAAAATTAATCGAGGTAGTTTCACGGATTGCGGCACAATTGGGTATTCGAATGCCAGAGGTTGGAATTTATTCTTCTCCCGAAGTAAATGCGTTTGCAACAGGACGATCTCGAAATCATTCTCTGGTTGCGGTATCATCCGGATTGCTTCAAGAATTAAACGAAGATGAACTTGAAGGTGTGCTCGCACATGAGATGGCACATATCGCGAATGGAGACATGGTGACAATGACACTTTTGCAGGGAGTGATTAACACATTTGTTATCTTCCTTTCTCGAGTAGTCGCGTATGCTGTCATGAATGCTCTGGGAAAAGGAGGACGTGAGATGGGGTATTTCATGTACTACATTGTGGCGATTGTTTTCCAGATTATATTTGGAATGATTGCTTCGACGATCGTCTTTGCCTTCTCTCGACGGAGAGAATTCCGTGCTGATAGAGGTGGAGCTGAATTTGTCGGAAAAGCGAAAATGATTGCAGCGTTGCGGAAGCTGAGCACACTTACGGATCGTGTTGACCGGCGGCAGTCTTCACTGGCGACGATGAAGATCAGTGACAAACGTGGACGATTCGGAAAGATCTTTTCTACGCATCCTTCGATGGAAGAAAGAATTTTAAAATTAGAACAGCTTAAATAGTGATTTGGTGGTCTCGCCAGGAATCGAACCTGGATTACCAGTTCCGCAAACTGATGTTCTATCCGTTGAACTACGAGACCTCTAGAGCTGGTCGATTCTAGATTGAGAAAGGGGTTTGTCAATTTCACCTTTGGCATAAGACCATTCATTGACATTTACTCGAAAATAGTTACTTTTTGTTTAAGTTAAATTGAAATTATGCTACCGGAAAACAACGAAACAATTCAGGTTTTAAAAGGAAGAGAGCCGTTATCTCAAGTTTTAGAGGAAAGAGAAATGTTGGCACTTTTGGAAGAGGCTTTAAAAATATGGAACGAAATGGAGTCGGAACTAGTTGTTAAGGAATTTAAAAGTGAAAAAGAGAAAAGGGATCATTTAAAAAAATGCTTTAATGGAGAAATAAAATTTCCTTGGCACGCACAGGGACAATCTATCAAGATAACAGATAATAAGGTGGTAAAGGCAGCAATAGCTGCGGGAGGAATTGGAATACTCGGAGGGACTGCAACAGGGCGTCCTGAATACGAGAAGGATATGAACGAGAGAGAGAAGCTTCCGAAAAAAGAAATAAGAATTGATATTGGAAAGGATTGCAACAAGGATGCTATTTTGAGAGAAATTAAAGAAGTTCGAAAAGCACATCCATATGCTATTTTGGGTGTAAATGTTTTATATGCTATTGGAGATTTTGAGGAAATCGTGAGAGCTCTCGGAGAGGTTGGAAAGAAAAATAAAAAAGGAGAAGTAATAGAGGGTGGTGTTGATATTTTATATGTTGGAGCAGGACTTCCTTATGATTTATCAGAAATTATGGCAGGGAAGGAATTCAAGCATATGCGATACATGGCTATCGTAAGTAGTGCACAAGCGGTAAATTTATTAGAAGACACGAGTGAACGAAGTAGAAGCAAAGGACCTCGACGACCAGATGGATACGTCTACGAACACAAGGTGGCAGCGGGACATAATGCCAAGATAAATCCTCGAAAAGATAAATCAGCAGAGGAGCATATTAAAGAAATGAAAGAGGTAATAGGATATAAAAAAGATGGAAAGACATTGAATAAACCGATTATTTTTGCAGGAGGGGTGAAGTATGTAGAAGACGCGCAAAAAGCACTTCTTCCAGAAGAATATGGAGGAATGGGATTGAATGGTGTGGGACTTGGAACACGTGTGGTGATTACAGATGAATCTCCCATTCCAAATGAAACACTAAAATCAGTTCATCTTAATGCGGCTATTGATGTTATACGACGAGAAATATTTAGTACGACAAGATTGCCCTCTACTGGAAAAATTAATGAAAAAGAATTTTGGGCAAAAGTAGCAGAAGTAACAATCCCAACGAAAAAAAGATGCAATGATTGTCTTATAAAAGATGAAATAAGAAAAAAATACCCGCAACTCGCACATTGTCCGTTTATGAGCAATAAAGAGGCAGATATTGATCTTAAGTTTTGCCTTGGGTTCTTTTTGGACGCAGCGATTAAGGGAGAACCATGGGGTATTTATTTCATGAGTGCAATCAACGAACAAGATCCTATTTACAAGGATAAAGAGGGAGAAGTTCGAGTTCCTACGGTAAGCGAAATGGTCGAATACGTGATTCGAGGAAAAATTCCTGAATGGGCTTCAGAAGAAGATAGAATTGAGTAGGTATTAACTATTTCGTAATCTTCCCAAACTTTCGTTTCCCAACTTTTAAGACTTCACCACCACTAATTTTTACCGTGACATTTGGATCGTCTATTTTTTTATCATTAAAGGTGACCCCGCCTTGTTGAACCAGTCGACGCGCTTCTGATTTGGAAGGAGAAAAGTTCGTCACATCAGTAATGAGATCGAGAATTCCAATTTCTGATTTCCCGACTTTAAACTCAGGCATCTCGTCAGGAACTTCTTTCTTCACAAACTTCGTGATGAAATCCTGATGACCCGCTTCCGCTGACTTAGCGTCATGAAGCCATGTAACAATGTGTTTGGCGAGCGCGACTTTGGCATCTCGCGGAGTGTTTTTAATTTTTTTCTTCACCTCTTTCATATTTTCCTCGGTGAAGATTTCGTAGTACTGTTCCATGACATCATCTGGAATCGCCATGAGTTTTCCAAACATTTCCTTCGGTTCTTCATCAAGAGAAACGAAGTTGTTGTACGACTTACTCATCTTTCGTCCGTCGGTTCCATTAATAATTGGCGTCGCCAATACGAATTTCTCGCGATCATTATAAGTTCTCTGCAATGTTCTTCCCATGAGCATGTTAAACGTTTGATCAGTTCCTCCGAGTTCTAGATCTACATCCATCACCACAGAATCGTATCCTTGAAGCAGTGGGTACATGATCTCATGTCCGAAGATCGGCTTTCCGTCTTTGAGTCGTTTTTGGAACATATCTCGTTCCATGAGTTGTTGCACGGTAACCTTTCCCATGAGTTTCACGATGTCGGCGTAACTGAGTTTGTCTAACCAATCACCGTTGTATTTCACTTCGATTTTTTTAAAATCTAAAATTCTCCCCGCTTGTTTTTTCCAGTCTTCAAAGTTTTCTTTAATCTCTTTATCCGTCAAAACTGGGCGAGTGGTATCGCGTCCGGTCGGATCTCCGATTCGCACAGTTCCATTTCCTACGAGTAATATTACGTGATGCCCGAGGTCAGCAAATTGCTGTAACTTTTTCAGAACCACGCCATGTCCCAATGTTAAGAGCGATCCAGTTGGATCAATTCCGAGATAGAGTTTTATTTTTTTCTTTTCCATGAGTTCTGCCAATTTCTCGCTTTTGGGAAGAACTTCGGAAACTCCTCGAGATAACACTTCTTGAATTTCTTTTTTACTCATTTTGACTAAGATAGGACAGTGAAAATATTGCCACACAAGTTCTCGAAAATCAATTTTAAAGCGCTCAAAGCGGAGTTGTGGTTTTGGGTTGGATTTGGTGTTTTTCTCTTTGCCCTTGGGAAAGTGCTTGATGCACATGTGTTTAGTTTTATCGAAGAATATCTCCGTTGTCCGATTATTGATCATTATATTCTCTTTCTGACAGAAGAATTACTCTGGTGGATTTTGATCCTCTTCGCGCTTGTCACGGGGTACCGTATGTGGACTAATCCGGATAATCAAACGAAACTCCTTCCGGCGCTTTTTGCTCTCGTGGTGACGGGAATTTTGGCATTTGTTTTTAAATCTTTATTTGCGATCCCGCGGCCGTTTATAGAAATGAATCTCGTACCGTTGACCTATGCGCCGTCATTGAGTTTTCCTTCTTTTCATACGGCAGTGGCGTTTGCACTTATGATTCCGTTTATGCGTATTTCTCGTGTGATTGGAACAACGTGGTTTTTGTTTGCGCTTTTTATTGGACTGGCTCGTATCTATGAGAACCTCCATTACCCGTCTGATATTGCGGGGGGAATATTTTTAGGAGGAATCGTGGGATCATTTTTTTCACATCCAGACATCAAAAAAATTATCGAAGTGTTGTGGGAGGAGCTCGAGTTTCGAAGGCAAAGTTTACACTTTGTGGCCGGTTTTCTAGCGGTGTTCGCGCACTGGGCAGGATTTTTGCGATTGCGGCATATTGCGATTCTTCTCGTTGTAGGATTAATGATTTCGCTGCTTACGCAAAAAGGAAAATTGTCCTTTGTACAAAAATTACTCAAGTTCTTCGATCGCCCACGTGATGCCAATTTCCCTGGACGCGGAGCCTTTTATCTTCTACTCGGGATATTTATAACGTTTCTTCTTTTTCCAATAAAGATTGCGTATGCCGCTATTCTGATATTGTCAGTAGGCGATTCTCTTAATCGGCTTTTCGCGAGCAAGGTTCCCGGGCATTTGAAATTTCCATGGAACCGTCGAAAAAATTGTTTTGGAGTCAGTGTTGGAATTATTGCCGGAACACTGGTGGCGCAGTTTTTTGTCCCCATCGTGCCAGCATTTTTAGCTTCGGTGTTTGCCATTGTTGGGGAAACCGTTCCGTTTCGATTCGGAAAATTCTACATTGACGATAATATTTTTGTCCCACTCATTGCGGGTGGTGTGTTGTGGGTGTTGGTGTAATGAATAATGAAGAGTGAAGAATGAAAAAAATACTAATAGTCCTTTGTCATTCCGGCTTGTCCGGAATCGGTTGAAAATTTGGCACAGTGTTGAGAGCGTCAGCGCGATACTTGTGAAAGTGATTCGCTGCACTCTGTATACAGACGGACAATTCGTCCGATCCTGGGCAAGCCAGGATGACGGCCCCTCATTAAACAATAAATGTGTTCAATAATTCTTTCTAACTTTTAAACGCTTAGACTTTTTGACTTACTTGCTTCTTCCCAAAGCACTCCTTCAAAAATGTTCCGGTGTGACTTTTAGAATTATTCGCAACGTCTTCAGGCGTTCCTGTGGCAATGAGCTGTCCGCCAAGAGTTCCTCCTTCTGGTCCCAAATCAAGCAAATAATCACATGATTTAATCACGTCGAAGTTGTGCTCAATAACAATCACGGAGTTCCCTTTGTCCACCAATTTTTGCAATACCGATAAGAGTTTTTTCACATCAGAGAAATGAAGTCCAGTTGTCGGTTCGTCGAGTACGTAAATGGTTTTTCCTGTGGCTTTTTTCATCAATTCAGTTGCTAATTTAACTCGCTGAGCCTCTCCTCCAGACAAGGTTGTCGCGCTTTGTCCAAGATGAATATAACCCAATCCGACTTTCTCGATTGCCTGGAGTTTTTGTTCAATGTGTGGAAAGTTCGCAAAGAATTTTGCGGCTTCTTCTACCGTCATTTCCAAAACGTCAGAAATAGATTTTCCACGATAAGTGATTTCCAATGTCTCTTCATTATATCGATGCCCAGTACAGACTTCACATGGCACGTAAACATCTGGCAAAAAGTGCATCTCAATCTTCTTGATCCCATCCCCGCTACAGACTTCGCAGCGTCCGCCTTTAACATTGAAACTAAACCGTCCGGCATTGTATCCTCGCACCCTGGCTTCTGGCACCTGAGAAAACACTTCTCGGATATCCGTAAAAACACCGGTGTAGGTGGCTGGATTTGATCGAGGAGTTCGCCCAATAGGACTCTGGTCAATTGAAATGAGTTTATCAAGTTGATCCATTCCCGTTACCTTATCATGGGCCCCTGATGGTTTTTTGGCACGATTAAGTTCTCGAGCCAAGGTTGGTACTAAAATTCTATTAATCAAGGAACTTTTTCCACTTCCAGAGACTCCTGTTACCCCTACCAAAACTCCCAAAGGAATATCAGCGTTTACATTTTGTAGATTATTTTCTCGTGCATTTGTGATGGTTAGTTTTCCAATCGGTCGACGGCGTACTTTTGGGATACGAATGCTTTGTCTTCCAAAGAGGAAATCAGCGGTTTCTGATTTTACATCTTTCATCTTTTTTAAGGTTCCGGCGTACACAAGTTTTCCTCCGTGCATTCCAGATTTTGGTCCAATTTCTATAATATAATCAGCTGATTTCATCGTGTCTTCATCGTGTTCCACGACAATCACGGTGTTTCCGAGATCTCGTAGGTGTTTCAATGTTCCAATCAATCGATCATTGTCTCGTTGATGGAGCCCAATAGAAGGCTCATCAAGAACATAGAGTACTCCTTGGAGTTGTGATCCGATTTGCGTAGCCAACCGAATTCTCTGTGCTTCTCCTCCCGACAACGTGTTTGCGGCTCGAGAAAGATTGAGATATCCCAGTCCTACATTTTCTAAAAATCCTAATCGATCTATTAATTCTTTTTGAATGGGTTTGACGATGTTTTCTGTTTCCTTTGTCATTTTGAGTTTTTGTGCCCAGTTTTTTACATCAGGAACAGGCATCTGTGTGATGTCGGCAATAGCTTTATCTCCGACAAATACATTTTGTCCGTAGACATTGAGTCGAGTTCCATTACAGTCTCCACACGTTTTTTCACTCATAAATTCGTTTAGTTTTTTCCGTACAAAATCAGAGTCAGATTCGTTATATCGTTTCTCCGTTTGTTCAATGAGTCCCGGGAAACTTGCTTCAGTGGTTCTATTGTGAAAGGCTCCTCGTAATTTAACGTTGAATTTTTCCTCTCCAAATCCTGCAAACATTTTATCCAAAACGTCAGGCTTAATATCGTTAATCGGTTTATCAATAGAAAATCCATATTTTTCTCCGATGGACTCAAGCAAGGAGAAATACCAATTCTGCGCATTGGTTCCCAAACTTGCCCATGGCAGAATTCCTCCTTCTCGAATAGAAAGATTTGAATTGAGTGCATTGTCTCGATCTACCTCCAAACGGTATCCCAATCCATGACAGGATTCACAGGCCCCATGAGGAGAGTTAAAAGAAAAGAGTCGTGGCTCAATGGGGGGAAAAGAAAATCCGGTTTCCGGATCTGACAAGTGTTCAGAAAACAAAGAGTCTTCTTTTTTATCTACGTTGTAGACAACTAAGATGCCTTCTCCAAATTTAAGAGCCGTTTCTACAGAATCGAGCACTCGCAATCGGTCATCATTTTTTTCTTCCACTTCTTCTCCCGAAGAAAGCTTCACATATTTTTTTGCATAATCAGCTTTTACCAAACGATCCACAATTACTTCAATGTTGTGTTTCTTTTTGGGATCAAGTTCGATATCTTCATTGATAGTCGTCTCGTAGCCATCTACTCGCAAACGCACAAAACCCGCTTTTTGGATTTTTTCAATAATATGTTTGTGTTCTCCTTTTTTTCCACGGACCAATGGCGCGAGTACCATGAATTTCGTTCCAGTTTCCCATCTATCGAGTGCATCGAGAATTTGCCCAGGGGTTTGTTTTTCCAGTATGCGTCCATTTTCTGGATTAATTGGCGTTCCGACTTTGGCGTACAATAATCGCAAATAGTCATACATTTCTGTCACAGTACCAACGGTAGACCGTGGATTTCGGGGTGCGGTTTTTTGATCAATTGAAATAGCAGGAGACAATCCATCGATAGAATCGACCTCTGCCTTTTCTTGCAACTGCAAGAATTGTCGAGCATAAGTTGAAAGACTCTCCACATATCGACGCTGTCCTTCTGAATAAATGGTATCGAAGGCAAGTGAAGATTTTCCAGATCCAGAAACTCCAGTAATAACGGTGAGTTTTTCTCGAGGAATTTCTATATCAATATTCTTTAAGTTGTGCATACGAGCGCCACGAACGACGATATTTTTAGTCATGAATTTTCTTGAGCGAAAAAAAATCGCAGACAATGTCCGCGACCGGCGGAGCGTAGCAATTGAATTGCTTTTTGTCAAAAGTTTTGGTATAATAAGGGGATGGGTATCGAAAAACCAGATCAATGGAAATATTCGAAGGAAAAGATGAATAATCTTCTTGGCGATGCTGATAAAGCACAAGAAGCCGTTGAGAAAACCATCGGAGTGGATAAAAACAAAGCAAAAGAAGAAGCCCTTCAGTCATCTTCACAAGAATTGGTAGCGATGAATACCAGTATTGTGGAATCGCAATCAGTTAGGAACACTGAAGATGTTAAAAATGCAAAAACATTTGTAGCAAATCTTCCAAAAGAGATTCAAGATACACTTGGTTTATTGAGTTACAACACTTGGTCAGGGGAAGACGTGGCATAATAAAAAGAGATCACTGCTTTCGCAAGGATAAGTTCGTCCATCAGCTCATAAATTTATTGGGGCTCACTTATTTCTCCAAAAACACGTTGAATAATTGTTTCCGCGTTTCTTCTATGGAGAAGTATTTTTTTACGAATATTTTTCCTTCTTCCGTAAAGACATGTGCTTCATCTGGATGATCAGCAAAAAATCCAATTTTTTCTGCCAAACTCATAGCATTTTGTGTTTCTACAATGAGAGAATGCGAAAGTTTTTTTTGAGTCTTTGTTTCGAGAAATTGTTCGTAATTTCGTATGATGTCGCGAGGACCGGTTTCATCAAATACTAATACCAGCTTATTCATCACCAAGCCTTCAATCACCGTACGTCCAAACGTTTCAGGTTCGGTAGGGAGAACAAGTGCACAATCAGCTTTGACCAACTCTCCAAAAGGATCATCAACTTCTCCTACGAAATGCACATTTTTAAGATTTCGGTCTTTTGCAAATTTCTTAATATCTCGTTCATATTCTTCGGTTCTCGAATCTTCGGGAAAAGAGCTTCCGACAATAAAGAACTGGAGATCGGGATTTCGTTCTTGAAGTAAGTCAGCTACCTGAAGCGCAAATATTTGTCCTTTTCGTGGATCGATTCGTCCCATCATGAGAATGTTTTTGATTTCTTGTGGCGGATGACTCTCTGGCACTTTTCGAAAATTAATACCATTCTCAATTAAGCGCATTTTACGGTAATCTGATTTGCGAATATGCGTTCGGAGATATTCTCGGCACGACGTAGAATTGGCAATAATAAGCGTGCATTTCCGAGCAATGTTTCGGAGCAAAAACCTTGGAATCGTGAAATCATGAATCATCACAATCCATTTTCCAGGAAGAAAAAAGAACGTCTTTACTAAAAACATCACAAAGTGAGTGCGGGGGGTATTTGAAAAAAATTGTCGGGCGTTGTGTTGTTTCGCAAGATTTTTGAGTTTTTTGGCCGACTGAAGCAAGAGAAATACCGCTTTTATTTTTTCCAAAAAGCCACCTCTTACAGAAGGGAAAAGAAAGTCTTGTACATCTACTCGTTCTGGAAGAAGGTCACGATATTCCTTTGCTTTTGCACCAACGATAAGTGGGGAAAGTTGCCTGAGCTCAGTGGGACTCAGACTATGAAGGAAATCGAGTGTGAATCGTTCGGCACCTCCAACGGTTTCGGCTTGTTCAAGAAAAAAAGTTTTTCGTCGCATCGATTGTGATTATTCATCACGAATTGTGAATTATCAACTTTTTCTTCCCTCTCCTTCCTCAGCTTGGATGGGGGATATAGTTTAAAGAATTCTTTTTTATACTGAGTCTCTGTCTTCGTAGGGATGAGGAATAATTTCTTTTTCAAAAAAAGTACGTGCAAACCATCGAGAAAAACTCGCCCAAAGAAAAAATCCAATTATAAAAATAAGAGCTCCATTTGCGATAAATAGAGGAATGGGGATCGGTTTTATTTGCCCAAAGAAGTGTGCGACTTGTAGTACCCATTCAATAAGCATGAAGGCAGGAATGGCGAGTATTCGTGCTAGAAATTCTGGTAGTATTCCGAGGAGGGCGGCGGCAAAAGAAAATACCATACTGAAAGGAATAGCTGGTTCGGCGAATAAATTCGACAATACGCCGACAAGGGGAAAGTTTCCAAAGTAGAGTCCCAAAAGAGGAAAGACGGCAATTTGTGCAGCAAGTGTCACAGAAAGCATCGTGCGCAGTTCGAATTTATTGGGAATAAATCGCAACCATTGTTCCAGTATCGGGACTCCCAAGATGATACCGAGAGTAGCGCCACTGCTCAGAAAAAACCCAATATCGGTTTGCACAATTCTTGGTTGCACAATACCAATGAGCACCATCGAGAAAAAAATAAGATTCCGAGCATCTGAAAATCGTCCCAAATACACGGCCCAGGCAACGGTTCCTCCCATTACAGCGGCCCGCAAAACAGGGGCTTCTGCGCCTGTCATCCCAACAAAGAAAAGTAAAGCCCCTAAGCTTCCCACAAAGACAATGCGTCTTCCGAATCGATGTAATGTAAATGTGATAAACAAAAGTACTACACTCACATTAAATCCGGACACAACCAGAAGGTGTTGCAGTCCGGATTGTTTGAAGTCAGTTTGAAGAAATTCTGGCAATTCGTTTTTTACCCCTAACAACACTCCCATTGCAATAGTAGAATGGGGAGAAGGGAGTGATCGTTGAAGATTTCTGGCGAGGAATAAACGAGTGCGCTCAGCTCCTTTGAGAAAAAAAGAGCCTCCTTTTTTCTTAAGTTGTGTAATTGCTCTGGGATTTTTGATAATTGTTTGTACACCGAATCGGCGCAGATGTTTTTGATAATCAAATCCGGAGAAAGTTCTGGGCTTAGTAACAGTTCCCTGTACTGTGATGATGTCTCCATAATGAAAGATTCGCTTGTCAGAAGTGATCAATAAAAATCGTCCCTCTTGCGACTTCACTACGTACCGAGTATTGGATTCCCTTTGATCCGGAAAACTCACGATCGTGCCACTGATTTTAACGGTTTCATTTATTTGTGTTCCCAAACTGTCATTCCTGAAATCAAATTCGTTGCGCCATTGTCCGTATAAAAAACTGACACAGAAGGCACACAAAATCCATAACCAATATTTATTCCAAAGAATAGCCAAGATGGCTCCTGTTCCAGTAAAAAGAAGAAGGTAGGTCACAGAAAAAGAATATTGTCCCAAAAAGATTCCTACAAAAATGAGAACGAGTAATCCGCGAAGTTTTTCAGGGGGGGTAGGGGAAAACATCGCCTTATTTTTAAAAGGTGAAGAAAAAAAAGCACGGAGTGGATTTTATAAAAATTTAAGAAAAAAAGCTTCCTATTTCTGTTATTCCGGCTTGTCCGGAATCGGATAAAAATCATGTCCTCAACTTGATTGAAGATTGGCAATAACATTAAAGCGTTAGCGAAGAACTCATATTAATTTTTCGCTTCGATCTTTGTCTATATCAAAAATTCAAGCGATTCTGGGCAAGCCAGAATGACGGGGTGAATATTTCTAAAAATAATTAAACGGATTTACCTTTCGTCCACGAATACGGAGTTCGAAGTGCAGGTGGATTCCGGTTGGACCCCAGACCCGTCCACTGTTTCCCATGAGTCCGATAAGTTGTCCAGTTTTTATTTCATCCCCAACGGCTACTTTTCTCAGGTTCGTATGTGCATAGAGAGTTTCGATATCATTTCCATGATCAATAATCATATATTTTCCGTATCCATAATTCCAACCATCTTGTGATTTAATAACCTTTCCGCCTGCGGCTGCATAAATTGGAGTATTGAGTTTATTGGCGATATCAATTGCATAGTGTCCACTATGAAATTTTTGAGTAAGAACCCCCTTCGTTGGACGACGAATACGAAGTCCAATAGATTCGAGAACTCCTCCACTACTTTCCACTTGTTTCCCTGAAAACGAACGTTGGACAAATGTTTTTTTGGCATCCGGGAGGAAAATATCTTTTCCGACGGCAATAATATTATCCTTTACGTGTGGGTTGTAGGCGTATATTTTTGAAAGTTCGATGTTGTGTGTTTTTGCAATTTCTCCAAGAGTGTCGGACTGCTGAACTGTGTAGTAAATTCCATCAGTCGGGGGAATCTTGAGAGACTGTCCTATGTGTAATGTTTGTTTTACATTCAATCCATTTCCCCAGAGGAGTGTAGTTACTTTTATCCCAAATTTATGCGCAATTTTTGAAGGATTGTCTCCGGATTTAACAGTGTAATTAATGGCTGTATCACGTTTTCGTGGTTGCACACGAAAAACTAAATTTCCATCTTCATCTTCCACGAGCACTTCCCGTAGTCCTGCAGTTTTTACTCCTGCGAAGTTGTCGAGAAATCCTACTTCTGAAATCGGAAAGGAAATAGATTTTTCTCCCAAAAACTCTTCCCCAAAAATTTCATTTGACTGTGAAAAATAAGGGGGACGAAAACTCATTAAAAACATCACGAGAATTCCAAAGGCAACTGCTTGGAACGCAAAGGGAGAGTGGAGTGCTCGATGACAATAGTCGAGCAAAGTAGTCCAGATGAATTTTCCCATAATCAAAAGAGTACCGGCCGATTCTAGACGGATTTACCTCCTCGTCAACAACGGGCAGGATTATCGAAAAAGACTTCCTTTTTTGAGTTTATCAATTTCTACAGAAAGTTCTTGTTTCACTGTTTCAAGTTTGAAAACTCGCTTATCAAATATGACTGGATTTTTTTTCGTTTGGAGCTGCAAAGACTCAAGTGTTTTGAGGTCTCGATTATAGAAAAATTCTACAAAGTACCGTTCGTTAAATCGTGCATTGGAGACTTTAAAGTAAGACATTTCGGCATCTAAGAGAATGATATTTTCTCGTTCGACGACGAAGGAATGCAGTGACAATAACTCTTGTAGCAATTTTCGTTCCAAAATAGCTTGTGGGGTGGTTTGTGAAACGAATACGATTTCGTTCTCTTTTATCTCTTCTTGTTTTCGTTTTTCTTCGATTTGCAAGAGTACTCCACTTAAAAATCGTGCATGAAAATTATTTTCAACAGTGTCCCCAACTTTGAGTGTTTGGAAAAATTGAGTCGGATAATGAAACGTTCCTGACAACAAAAATCCTTTCCATTCTCCGTCACGAAAAGAAGTAATCCCCTCGGCTCTATTTGTAGAAAAATAAACCGTTTCAGTCGGAACACCAATCTTTTCAAAAAGGGCATTAAGATATTTTGCATTTTGTAATTGTCCAGAATTCTTATTCACATCTTCAGAACTTTGTTGTTCTTTTACTTCGTCGATTCGTTCTCCGAGTTCCTTTTGTATTTCATGTTTTTCCTTAATAAGTGCAATTTCTTCCGGAGAAAGTCCCGTATTTCCAACCAAAACCAAGAAAGAAATCAGATCTTTTTCTTCGACAGTAAGAATATTTTTTCCGTTGTGTTCTAAAAAATTTCCACGAGAAAGTTCTTCGTAGAGCTGAAGGAGAACACGAGAAGTTTCAATTTTATTTTGATCCTCTAGGAAAATTTTGAGGAAAGAAAGAGAGAAACGAATTCCCTCAATTTTTATTTCATTGAGGAGGTGTTCATCCTGTGTGAGTGCAATTTCCTTTTTTATAAGACTTGCAAAAAGAGTGAATGTTTCCTCGTTTTGTAACAAGATTTCTCGTTGCATAAATTCTCCCAACATGCGACGGATTTGTGTAATTTCCGGTGTCATTCCAGAGGTTATTTCATGAGTATCAATAATTTTTTGCATTTCCTCGATTTCTTTCTTTGCTCCACGTATTAAGTCACGAGTAATATATTTTTCTAATTGGAAGAAATGATCTTGAATACTTTTTAACGGAGTTGTTTTTTCAAGTGATTTCCAGATTTTTAAGAACTGTTTTGTGTCTTCGCTAAATCCATTTTGCATCCAGGCATTGTGCGCAATGAAAAAATGATTCCATTCCATATCAAGGTTTGGGTTTTTTTCGAGAACCATTTTCCAGGCAACACTCTCCAAAATTGCATTGAATTTCGTAAGATGAAGTTTTCCAAGCGAGGTTTTTCCATTTCTAATAAGGGAATTTGCTTTTACAAATGAATGCAGAGACAGGAAGAAAGATTCTTTTCCTTTTTGTTCACGAACCCCAGCAATCGATAATTTTTTTTGTGCGCTTTTTATCACATCGATAATTTTTTTCATGAAATGATCACGTTCTCCCATTTGATCCCAGAGCTGTGGCAAGAAAAACGCAAAATCATCCATTTCCTTTTGTTGTATTTTGAGTCGTTCAAGAGAAATAGAAAGCATTTCTTCCGGAAGAGTGAGAGTGCTTCCTTCAAGAGAGGGGGGGAATGGTGTATACCCAAGAATGTCTTTTGTTTCTTGATAGGAGAGTGTCGGTGTTTCAAAAAAGGAATCAGGAACACTTAACTTTGTATTTGCAGGAACTACAAAAGGGACTATTCCTCCTTCCCATAAAAGAGTGGCTTGATGTCCCCAGACAAACACATGTGTTGTTTTAAATCCATTATCTCGCACAACAAAAATGCTTGATTGTGGAGCGTGGATCAATAGTTTTCGAACTTTAAAATGTCCGGCTCTTAAGGGGTCTGTAAAGTTTGGAAGTGGTACATCTTTTTGAATATCGGGATGAAGAAAGAGAGAGCTATAGAACACACTCCCATTTACAATTTCTCGTCGATCTCTTTCAAAATCAATCACGGTTCCTGGGAACACAATGATAAATTCTCCATCTTGTGAAAGGTGTTCGGAACCCTTTTGCTCTGTATCGATACGAATTTCAGTATCAAATTGGATCGCTTTCTCAAGAGGGTCGGTGTTATTAGAAAATAAAAAGAATACGGCATTCTCAGACACAAGTGTCGCACTGAAGACCAAGAAGGCCATTCCAACTGCGATGAGGTACTGTGTGAATTTTTTAAGTGTCACCATCTCCTAATTATACCACTTATACCGCTTTATTGCAAGGGTTTTATCGGGCTTAGGACTTAGAATTCAGCGATTAGAGTTTAGAAAAGAGTGTGTTATTTAGGAAATGAAAATATTAAAGAAAAAATAGGGAAGTTTTGAAGTGAAGAAGTGGAGAAATATCTTGCCTTCACTGCTTTTTAGCTTCGTTTCTTTGCACTCCTTTGCCAATATTGAAAAAACATTTTGATTTTTTAAAAAAAATGGCACAATACCCGCCGATGAAGGGCGTAATTTTAGCAGGCGGTACGGGATCAAGACTTTTTCCCAGCACAAAAGTAACAAATAAACACTTGTTGCCAATCTTTAATAAACCGATGATTCAGTATCCAATTGATACATTGAAAAGATCTGGGATTCGTGAAATTCTTATTGTGACAGGAGCAGAGCATGCGGGAGACTTTATGGCACTTCTTGGATCGGGAATCGACTTTGGGGTACAGTTCACGTATAAAGTTCAAGATGGATCCGGAGGAATTGCGCAAGCACTTAGTTTGGCAGAGAATTTTGCGAATGGAGAACCGATTGCGGTTATTTTGTCAGATAATATTTTTGAGGAAGATTTTTCAAAAGATGTGGAATGCTTTGAAGAAGGGGCAAAGATTTTTGTGAAAAGAGTAGAAAATGCGTCTCGATTTGGAGTAGTGGAAACGAACGAAGAAGGACTTGTGAAACACATTGAAGAAAAGCCTTCTATTCCAAAATCAAATCTTGCACAAACAGGATTTTATCTTTACGACGGGCAGGTTTTTGATCTCATTCGAAATCTTGAACCCTCAAAACGAGGAGAACTCGAAATCACTGATGTGAATAATTTGTATATTAAAAAAGATGCACTGCATGCTTCTGAAATTTCAGGCATGTGGGTAGATGCAGGAACACATGAATCACTTCTTGAGGCGAGTATTCTCGCTCAGGAAGCTTTTGATCCGGATCGTGTTGAAAAACGAAGACCGGGATTGGCTGGGCGAAAATTGTCGGACTATACCTCAAAAGTAACTGTCGGAGTACTGACACATAATTCAGAAAAATACCTCGAACCGTGTCTAACGTCACTTATCGGACAGGATTATGATAACATTGAGATTGTAGTTTTTGACAATGCATCTTCAGATCATACGGTGGATATTTTAACGGAAAAATTCCCAGATATCACATTGATTGAATCAAGCGAAAATCTTGGATTTGCACGAAGTCATAATGAAATTTTGCGAAGTTCTGAAGCAGATTTTTACGCGTGCGTGAATGTTGATATGATTTTCGAACCAAATTTTATTTCGGAACTTATAAAATCCGTAGACCAAAAACCGGTCTTTGGGTCTTCGGGAGGAAAAATTAAACGATGGGATTTTGATGCATTTGCAAAGAGTTTAAAGGGAGCCAGGGAGATGGGAAAAACCAACTTCATTGATTCTGCTGGAATTAGAATTCTCAAATCACACCGATTTGAAGACATTGGACAAGCAGAGGTTGATTACGGACAATTTGATGAACCAAAAGAGCTGTTTGGAGTGTCTGGAGCAGCTGTTCTGTATCGACGAAAAGCGCTTGAAGATGTTGCATTTGTAAACGAAGAGGGTGAAAAAGAATACTTCGATGAGTCTATGTTTATGTATAAAGAAGACATTGATTTGGCTTATCGATTACAGTGGGCTGGATGGAAAGCACAATTTTCTCCACACGCGATTGCGTATCACGATCGAACCGTGCATGCGATTGGGCGAAAAGCGTGGAACCTTATTCGAAATAGATCAAAAAAACCACGAGCGGTGAATAGATTATCTTACCTTAATCATCAGATTTTGCTCAAAAAAAACTTCTCAGAAGATTACTCTCGTGCCATTCGTGGAGCAACGTTTATGTATAATTTGAAGGTGTTTTTCTATCTTCTTATCTTCGAAACGGAATTGTTGTCAGAATGGTGGAAGGTATTTCGCATGCGTTCAGAAATTTCTGCACGAAAAAGAGCTATGCCACGACGAGTGAGCAAGGCTGAAATTGAAAAGTTTATGGAAAGTTAAGGAGTGCTTTTTAAAAGCATCTCCTCATTCCCGCGAAGGCGGGAACCCAGTATTTAAGGAATTCCTTATTGACTGGATCCTCCAATTAAATTGGAGGATGAGGGTGAGGTTTTTAAGAAAATAGAACCCTTAGTTCTGTCGCTATCTTAAATTCGCCCCTTTCCCACTCTTCCCATTTTCGCACAGGGATAATTTCTTTTGTAGTATTGGTGAGAAATATTTCATCAGCTTTCAAAAGTTCCTCACGTGAAATTTCTCGTTCTTCGAATGAGATATCATTTTCTCGAATCAATTGAATAATCTTCTCTCGGGTTACACCGAGGAGAATATTATTCTTCGGAGTGACCACTTTTCCATTCATAACGGCAAACACATTGGAAATATTTCCTTCTCGCAAGAAGCCTTCTTCACTAAAAAATAGTGTTTCAAAGTATTCCCCTTGTGCGTTCAATATTTCTTCATATATTTGGGTTTCGTATTTTGCGCGTGGGAAGGGACGTTCGAATATTCGTTCACAAACTTCAACTCCTTCGGTATAAATTGTCTGATCAACTGATGGAAGTGGGAGAATCTGTACGGAGAATTTCTCCGCGGTGAGATGGACTCGCACTTTGGATTCGGTTGGTAAATATCCAATCTCTCTCAAAATATCAGCCTGAGAATGACGGGGTTCAATTCCGAGTAATTCCGCAGAACGAAATAGTCTCTCCAGATGTTCATCCAACGCAAAAACTTTGCCCCCGTAGGTACGCATAGTTTCAAAGACGGCACTTGGAAGTAAGGTATTCACGAGAGTATTATTCCGCTTTTTTTCCATCTTCGCCACCCTCTTCTTTCTTTTCTCCTTCTTCACCATCTTCGCCTTCAGAAGTTTCTCCTTCAGCCCCCTCTTCTCCCTCAGCAACCTCCTCGCCTTCTTCACCACCTTCAGCAATAGCGGCATCAGCAGCAGCGTTTTCAGCTTCTTCTTGTTCAGCGGTCTTTGGAGCGATCACAGAGCAGAGCAATGTCATTTCGTCTTGTGGTAATTCGAATTGTTCACGGTCGATAACTAAATCAGCCAAG
Source organism: uncultured Candidatus Peribacteria bacterium (assembly GCA_964509975.1). Taxonomy (GTDB): domain Bacteria; phylum Patescibacteriota; class Gracilibacteria; order UBA4473; family UBA4473; genus CAZVBV01. Next base: position 30,282 of record CAZDZO010000005.1, read on the forward strand.
GTAAGACGTCCTCCCACTTCTGTAATAAGCGCTAAGTCTATATCCAAAGAGTGAGGAATGTCAGATGGCAAACATCGTACCTCTACAGTTTCTGTGTCTTTCATGAAGAGTCCTCCAAGATCTTTTACTGCTGGAGATTCTCCGATGAAATTCAAAGGAACATTCACAGTAGTTTTTTCTTTTAAGTTCACTGCGAAAAAATCTACGTGATAAATATTGTTTGTTACAGGATGCAACAATAATTCTTGCACCAATACTTTTACCTTTTTCCCGTCTACATCCAAATCAATCAAAGCAGAAGTTCCGGCTTTTCGGTATGTTCGCAAAATATCGGATGCATCAATAGAAATGGTAATAGGATCCGTCCCGTGTCCGTAAACAACGGCTGGAACACGTCCTTCTCCTCGCACTACACGAGCAGAGTTCTTTTGAGAACAGTCTCTTTTTTGAGCCGATAGTGGGTATGTTTCTTGGTTCATAATGCGTCCATTCAAAGCTGGGCGATTGTATTTCCAAAGCCAAAATTGTCAAATGAAAGTTACAGAGAGAACTCCACTTATTTTATTGATCGTTGAATCGCTTGCTCGAGTTCTTTCGGTTCATCGGTTCCAATACGGTAGATTTTTCCGTTTTTTAGTTTTATTTCAATGGCATTAAACCCAGAAACATTAAAGATCCACATATATGGCCAAAACCAAACACGTATTCCCCAGCCGAAATACCACTTATTTCTTACGATTCGAGAAGAGGCAATGTCCCGAAGATCAAAGCATTTTTTATAAATTCCATATCCAAATTGAATTCGCAAATCTTTGGCATCAATCGTTACAGTGAGTGATGCGAAGGAAGTAAGGAGAAAGATAACAAACAGCATGATAAAGACGCTTTCGTAGATTTCGGTGTAGACCAAAAGACCTACAAAAAAAAGGACAACGAAAAGCAATGTCCATAAAATAAGGTGTCCGGGTTGAGTGTGTTGGTAATTCATTTTTCCGGATTATACATTGAGCATCCTAGAAAAACACTCTGATAATATCATTCCATGTAATCACTACAAGAAGTCCCATCAAAAGAATAAATCCTGCCATGTGAATAGCATTTTCCCATGACTCTGGAGGTTTTCGGAAGGTTATCAATTCCACAATCTGAAAGAGGAATCGTCCACCGTCCAGCGCAGGGATGGGGAGAAGATTCATCACTCCGAGTGAAATTGAAAGAAGTGCGAAAAGTTTGAGAAGTGCCATGAATCCAAGTGGGGCAATTTTATGCGTGATTTCAGCGATACCAACTGGGCCGGCTAAACCTTCTGGGATGCGTCGTTCCTTGATAATTTCTACCGGAATTTCCCCCACTTTTTGTACCACCGCAATTGAAATACGGTAGGTTTCCGTCGTCGCAAAGAGGAGTGATTGCGGGAAAGGTTTCTGAATCGGAACAATTTCAATGAGGTCCCGTTTTCCATCTTCATCGACTTCTTCGCTGAGAACAAGGAGTCCGGCGGCTTCAGCGCGTTCAACGTCTCGATCCGTTATTAAAATAGGGTTCGTTCCTGCGGTAAAAAGCACGGTGAGAGCGAGAATTGCCACCACAAAATTCATAAATACTCCTGCCAAGGTAATCATCATTCTTCGCCAAAGCTTCGCTTGTCCGAAACTGCGCGGATGATTTGACGTAGTTTCCTCTCCAAGCATTTTTACAAATCCTCCAAATGGAATGGCACGGAGACTGTATTGCGTTTCGCCTTTTTGTTTTTTCCACAATAACTTTCCCATTCCTAAAGAAAACTCTTCGACTTTCACACCTGATTTCTTTGCCGCTGAGAAGTGTCCGTATTCGTGTACCAAAATAAGGGCAGAGAAGATAACGAGGAAAGCGATAATCGAGAGAATAATCATGTTTTTTAGTGAACAGTTAACAGTTTATAGTTCATAGTAAAATTCGGAAGAAGTGTATGAGTTCTTGGAGAAAAGACAAACAGAAGATTCCTCCCCTTGTAGAGGGAGAATAAATTTACGGCATATCAACTCCACCGTGATTCCACGGATTACAACGGAGCAGTCGCCACGCGATTCGTGGAATACCACAAATGAATCCATATTTTTCCAACACCAAAATTCCGTACGCTGAGCACGATGGGTAAAACTTGCATCCGCGAAATTCATTAATACCTCCTGGGCCTTTTTGCATTGGGGAGAGTGCTTTTTGATAGAGCTTAATAAGAAGGATGCCTCCCTTTGCAAGGAGTGTGTCAGGGAAGAGGAGAATTTTTATAATTTTCATTTTTTTTATCATTCCGGACTTGTTCCGGAATCAGCTCTTTCGTTTCTGCACTCGCTTCGCTCAAGCACGTAATAACTTCGGGACGTTTGGTCCTGAAATAAATTCAGGATGACAAGCGGAAGTTAAGCATTCGAAGAAAGGAAGAGTTTTACCAGATCTTCAGCAGAACTTTCTGGGGACGCCTCCTTGAGAACCTTTTGAATTGTGTGCTTGTCATATCCTAAGTTTTCCAAAGCGTCTCCCGCTTCAATAAAGGCTTGTGAAGGAGGAAGGACATCTTCTGCTTTAGAGAGATCGAGTTTTCCTCGGAGTTCTATGATGAGTCGTTCAGCAGTCTTTTTTCCCAAACCTGGAATTCGCGTGAGGAACGCGACATCACCGGTTTCGCACGCGTGCATAAATTGTCCTGTTGGAATCGACACCATGCCGATCGCTGTCTTGGGACCGATACCAGAGACACTGATAAGTTTTTCAAAAAGATCACGCTCTGTTCGATCTCCAAATCCATAAAGAGAGATTTCGGTTTCTCGAACAATCGTTAATACCTCGATGGTTGCTTCTTTATTCTTCTGGCATTTTGCTAACAAGCTTCCTGCCGGCATCACACGATAACCCACGCCTCCGGAGGTGAGGAGGAGAATTTCTTTTTCATTAATTTCTGTAACCGTGCCGTGAAGAAGTCCGATCATCGAGATCAGTTTATTTGAAATGGATCCGGATCACAAGGGGGATCCGGATCCTGATAAAGCTAATTGGTGGAGCATATACTTCGTGTATCCTCCACGTTTTACTGCGTAAAACACAAAGAAAACGTTGTTTTCTTCGTCAATTACTGCGTAAATGGTGGAGCATATCGGACTTGAACCGATGGCCTCTTGCATGCCATGCAAGCGCTCTAGCCAGCTGAGCTAATGCCCCATAACGTAGGGAGAGTGTAAAAATATTTATAAATTTTGCAATATTTAGGATACGTATTAAGCTTCACTTCTTCCCCAAAATCGCTACAATCACCGCGATGATTTACATTGATTTTTCGGGTATACCATTCGCTTCACAAGCTGAAAAAATTGAACCGTTCTTGGCACAATTTAAAGCAAAAGACCAAGGATTTTTTGATGTATTGGATGAAGATATTTCAGAGTTGGAAAAATTCGTTGCCAAACAAAAACCATTAGAACGGACTGTGGTATTGGGAATTGGTGGATCGGCGCTGGGGGCGAAGATGCTTCGAGATGCGCTTGGTGGACACAATCTTGCCGTGCTCGATACGATCGATCCGGTGGCGGTTGAATCGGTTGAGAACTTAGAACAAACACGATTCATCGTGATCTCAAAATCAGGCACAACACTCGAAACAAAACAATTATTGAACTACTTCTGGGACAAAGCCCCCCACGAAAACTTCATTATTATTACGCAGAGAGAAAGCGAACTCTGGACTTGGGCAGAAACAAATTCTGTTCCAACAGTTCCCATGCCGGGGAATATTGGAGGACGATTCTCAGTTTTGACAACAGTGGGTATTGTTCCGGGGCTTTTTGCAGGAATTGACATGAAAGCGGTAATTGAAGGAGCGAAAAATATGCGCACGCAGTTTCTTTCAAAAGAAAACAATCTCCCGTTTAAACTCGCTTCATCGATTATGGCATCTGGAAAAACGAAACTCGTTCACTTTCCATATGTGGCTTCTTTGCAGACCATGGGGGATTGGTGGACACAACTCGTGGCGGAATCAACTGGGAAACAAGGTAAAGGATTTACCCCAATTTCTGCCGTTGGACCAACTGATCAGCATTCCTTATTGCAACTACTCACGGAAGGACCTGATGAGTTTTGTACGATTTTCGTGAAAGATCAGAGTTATTTCTCAGTGCCGCTTGGAAAGATTGCCAATACTGAACTACGTGCAACAGCACAGAGTTTAACAGAACTCAGTAGACCTAATTGCACGCTTGAAATTGACGCTATTTCTCCAGAAACAATCGGAGAATTAATTGCTCTCTGGATGGGAACGGTAGCATTTTTGGGTGAATTTTTGAATATTAATGTGTTTGACCAACCTGGTGTTGAACGGGGAAAAGTGATTACAAAAGAAATGATGAAGGAGGTGTAAAAACCTTTTTAACACTCTTGCAATTACTCGTTATCTATGGTATAATGAGGAGAATTAATAATTTTTCATATGCAAGACGCTTACAAACAAAAAACGTTCTGGGAAGGAATGAGTCACGAAGATCATTTCCGAGTTGCTATTTTCGGATCAGCGCAAATCAAAAAAGATGACGAGATTTACAAACAAGTACGAGATTTGGCGCATGCTATTGGAAAACGAGATATTGATTTAGTAACAGGAGGTGGCCCAGGACTTATGGGAGCTGCTAGTTTTGGACATAGTATGGCACAAAATGAGGATGCGCAGTCAATTGGACTGACGATTGATCTTCCTCATGAAGCACACGCGAATAAACATCTTGATTTGAAACGGCATTTTCACAAATTTTCAAGTCGACTTGATACCTTTATGGAATTGTCAGATGTAGCGGTGGTGGTACCTGGAGGAATTGGAACGTGTTTGGAACTTTTTTACACATGGCAATTGGCTCAAGTGAAGCATACGGCCAATACCCCCATTATTTTGCTTGGAGAAATGTGGCATGAATTGATTAAATGGGTACGAAAATATCCTCTTAAAGAAGGACTTATTAGTGCAGGAGATTTGGACAATATTTTCTGTGTTGAGACAAAAGAACAAGCGCTTGAAATCATTTTTAAACTTCAAGAGAAACATGAAGAAGGAATTGAGGAGTATTCACTTACGAATTTAATTCCGCAGTATTCGTAAAAAAGAACTTTGTTTTTTCAAAGGCGTCTTATACACTTTAAGACGCTTTTTTATTTTTTTAACTCAAAATATTATGGGCAAATGTTTATCAGATTGTTGCGATAAGCCAGCTGTCGCACAATGTCTCACTCGGCTCGGAGTAGGAGCACTTTTTTTGATTCCTGGTATCGAAAAATTCATGGATCCTGCAATGTTTCAAGGCATTCTTGGTTCGCTTTTTGGATGGACAGGACTCCTTCTTACGATTGGTTTCTGGGGTGTTGTGGCCCTTGAAATCTTGGGAGGGCTTTTCGTTATCACCGGTCCTTTTATTCCGAAGATTCTTTATAAATTGTCTTTGTTGGGACTTTTTATAATCATGTTTGTAGCACTTTTTTCGGTTGCGATTCCTTTAGGAAACAAGATGGAGCTCCTTTTCCATGTGTTGTCACTCTTAGTTATTTTGTCACTTTTTCTGACACAACCAATCTGCCCGTTTTGTCCGGCAGGAAAGTGTAAAAAATAATTTATTGGGATCCGGATCCGCCCTAGGATCCGGATCCCAATTGATAGAGTCTTTTTGCATTCTCAAATAAAATTTCAGCCGTTTCCTCTACCGGCAGGTTTTTGATATCGGCAATCAGTTTAATAACTTCTGGTAATAAACTGGCATCGTTTCGTTTTACCGTTTTTCTCAAGCTTTGAGGGACAAGAAAAGGAGCATCTGTTTCGGTTACCAAGTATTCAATCGGAGTTGTGGCAATGGCTTCACGGATGTTATCAGCTTTCGGGTAGGTGGCAGTTCCGCCAATCCCAATAAAGAATCCGTATTTCTTTGTAAAAAAATTAGCGTATTCTGGGCCTTCTGGGAAACAGTGAATAACTCCAGATACTTCTCCAGGTTGTATATTCTGGGTAAAGAAATCAATCATTTGTTGACTGGAATTTCGTCCGTGAACGATGAGTGGTTTGTTGTATTTCTGTGCCAGTCTGACGTGCGCTTTGAAAACTTCTGTTTGAATTTTAAAAATCTCTTCAGAGTTCTCGTGATACAGATCAAATCCCGTTTCCCCGAACCCCACAACTTGCTTGGGATTCTCTTTAATCAACTTTTCAAACATCGTAAAGAGCTCGTCAAAGGTTTTTGCTTTCAATCTATAATTCTCAAACCCCGATGATCGGTGCAATTTATTTTCATCGAAACAGACTTTTACATCACACGGATGAATGCCGAGAGTGGAATAAAAATCATCATTTTCCTTTGCCAATTTTAGTGCCGCAAGAGAAGAAATCTCATCACATCCGATTTGGATTTGAAGCTCTACTCCGGCCTTTCGACATTTGTCGATGACCTGTTTTTGATCTTTATCAAACGCAGAAAAATAGAGATGAGTATGCGTGTCAGCAATTTTCATTTAAAAAATATCAGGATGTTTTTTGTTTCGGTATTTCCAGAAATATTTCAATGCTGAAAGAATGTGAATCCAGAATGTTTTCTTTTTGAGTGACTGCCAAATACCTTTTCCCGACAGTCGTTTGTCGCCATGAAACGCTTTGGCAGTTGGTACTTGAAGCACTCTATGTCCGGTTTCCCAACAACGTCGACACAGGTCTGTGTCTTCGAGAAACAAGAAATACCGATGATCAAATCCTTTCAGGGTTTCCGTAAAAAAAGATTTCTGCATCATGAGAAAACTGCCTTGTGCCCACTCGACAGGACTTGTTTCGACGGGAATAATCGTTTCTTTTTTTCCAAAGAGTCGTCGCGACAAGAGTCCCAATGGAGATGGGAAATTCCACGTATTTGGGAGCGGATTTTTGTCGTGTGTTTCCATAATAGGGGTCAGGATTCCGACTTTTTCCGTTCGTAATTCTTTCAAAAGTTCATCAAAAGTTCCGGATTGAATTTCAATATCGGGGTTCACAATCGCAATAATTTCACTTTTTGCGAATTTTATACCTTCTTCGTTTCCGACGCCAAATCCGGTATTTCGTGCGAGTTTAATGACGTGTGCGTTCTCAAAATCCTTCAAAAACGTCTCCAATTCTTCGCCTTCATTTCGTGCAGAATGGTTGTCTACGACAACGAATTCCCAAGACACACTGGGAGAAAATTCTTGTAATGATTTCCAGAGCGCCTTCACTTTTGAAGCGCTTCCAAAGTTCACGGTAATAATTGAAATTTCAGGAGTCATCTGCGAGTGGAGTTTACAAATTCCTCAAAATTTCGCAAAATACCGGCGATGAATAAATTTAAGATCTTTTCCGGCTCCAGTCATCCAGAATTTGCGAAGGCGGTTGCGAAACATCTCAAAGTGTCTCTCGGGAAAAATACCATCAAAACATTTTCCTGCGGAGAAAAATATGTGAAGTATGACGAAACGTTTCGGGGACAGGAGATATTCATCGTTCAAACCGGAAGAACAGGGAACATGGATAATGACATGATGGAGCTTTTGTTCATGATTGATGCGGCGAAACAGAGTTTTGCCAAAAGCGTCCATGTGATCTTGCCGTACATGCCGTATTCCCGACAAGACAAGATTCATGATCCACGGGAAGGGATTTCAGCTCGTATCTTAGCAAAGATGATGTCGACCGCTGGTGCTGACCATGTGGTGACAATGCATTTGCACGCTGACCAAATCCAAGGATTCTTCGACTGTCCTGTAGACAATCTCAATCCGAGAAAATACTTGGTGGATTATTTTAAGAAAAAGAAACTGAAAGATATAGTCGTTGTTTCTCCGGACGCTGGAGGAGCGAAAGATGCCAAAAAATTTGCCGATGCGCTTGGAGTTTCCATCGCAATTCTGCATAAACAACGACCAGAGCATAACAAATCAGAGGTGACTCACATTGTGGGAGATGTCAAAGGAAAGACACCAATCATCGTAGATGATATGGTCGACACAGGAGGTTCAGTGATCGGAGCGGTCAAAGCATTGGTTGATAACGGAGCAAAAAAGGATGTATATCTTTGTGCAACACATGCGATACTTTCGGGAGACGCCCAAAAGAACCTGGTGAAAGCGGGACTCAAAGAAGCGGTTTTCACCGACAGTTTGCCAATCGAGAAACCAGCGAGAAACATAAAGATTATTCCAATGGCACCACTCTTTGCGGAAGTAATGAAGAATGTGGTAGGAAACAAATCTGTATCGAAGCTGTATTAGGAAAGTTAAAGAGTCGAAGAGTCTAAGAGTCAAAAAAGTACCCGTCTTCCCAAATTTAGTTTGGGATCCATTATGGGACATTTTGAGTAATGTGATGTGTTTAGAATATTTTTGTACGGGATAATGGATTCCAAATATCCCTTTGGGATTTTGGAATGACAAAAAAGGGGGGGGGGAGTTGATTTTTGTCATTCCTTCATGCACTATCTTGCGGACATGAAAACCTACGCGATTCAAACGCATGGCTGTCAGATGAACTATTCCGACTCAGAAAGAGTATCGACGGTTTTGGAACAGTGTGGTTTTGTGCTGGCAGCGGAAGAAACTTGTCCTGATCTTCAAATCGTAAATACGTGTTCAGTGCGGCAAAAATCAGAGGATAAAGCGTATGGATTTATGGTGCAGAAAAAAAGAGATTGCCCAAAAACGCTGATCGCAGTGACTGGATGCATGGTGCGTCAGACAGGGGATAGCTCTAATTCTGATGATGCGCTTTTGCGAAGTGATCCCATCGATCTGGTATTTCGAATCGAAGATGTGGCGAGGCTTCCAAAGTTGCTGGAATCGCATTTCCCTGATCACGATTTTTCTTCTTTCGAGCATGAATTTGGGAGCGGAAGCATCGAGAATTATTTCCATGTGAATCCAAAAGTTGAAAACAAAGTGCAGGTGTCGGTTCCGATTATGCAGGGCTGTGACAAGTTTTGCACCTACTGCATTGTGCCCTACACCAGAGGGCGTGAGAGTTCTCGACCCATGGATGAAATTTTCACAGAATGCGAGAAACACGTTGCGTCAGGGGCAAAAGAAATCACACTGCTGGGACAAAACGTAAATTCCTACACCGATAAGGGAGAAAAATGTTTTGCGAAACTTTTGTTAAAAATTGACGAACTTCACGACAAGGGGTTATCGCGGTTGCGTTTTACCTCGGCTCATCCACAGGATTTTACCGATGATGTGATTGATGCACTTGCTTCAATGAAAACGGCGTGTCCTTATATTCATCTCCCTGTACAACACGGATCGAATCGAGTACTGCGAGCGATGAATCGGAACTACACCATTGAGCAGTACGAGGACATTATTGCTCGCATCCGAAAATCAATGCCGACGTGTACGTTTTCCACAGATATTATTGTGGGATTTCCTGGGGAAACGGAAAAAGAGTTCAAGTCACTTTGTGATTTTGCGAAACGAATAAAGTTTGATTTTTCTTACACGGCGATTTATTCCCCACGGAGAAATACTCCCGCTAGCCGAATGGAGAAAGAATTTATTGATGGAAAAGAAAAGAAGCGGAGATTCCATGATTTTGACGACATTGTTAAAAAAACCTCGTGGGAGAAGAGAGAGCAATCCATTGGTACGACACTGCAAATACTCGTAGAAAAAGCTGAGGCGTTGCCGACGGGAAAGTATCAAAACATGGGAAGGAGTCGAGAATTTTTTGAAGTGTATTTTCCGGCGGGACGAGATTTTACAGGGAAAGAAGTAGATGTTGAGATTGTGTCACGGCAAGGATATATTTTGTATGGAAAACCAGAATTAAAGAACAAGGAATAACATTCTCCCCCTTGTAGGGGGAGCTAGAGGGGGTATTGAGAAAGAAACACCCCACCTAACCTCCCCTCAAAAGGGGAGGAATTATTTAATGTTGTATTGCTCCTTGTGTTTCAGTTTTTAGTACAAATGGGATGTATTTTTAAACAGGGGGTTCAGGACATAGCCCTAAACCTGCTTTAGTCATCATCATTGCATGGTGACAGTTTCTTTTTATGGACTCAGGTCCCTTGTTAAAAAAATATTCCCTGCAACCGATTGCTTTAGCCGTCGACACTTCTTGTAGACATGCCCACCGCTAAAGCGGCGGGTTGCAGAAAGGAGCACTCTTTTCTTATTATTCAAATTCCACTACGGCTCGGTAATCAGAAACGCTAAAGAGCAGTTGACAAGAATCTAAAAACACACTAATAATCACTCGTTCTTCTCTTTCTCACTGAAAAAGTGGAGACATCGTTCTTTTACAGCTTTGTTTTAAATTGATTTGAGGTGTTTGTGGATTGTGTTGAGGAGCTCTGAGAGCATCTTTATACAATTCGCAACTAACTTTTTAATCAAACTATTATGAAAAGAAAAATTCTATTTTTGTTACTTGTCATCGGGATGGTGATGGTAGCAGTCAATGCTGGGGCTCAAACTCCGGATGAAAAAAATGAAATGAGAACTGAATGGAGGCTCAATGCAACGGATAATGGTCATTATGACGAAGTTCTTACTTTCCGAACAGAAAGCGAAGATACTATCACCATTGTTAAATTTACGTTAGGTCTTTGGAATGATGGAACTCTGAACTATTCTTTCAGAACATTTTCAAAGGATCTGAATGACGAAACAAAATCCAGTTTTCAAGATTTTGAAATATCGTATCCAGAGAGGTCTTCAACAATGGAGGTCAATGGGATTCGTTTTGCCACAAAGAGAGAGCGTCGTAAGGGCGAGATCAAGACTTCTGAACTAGATTTGGTTCGGAAGAGAACGAAAGTTCTCTATGAAATTAGAGATCAATTTTCAGACATTCTTAATAACTGGTATTCGCCTGATTGGGCTGATCGAAACCGAAACAGTCGATATTTTGCTAAACTGGAAGAATTCATGAGTGGACTTAAGTAAGGAGAACCATTATGAGAAAAAAAATGTTATTTTTGTTCCTCGTCATTACAACAATGACTGGAGGAACGATCTCTGTTGAAGCTCAATATTCATCAGAAAAATTCACAGAAAAGGTCTGGGAAATGCAATCTTTGGACGCTAATGGACAGACCATTATTTCTTTCCGAAAGGAAGATGGAAATAATGTATCATTTATTCAGTATACGGTTCGGGATTTTTTCCGGAATAAACAGTGGTTTACAATACTTAATTATTCTTTCCGGAAATTCAAAAAAGATCTCAAAGAAGATCCGGTTACAGAAACGATTTGGATTTCTGATTATGAAAATTCGGTGCTTGTTATTAATAAGGATACCATTGAGGAAAGATCGGAGGAACATCCTTATCAAATTGATCCTCAAAAAATGGCTTCAAAAAGAAAGGAAGCGATTTTTCTTTTGAGAAAACAATTTTCTCAATTGTATGATGCTTGGTACACAGATAAAACGGGAGCCGATCTGAATGTCTATCACTGGCGTAATAAAGAGAAATTTCTTTTGTTGGAATCGTTTATCACTGGACTCGAATAAAAACAAAGACTGATTAAAAGACGAGGAGCTTCCGCATTATTTATGTTGGAAGCTCTTTTCTTATTTCCCAAATTCTACCACCGCTCGGTAGTCTTGATCAATCAGGGGTTCCGGATGTCCGAGATTTTTTGTTTCGGCAGTAAATTTTCCGCCTTCTTGAGTGGAAATTGTTTCGAGAAACGTCGTCTTCTCTCGTCCAGAAGTTCCTACCAATTGCAAGAAATACGGTCGCCAATTGGCGCTTCCTCGCGAGAGTTCAGTTTTGTATTGAATCTTTATTTTCAACTTCTCTCCGGCATTTACAAACATCGGAATTTCCCAGATCTTAAATTTCTTATCATCCGATAAGGTCTCATTCACTTTTCCAGATGGGTTTCGACTGGCAATGAGTTTCGCCTCGCGTGGTACGTATAATCTTAATACTGTTCGGTTCTGTCCCGCGCCTAATTTCCACAAAAGGTCGTCATTCATAAGCCCTCGGATGTTTTCGCTCCACGTGTTTTCTTGCAATAACTCCGAAATTTCCCCTGGGCGAAGGGCATGATTTCGGGTAATTTCTATAGAATTTTTTATCGTTCCATCCTTCATAATTTCGCTGTCGTGCCAGAGTTTTGTCCACACGAATTTTTCAGATTTATTTGCTCCAACCGAAATAAAATCAAAATAGAGAAAATTATCGGCCTCTCGTTTTTCTCGTACACGACCGTCAATACTCCATTTTTCAAATAATTTTTGTAAAGAAATATTGGTCGAATTGGCGAGAATATTTTTGCCATTCACAAAGGATGCAAAGTCGAACACAAGGATTTCTTCAAAGTCGATATTCTTGAGTGAACTTGGCCGAAAGAGTTCTTCCGCGAACTCAACTACAGGTGCCTTGGCATTAAATCGTCCAGCGATTTTTGATTCTACTAAGAATTGCAATACCAAATCAGCGTTGTACTGGTTGACGGTGACATCCCATTTTGGCAGACGCACAGGGCCTGAGAGTTTGAGAAACTCTTCGATAATATTCATATTCACTGCCACGATGGCAGTTGGCTTTGGTTCATCAATAGATTTGAAAAATTTTCGATATGCATTACTGGTTTCTGCGAAATCTGGCCAGAAATTTGCATCTCGCAAGGAAATTGTTTTGGAAAGATCATGGAAAAACTCAGGTGCGAGTGGTTGATCTTCTCCGGGTACTCGGCGATCAAGAGCGTAGATGTCTTCGAATTTCCAGGTGACAAGCTCTTCATCAAAATCAATCACAATCAAGCTTCCGACAAATCCTCCCGTGGAACGAGGTTCATTTTGATTCTGCAATAAAATGAGCAGACGGTCTTCATTGCGCGCAAATGATTTGAGAATGCGTTCAAATTTTTGTACGTCATCGAGAATTGTGCTCGCCATATCGAGATAGCTTTTGAGCGTGTTGAGTTCTTCTTTCTGTGTTTCATCCAATAAAAACATTGGAATCCATTTGAGATTGCTATCGATTTTTCCCAATCGTTTATCGATTTCATTCACATGGTCAAAAAGTTCTAAGACATTTGAAGTCAGAAGCGGGTCTTCATGAAACGTTGTAATCAGAGATTCCCTGAGTAAATGAATTTCCTGAACAATGCTTTGAGTGTGAAAGAGTGATTTTTTAATCGGCCCAAAAGGAATTGTTGGAATAGATTCAATTTCATCGGTCAGGTTATTCCATCGATTAAGATCGAGTCCCGCGTCTTCGATTTCTTCCGCCATTTCAAAAACATTTGCCTGCAACGGCATCCCTTTTCGCCCAGTCATTGTTAATCCCATCGTTACGATGAGAATAATTCCAAGCAAGACAATAATCAGTCGTTGTTTCATTTTTTAATTGTTTCGAGTACTCCTGCTACCGTCAAAAAGGGCATAAGAATAAAAGGAAAGAGAAGAGAATTTACAAAAAATCCATGAATAAACAAAGCACACCACCCCGCCACAAATCCGAGGAAGATGGGATTTCGTGATTTTAAAAATCGAAGAAAATTTACGACACCGATTTTTAGAAACATCCAGAGAAAAACGAACAACCCCAGCACCCCAGTTGTCACAAGTACCGTTAGATGACTAGAATCAGATCCTCCAGCTGAGAAATAATTTTCATCGACAATTCCTTCCTCAGCGGCTCGATATCGATAGGTATTGTATCCGATACCTTGTACGGGGTATTTTTTCCATAATTCTAAACTTCGACTCCAGCTCTGAATTCGCAAACTCGCAGTTGGATCGACTTCGTCAGTTTCGTTAAACATAATTGCGGCAACGGTTCCTGATAGTTCACCGATTCTTTTTTGCGCCCGTTCATTGGTTCCAATTCCAATGGCGATTAACAAAATTCCGAGCAAGATAACTTTGGGATCTTTGAATATAAAGAAAACAAACAGTCCTACGCTAGAGGCCAAATACCCACTTCGAGAAAAGGTGAGAAAGAGTGCGCCGCACGTTACAATTGCTAAGAGAGCAAGAAGAATTTTTTCTTTTTTGTGGACGTTGTCGTACCACTTCGCGATCACAAGAGGAAGGAAAAACCCCAAAAATCCTGCCATGAAATTTGGATCAAGCCATGTTCCGAGTAATCGTCCGATGTGAGGATCCCACCCACCTTCAGTAGACCACTGAGAAATATCGGGAATGAGATAGAATTGCACTACACCCAGTCCGATAATTATTGCGCCAATCCAAAAGAGTCGACGGAAGAATTCTTCTTGACGATCTCGAAACAGATCCGTTGCACTCCATCCAAATATTAATAAGGAGAAGAAGCGCACCACATGAGCGAAGGAAAGGAGTTTCTCCATGAGTGGCAATTCCACCATTCCAATGAGTAAACTCACTAACGCAATCGCCAAAAATATAAATCCAGGGAGAATGAAGGAATTCTTTGGAAAAAATCGACTGATGATGAATTTGTGAAACAACCACACTAGCGCAAAAATAGGTAGGATAATATCAGTTGCCAAAATTCCAGCGCCCCCTACCGGAATCCGGAGCAAGAGCCCTGGAATCAGAAATGCCATACACACCCAAAAGAAGGATTTCATCGTGCGCGATGATGCCAGAAGAGGGTGGGGAAAGCAATCGGTTGGAGATGGAAATCGGATCCGGATCCGCCTTGGGATCCGAATCCCAATCTGAATTAAAGTATATTCAAAATCCCTGGACCGATATAAATTATTAATAACGCGGGGAAAATAAAGAGAACGAGAGGAAGACTGATTTTTACCGCAGCGGTGCGACTGAGTTCTTCGGCGCGTTGTTTTCTCTTTGTTCTTATCAATTGAGATTGAATCTCCAAAGTATAAGCGAGGGAAACACCAAGAGCTTGAGATTGCCGAACACTGCGAAGGAAATGCTGGAATTCTTTATTCCCGACGTCTTCTTCTAAATCTACAAAAATTTCTTCCAATGATCGTCCGAGATTCAGCCCCTCTAATTGACGGTGAATAGTGCGGGAGAGGAGTGAATCTTTTTCAGTCAGACACCAGAGGGTTTGTTCAATATTCAACCCCGTTCTCAACGTGAGAATAAAAAGATCAATGAAGTAGGGTACTTCGTGGGTGAATATTTTTTCTCGTTTCTCTTTCTTAATTTGTAGCACAATATCGAGCAGGAAAAAAAAGAAGCAGAAATAAAAAAGGAAAAGAAAGCTTTTTTCCCATGTCGGATTTCCAAAAAGAAGAAACAGGAAGAGAAATAGAGAAAAGAGTCGTAGTACGCCTTCTTTGATATTCAAATATTCGGAGTAAAGGATGAGGTCACCGGCATTTTGCAGTTGTTTTCGGATTACCGATTTGGGAGATGATTGTTGTACTAACCAGCTGTGTTTTTTGAAAGAAAGAGAACCTGTTATTTTTTTAAGCACGGAGATTTGTTTTCTTTTTACCGGAAGGAACGCAAACATCCGAGGAAAGAGCCATCGAGGGTGTCCGACTCGTTCTTGAATCACGAGGAGAAAAAGAATTGCGGTTCCCATCCACAAAAAATAAATCATATTTTTACGCGAATTATTTTCCAAATACAGATAAATCCCAGTCCTTCCAAAATTAATGACAACACAAGCAAACACTGTCCGGCGGAGGTGTAAAAAAGTACGTGCATGTGTGATGGGGCGAGAAGTGCGAAAAGTATTAATGACACTGGATAGAGAATTGCAATGAGAATCCCGCTCATTTTTCCCTGAGAAGTGAAGGATTTTATATCGCGAGCAAGCTTTCGTTTAGCTTCCACTAAGTCCGCGACTTTATGAAATAGTTCAACAAGATTGCCTCCAGTACGGAGTTGAATAATTGTACTTTCCACGAAAAAATCGATGTCGGGATGATGAATCGCGCGTGCAAAATCCCCAAGAGCTTGTTCAATTGGCACATGGAGTTCGAGTTTTTCATTAAGCACTTGAATGGCTTGCTGAAGCGGAGGATCCATTTCTTCTGCGATAAAAATAAACGCTTGCTCGAGGGAATAGCCTGCCTTGAGTGCATTACTCAGTGTTTGAAGAAAAAGAGGGATTTGGCGAATCATGAGTTTTCGATTTTGGTTCCCTGCCTTCGCGAGAACAAGTTTTTTCTGGATCCGGATCCGCTTTGGGATCCGGATCCCAAAATAAATTCCATGCGCAATAACCTCTGTCACCAAAAAATATCCGATAACCATTCCCAGTATCGACATACTGAGCATCATCCAGATATTCCCCATCGACCACTCGAAGGCGAGGGAAAAAAAGGATTTCATGATTTAAATCGTTCGATGAGTTTGTATTCAGGGAGGGATTTCTTCGAAATCTCGGCAATTGACACAATTTTTCTCTGCCCCGAAGCGAGTCGTTCTTGTTGCACGATGATATCAATCGCTTGAATAATCTGCGGACGAATTGCTGTAATGGGCAGATCAAGGTCGCCCATAAGTACCATTGTTTCGAGGCGATAGAGACTTTCTAATGGAGCATTCGCATGAATAGTTGTGAGCGATCCTTGGTGTCCGGTATTCATCGCTTGAAGCATATCAATCGATTCGTCTCCACGGATTTCTCCGACAACTATTCTGTCGGGCCGCATTCGGAGTGCATTTCGTAGCAATGCTCGAATCGTAATTTCGCCTGCCCCTTCGATGTTGGCATTTCTCGATTCCAAAGAAACAAGATGAGGATGTTCAATCTTCATTTCCGCAGAATCTTCAATTGTGATAATTCTTTCAGACTTCGGAATAAGATTCGCCAGAGCATTCAAAGTGGAGGTCTTTCCCGAGCCAGTACCACCAGAGATGAGAATGTTTTTTTGTTGTTGTACAGCATTCGATAAAAATTCAGCCATTTTTTTAGACAACGTTTTTTGTTTCAAAAGAGCTTTGAGTTCCCACGTTTTGGTGGGAAATTTCCGAATAGTGAGAATAGATCCTTTTAAACTTAACGGCGGAATAATCGCATTTACCCGCGATCCATCAGGGAGGCGAGCATCGACCAAGGGAGTTTGTTCATCAATGCGCCGTCCAATTTTTCCCACAATTTGTTGAATAATTCTTCGGAGATGTGCTTCACAAAAGAAAGAGAGATCAGTTTTTTCAAGTCGTCCCGATCGTTCCACGAAAATAGTATCAGGACCGTTTACCATGATTTCTGTCACACTGTTGTCTTGTAAATAGACTTCCAAAGGTCCGAGTCCGAGTACGGAAAACTGAATATCTTGAATAAGATGATCAACGGCTTTTGTTGAGAGGCAAATATCTTCCTCTTTCAAACACAGATGACATTGTTCAGCAATTTCACTTTTGGTGGGGGATTTTGTACGCGTTTCTCCAATCCAATCGATGACCCACTGGTGTAATTTTTTTTGGAGAGCAATTTCTTTTTCTTTGCGCATCAGGCATTGAGTTTTTTGAGGAGTTTAAACAATTCTTTTTTCCATTTTGAGTTTCGATGAAAAGCGAGCGGAACGGCTTCAAATGTTTGCTCCCAGAGATGTTTTCGAACTACGGGCAAGGTTCCTAGAATGTTGATATCCTGTGTTTTTAGTTTTTGTTTTACAAAAAATTTTGATAGGGCTGGGCACTGATTTAAAATTAACGAACATCGTGGAGAGAGTGATTTATATTTAGAAAAAAAAGACTCCACACCCGCCAAATTTGAAGGAGCAATATTGGTTGGAATTATTATTTTGGTGGCTCGATGGAGCACTTCATTCGCAATTTCTTTTCCTACAGAAAGATTAAGATCGATATAAATCGTGTCATATCGTTCTTCGAGAAAAGTGAGAATATTTTTTATGTCTTGGGTAGAGAGCTCTTGCCATTCGTTCCAGACTGGGGAGGGGAAAACCGGATCCGGATCCCATTCGGGATCCGGATCCTCTAGAAGATATTTCAAATCGAGAATGGTTTGCTTTGGGGTTTGTTCAAAGTAAGTGTGTATATCTGGAAAGTGAGAGAGCTGAATATAAGCTATTTTTTGTTGCGGTTTCCATTGCTGATGCGTGAACATCATATTGAGTGCAATCAATGCATTGTCGTTTGAGTTGGGACTACAGAAAACGTATTTTTTAACGACTTTCATTATCTTGAGAAAGAGAAGAATGCACGATGATATGCATCGGAAGGCGGGCACCACGAGCAAAAAGGATGGCACGGGCTTCATCTTGAGAGAGGTTTACAACTAATGTTTTTTTCTCTCCCTTTGTTTCAAATTGCACTTCAATAATGGGGACGTTTTGCACAATCAGAATCGTTTGACTGAATCCCGCCTTGGGATTAGTTGTCAAAATATCCACGGTGTCATGGGGTGCGAGTGTTGGAAACTTCGCTTCAAACCAGTTCTCATCCATAGTGAGGGCAAATGATTTCTGGAATTTGGTACTGATAGAATTTACATCTACTTCCTGTGTGAAGTGATGCGGTAGAAGAATTTCGTTCTTCACGACGTCTTGAATGAGTGCTTTTCCAACAATATCTTCACGATTGAGAAAAACGGATTGGGGCAGGTTTTTTTGTGGGAAATAATTGGTTTTTAGGTGCGCTAGTTCAACCTCAATAGGGGATGTGAGATCTTGATTCGCCACCCAGATGTGAATAAGTTCTTCATTTTTAATTCTTTGCTTCGCGCTGTGCAAAGTGTAAAAAGTACTAATGAGAAGGAGTATCAGAAAAGATAAGAAGAACCGTTGTCGTTGTTTTCTCACGCATTGATTGTAGGGAAGTGTTGGACGAGGAACGGGAAGATATTGTTCGCGTTTGCGTTGTCTTAAAAATTGTCGAAGCCAATCAAAAAACTTCATCACTGAGTAAACTGCAATATATTTTGCAAATCAGCAACGAGAGGATTTCACATTTATTTTATAATCGGATACGTATCCGGAATCTAACAATTCCTTTTTAATCCAAATCAAACTTGTCCCATGGATCATTAACATCATGAAGTGTCGCTCCTTTTTTATAGGCACTAAACTCAAATTTTGGAATATCGAGTGCTTCAAAAAGTTGTTCTTCGTAATTGTAGTGTCCAAAAACTTCTTTTGCTTCTAATTTTATAAATGGCAACGATATACTTGGAGGACGCATTACCGTTTCCAATGTACGAGAAATAAGTTCATGCTCGATTCCCTTTTCTTCATTTTTGTCTTGGGATTTAATTGTATATCCAGCGCGCTCTAGTTTTTCGATAAACACTTTGTGATCATCTGTTCTTGCAGAACTTTGCGTTGCTCCGATTTCAAAAAAATCTTTTTTAGACATACATTCATTGTTTAAGCTGTTTTCATTATGACAATTTTTTCAAAAAAGAGTATCCCTTTAGAATAGGATACGTATCCGGGGGATACGTATCCCAAACCTACTCCCAATACAAAACTGGCAGGCGCGGTAGGAATCTCGTCCCTTCACCTCACTTCGTGAGGCTTGGTTGAGGGATTTGTATCCTCTCCCGTTTTGCGGGATCAGTACAAATTAACGAACCCGGGTTCGATTCCTACCATTCCTAAAAGCAAAAAATCGTCCAAACCCCATGGGGTCAGGACGATTTTCGTCTTGGCAGGCGCGGTAGGAATCGAACCCACAATATCGGTTTTGGAGACCGAGGTTATACCATTTAACTACGCGCCTGCGTCGGTTGAGATTGTAGGAAGGGGACGGAAAAAATCAAGTGATCAGTTAACGACACTTCCGTACTAAATGATTCCAGTACGGGAAGATCTTGCATCCGAGGCAAAAATTAAATCCGGCCTCCATTCCTGTCGCGATGATGAAAATTCCTGTGAGAATAAAAAGAAGCAGATTTTGTTAAATCCTATACGATTAAAAGTCTAGCAATTTCAAATTTGCTAAAACTTAGTTATGAACTCAGCAACAAGCTTGACATTGGTGATAACCGATTTCACAGATTTTTAACAAAATCCATTACTGAAGAATTCTTTGCATACCTACTAAGTGATATCAATACTTTCTTGTTTGGCTTTCAAGCAGATTTTGATTTATTAGAATACTGGTATTGGTCAAATTTCCTCCAAACTTCCTCATATCATGAAAAGGATGGTTCCATAAATATGGATTTCTTTTCTTTAATGTTATTGAGAATTTCAGTTTTGTCAGAAGTATTACTTGGTGAAACGTACGATCAATGCCCGTTTAGTTGCTTAAATGATGTTTGGCATTTCCAATTAAATAAGCAAGGGGAAACTGTTTCAACTGCCATCAAGAAAGTTGTTAAAATCCTTAAAAGCAATAACTCATTCAATTACTGGTATGCAAGTGCCCGCATAGTGTGTGAGAACAAGAGCTTTAAAATGTCTTGGGCATCATTCGTAATGTCGAACGGTGAACCTGATAAGAATACTTTTGATATTAAATTGATTGAGCTACTTGGTAGTTCAGAGGGACACAACAAGATTAGGGGGATGAATAGGGAAGAGATTCTTAAAATGAGTGCCAATTTTTATGATAGACTAAACACAGGTGATATTATTGAATATTCAAGAGACACTTTTCACAATGAATACAATTATCTTTACTCACTAATATACGCAAGCTTAACCATTCTAATGGAGAGGAATGAAAAGGATATAAAACTTATTAAGCGAAACGAGAATGGAACGATAATCCCTAATTCCAACAATGATTCACATCATGTTTTCATTGATCCTAATGGCGGCATTTATATACCTAATTACTTAACAAGAAAATGGTATTTTAAGTACAGCGCAGCGATTACAAATTCGTTAATTGACTTTGCATTGAAGTACAAAAAACAATTTGCCATTAGTAGAAATTAAACGAACGGTCATTTATTCGAAGAATGATTCTTTTAATACAAAAGGGATAACCAATAAAGAAAAATTGATTCTTCTAAAACAGGGAATGAAACTTTTTACGTTTAAAATAGGCCTCTGTTACAAAACCATCATTTGAGGGGACAATGTCCTTATCAACTAATTGATTAAAATCTTCTATGTCTGTATCTGTCTTATAAACAATAGCATTGACTAACCTTGCCTTATACTTTCGTATCTCTTCTTTGGTTAAGTTTACACCGCTGTCCAATTTGCTTTGAATCTCATTCTGAATTTCCACTTCAGGACTCAGTGAACTTTCTGTATTATGCATAAACTACCCATTATGAAGATGTGACACCAGATTAATGAAAAAAAAAGCAATTTGCAAATTATTTTTGTTTTAAACAAATATGGTTTTTATAGGCGTTCATATTTTACTCACAAACTACAATAAATAATCAAGGGAACTTCCTTGTTAAAGATGCAGATGAGGCACTAGATTCTGTTATAGGTAATTGATGGATGGAGAGAAGCTGAAAAGCAGGAGGCTTATGCAAAAAACCACGAAAAAATTCATACTTTCGTTTAAATCAATAATTGGTGCCTATAGAAAAAACGATCAACAATATATTCTAATTTTTCACACAGGTTATCTGCCAAGCTGAAAACCGCCAATATTTTAACACAGAGCAGATAGTGACTGAGTGTACCATAAGGGGTACGCTTTCGCTATCGTCTGTATGGGGCTTGGCGGTTCCACGGCTTGCGATACGGGGCGTACCTTCTTTTGTTATTCTAACCTCCTTTGCGCTCTGGGGAATAAATAAGGAGATTCAAAAATGAAATCTTTAGTCGAAAACCGCCAACCAACCACAACCAGCATTTTAGCTCTAATTGTTGCAATTCTTCTTCTTCCATCTGAAGTTTCGGCCCAGAAGAGCAAATCAAAGATCGACTACTCGATCAAGAGCAATATTCTTAATCCCGACACTCTCAAAAAGGGTACGAACGAATATGAAATTTTTTGGCACTTCGTAAAATGGACCCACAAAGAAGTAAAAGCGATTAAGCCTATTAAGCTCAAAACAGAATTAGAGAAACTTAAGATTACAACAAAAGACAAAGAATTTGATTCCGCCTATTCGTTTTTCAAAAATGAGATTGTATATCACAAAAAATCGGTTGAGAACTGGGAGCGGGTTTGTTAAAGAATCCTTTCAATGCAAAATCTATTAACAGTGCAAAAGGAATAATGGAACTTGGGGAAAAATAGATTCCGATAAGAATAAGTGTCGTTATGCCAGCTACCATTCGTGCCACGGGTTCTGAAATCATTTCTCGAGAAATGGGACACGTGTGTGAAATTTTATTCATAGTTTGTTTTTTATACGTTCAGTGTAAAGTGTCGGGAAACAGGTTATAAAGTCAAGAAACGCGCCCCGAGCCCCTTTACTTTTGTCCTAAAAAATGGTATAATTAGGAGATGGGGTCATTTATGAAGTTTGGTATTGCGATGTGTGTGGGACTTTTTCTGAGTCCTGTGGCGCTTGGGGTGTTTAACGCCGAGACGATTCGTACGCAAAACATTGAAAAAGGATTTTTGTCTTACCCCCACTTGGATACAATTCAGTCTTATGCGATTGTGACACCGCCAACAAAAACGGTAGATATTGTCGATTGGGAGGCGCTTGCAGTAATTCCAAATGGTTCGATTACGGAATGTTCGAAACCTTCAAAATCATCAAAATCATGGAAGTTCTTAACGGAACACAAACGAGATGAAACAGATTTTATTCTGGTGTCTCGTTACAACGATTCCTATCCATGTCGATACATCGCCGAACATTTAAAAGATCATCATTTTGGAATGGCATCATTGGAGGATATTCCGCTCGCAATTTCACAGAAGTTTTTTACAAAATATCCGGTATTTTTCCGTGAAGTGAGTTTTTACAAAGATTGGTTTCATAATCCTGAAATTTCAATTGATGGATTAAAACACGAAGAAATGCACATTATCCAGTCGTTGCATAATCCACAGTTAGAACGATATATGTGGAATGACGAGAAGACAAAATTGACGGATTTTGGGCGGTTCATAGAAGGGTGTACGGATTTTCATTTCCAGACCAACGGGCCAGGGTATTATTACTACGTAGAGGACTACGAAAAAATGCTCTCAGACGCTCTCTCAAACGACAAAAAGATTCTTATTGATCGGGCATGTGGAGGAGATTACGATGCGTTTATGCAACTTTCGGATTTTTGATTTTCTTTGCCGAAAGTATTTTTTGCACGCGTCCGACTTTTCCTGATTTGAGTCGTACTTTTATTCCATGAGGGTGTTTGGCTCCATTTGAAAGCAATGACTCCACGACGCCTTTCGTGAGATGTCCATTTTTTTGATCCTCCTTTAAAACGATTTGGACCATTGATCCAATGGGAATGTTTTGCCGAAGGCGACCGTCTTTACTGCTCATTGGGGAGGGGGAAGACACTTACTGGACACACTGAATTCCTGTGGCAAATTCTATTTTTGAGATAATTTTTTTCAATGTATACGTATATTTCGAAACATCAGCCGGAATGGGCTCTTTGCGTAGTCCTTTCTTTACTTTGAGAAGATACGTATATCCTTCTTCGTATTCGAATCCTTCAATAGGGTCATACCAAGTTTTATTATTTGCGACCAAGCATTTCTGTGGAGCAACGCCCACACAGTCAATTTTTTTTGGTCCGACAAAAAGTTCCATTATATTTGGAGGAGCGGGACGTGTGCGCTGATGATGCAGTTCTGTAATAAACACAGAGAGTGACATCAGAATCAGAATAATGAGAGCGGTTTTGTTTTTTGGACTCATGTTTTTGAATTATACCACAGGTTATCGACCGAACATTTCAATCCGTTCATCCATGATCACATCGCTTTTTCGAAAGGGTCGGCGAAGCACTATTCCTTCCAACGACGTGCAACGACTCAGTGCCACGTAAGTTTGCCCATGCGCGAAGCTCCCGCGTCCCAAATCAATGATGACTTTTTCAAAGGTCTTTCCTTGGCTTTTGTGAATCGTAATCGCCCACGCCAATTTCAACGGAATCTGCGTAAATGACCCGATTTGTTCGCGTTTAAAATTTCCACTGTCAAAGACATACCGTGAGATTTCCCACTTGTGTGGACGGACTTCAACCCGGTCACCATCCGTCTTCTCGACGATGAGAAAAGTCTCCATTTTGTCTTTTTCTTCATTGTAATCTTCGCAAATATTCACCACGCGTCCGATAGTTCCGTTGACCCATTTTCGCTCCGGATCGTTATAAATAAACATCACCTGTGCCCCCACTTTGACCGTGACTTCTTCATCATTGGGTCGGAGATTCTTTGCAATCTTCCCACTATTTGCCGCAACGAAGGTGGTCATATTCCCTTTTAATTTCGCTAATTCCACAGCGTTAATCGTGGCAGCATCAGCGTTGGTGGTCATGAGATGAATGAACTTGTCTTCACTATCAGGAATAAAATCAGCATCGTGTCGATCGTTCAATTTTTTCAAATGTTCGTCGGTGAGGCAATTATTTCGCACGCCGTTGAGCACTTCAATAAAGTCCATATCTGTCTGCCGATAAATCTCATCCAGTTGAATATGTTCGAGATGAAACGCTTCTGACAATAAATCATTCGCCCCTTGGAAAACTTTGGCATCAAAAAAATACGGTGATTCGTACTCGGACAAAAACTTCTCTTTGTCTCGCCATGTCATCACGGGAGGCAATTGGTACAGGTCTCCAAAGAACACCATCTGTACACCTCCAAAAGGATTGTTGTCATCCCGTGCTTTTCTCAAGAAAACATCCATGGCATCGAGAGGTCTGCCCGCACCATCGAGATCTCATCAACGAGAATAGTTTTAATACTTTTATATCGTTTTGCCTTCTTCTCATCGATTCGCTTTTCCCGCGCTTCATCGAGTTCGAACCCCGGTTTCAAGCCAAAGAACGAATGGATCGTATCGCCGTTTACGTTCACTGCCGCCACGCCTGTAGGCGCGAGAACGACCATGCGACGTTTAGAATTGAGACGCAAATGTTCGAGCAAGGTAGACTTTCCCGTACCCGCTTTTCCCGTAATAAAAACATTTTTCTTCGTATCTTGGACCAAGTTAATGGCACGACAAGCTTCGGTGGAAAAGATGAGTTCTTTCATGTGGGAGGAGAGTGTAAATTCTTTTATGTGAGGAGGGAAGAATTTTAAAAAAAACTCACCAATCTCGTCATCCTCGCTTGGCGAGGATCCTGTGAGGAAACCTCGTTCACGTTAAATTATCTTCATACCAGTTCTTCAATACTTCTGTAAAAACGATAACCATTCTTCGGATTGCCGCCAAGCGGCAATGACGGGGTATTATTAGAATGACAAAGAGGGGGAATGACGGGGGTATTTATCTATCCCTTTTCCGATCAATCTCTTTGAGGTGTTTCTTTCTCAAACGAATACTCGACGGCGTTACTTCCACGTATTCGTCTTCCTTGATGTATTCCAAAGACTTCTCAAGCGTCACCACCACTGGTGGCACGAGATTAATCGCATCATCAGCACCTGATGAACGCACGTTCGTGAGTTGTTTTCCTTTGATGGGGTTTACGGTCAGATCGGTTCCTTGGTTGTGTTCTCCGATGATCATTCCTTCATAAACCTCAAGTGCGGCACCGATAAAGAGTGGCCCTCGTTCTTGTAATTTCCACAAAGAATATCCTGTTGTCGTTCCGTTCTCTCCAGAGATGAGCGATCCGACTTGTCGTTTCTCGATATCTCCCACATGAGGCGCCATCTTTGCAAACGAGCTAAACATCGTTCCTTCCCCTTTGGTCAGAATAATAAAGTTCGAACGAATCCCCAACAATCCTCGCATCGGAATCTCAAACTCAAGATTCGTGATACTGTTTTCAGTTTTCATATTCGTCATCTGTCCTTTTCTGGTAGACATCATTTCAATAATTTTTCCACCAATTTCTTCAGGAACACTGATTGTGACATTCTCAATCGGTTCGTGCTGCACTCCATCAATATCTCGGAAGACGACTTCTGGCTGAGACACTTGCAACTCAAATCCTTCCCGTCGCATCGTCTCGATCAGCACCGCGAGGTGCATTTCCCCTCGTCCCAGAACCTTCATAGAATCCCCAGAACCGCTATCAAACTCCACATGAAGTCCCACATTCGTTTCCAGTTCTTTTTCCAAACGATCCCGAATCTGACGACTCGTCACGTATTTTCCTTCTTTCCCCGCAAACGGAGAATCGTTCACCATGAAGTACATCGCCAAAGAAGGCGGATCAACATCAATCGCTGGCAAAGGTTCTGCGTCTGGGTTACTGGTAATAGTCTCTCCCACGAATACATCCCCCAGGCCCGCTATCGCTACGATGTCGCCTGCACTCACTTCTTCCATCGGCACTCGTTGCATTCCTTTGAACGTAAACAGTTTGGAAATCTTCCCTGTTCGTCGTGCTCCCGTAGGAGTTAAAATAGTAATTGTTTGATTCACTTTCATTGTTCCTTCGTGCACTCGTCCCACTGCAATTCGTCCGAGGAAATTATCGTACGACAACGTCGCTGGTTGCATACGGAAGTCAGTCTCCACATTCTGCGGAGCCGCTGGTACGTGTTCTAAGATGAAATCTAGCAAAGGCGTGATATCCTTCCGCTCATCCTCCACTTCCTTCATCGCTACCCCGTCTCGTGCCACAGAGTACATGTACGGGAAGTCCAATTGCTCGTCCGTTGCTCCCAATTTCACAAACAGGTCGAAGACCTGGTCGATCACCCATTTAGGACGGGCTGAGTCTTTATCGATTTTATTTACGACCACGAGTACTTTCTTTCCTTGTTCCAAAGATTTCTTCAACACAAATTTAGTCTGTGGCATGGGACCCTCATAGGCGTCTACCACGAGAATCGTTGCATCAACCGTCTTCAGCACACGTTCCACCTCACTCCCGAAATCGGCATGCCCTGGTGTATCCACGATATTAATTTTCGTATCGTTGTAGGTAATCGCTGCGTTCTTGGCGTAGATCGTAATCCCTCGTTCCTTCTCTTGGTCGTTGCTGTCCATCACGCAGGTTGCCACTTCTTCGTGTTCTGAGAACACTCCTCCTGCCTTCAGGAGACCGTCTACCAAGGTGGTTTTCCCGTGGTCAACGTGGGCGATAATGGCGATGTTTCTGATTTC
>CAZDZO010000006.1:0-55157 GCA_964509975.1 uncultured Candidatus Peribacteria bacterium
CATCGTATTCTGTACAGAATTTCGAATAACCTCAGAATCAAGTTTCTCTCGGTGAAAAGAACTTTCAGTTTCAAAAATAATTTTCCCATTTCGCATTATGGGTTTTGTATCGAGAAAAGACATCTTTGCAAAAGCGGGAATCTTTGCTTGTTCCGCAATCTCTGCCATTTTAGAAAGAATAGTATCGATCGAAATTTTAATTTTTTCTCTTACAATAGGTTCTTCAATTTTTTGTGGTTTTCGTTCAACCTTTGGCATTTCATCAAACAAAAATCCATCACCAGTTGATTCCTCTTTTTTCTCAACGGGTTGCACAACCTTGGTAACAGGAGTGGGAGCAACGGATGTGGTAGTGGGAGGAGCGGTAACCACTCTTTTCTCAATAGGCTTTACACTTGCGATTCCTTGGCAGAGATTTACCACGGCAATTTCAAGAGGAAGTTCCACGATAGGGGAGGTCTTGAGTTGCGCAAGTGCGCTTTCTATCTGATTAATCGCAGGAAGAAGCTTGGTAATATATTCACCATCAGTGAGATTCTGATGAAGCTTATCTCGGAGAAATCCGAGAAAGTCATGACCAAATGTTCGAAAATCTTTTCCAGCGGAAGAAATTTCTTTTAAAACTGCAAGACCCGCTTCACTGTCTTTTTCTTCAATAGCATTCCAAAATTGCTCCAGTGTTTCTGTTGTCGAAATTCCAAGAGAATCACGAACGGCGTTGGTTGTAATATTGTTTTCTGTTTCTGCAGAAATCTGTTCTAATAATGAAATGGCATCTCGAAGCCCTCCTTCTGCCTTTCGAGCAATGAGTTGAAAAGCTTCTTCTTCGACAGAAAATTTTTCCGTCTTTGAAATCAATTCTAACCGTTCAACCAATTGATCGAGCCCAAATCGATTAAAAATAAATGTTTGGCATCGAGAGATAATAGTTTCTGGCAACTTGTGCATTTCGGTTGTCGCGAGCAAGAAATAAGCATGTTCTGGCGGTTCTTCAAGTGTTTTTAGGAGGGCATTAAACGCCTCCTTTGTCAGCATGTGTACTTCATCAATGATGTACACTTTTCGCTTGGCTCTGTTTGGAGAGAAGAGAATCTTTTCTCTCAAATCCCTGATTTCATCAATTCCACGATTAGACGCCGCATCGATTTCAATCACATCCACTAAGTTTCCTTCCGCAATATCAATACACATATCGCATTGTCCACAAGGATTTCCGTCTTTCAATTTTTCACAGGTGAGTCCTTTTGCAAAAATCCGAGCCATAGAAGTTTTTCCCGTTCCTCGGCTTCCTGAAAAAAGGTACGCATGAGAAGGTTGTTCAGCGCGGAGCGCGTTTTTGAGTGTTTTTACGACAGAAGTTTGTCCAACGATGTCTGAAAATGTTTGAGGTCGATACTTTAAAAAGAGTGAAGACATGCGTTTTTTGTAGGGTCAAGAAACGAGACGAGTGTACTTTTTTGTGTTGGTTTGTAAATAAAATAGTTAACAGTTAATAGTTTATAGTTCATAGCATGAATAGAGGCGTTTTATGATGTTAGAATCTGAGCAATTTCGTTCGCCTTATTCTCAATAGTCGTTTTTTGGAGTGATTTTTTCAATGATTCATCATTCATAGTTCGTTCGATAGTATCGACAAAAGTTTCTGGAGTGGTGTTTTTTTCTTCCAATAACACGCATAAATTTTTCTCGGAAAAATATTGTGCATTCAGGAGCTGATGATTTCGTGCGACTGAGGGCAGGGGAATGATAATACTCGGTACTTTTGTCGATATTATTTCAAACAACGAATTAGCGCCTCCACGAGCGATTATCAAATCAGATTCGTGAATCTTTTGAGCTAGCTTTGCAGTAGGAATAAATTCATATTCTGTGAAATTGTCATGACATATGTTTGTTTTTTTTCCTACGCCTGCAACGAGTGTCATGACATATTTTTTCATTAATTTGTCCTGACATTTCATTGTCATTTCATTGAGAAATTGAGCCCCTTGTGATCCCCCGAAGACGAGGATTTTATTTCCGTTGGTAGATTGGTCTCCTGAGTTTGAGAGGAGTGGGGGAGTGCGATCCTTTTCGATTGTGGGTGAGTAGAAAAGAGGCATGGGATTATTCCCGAAACTTTGGAAGGTTTGCGTGGAAAATTGGCTCGCCAACTTCGTTAAAATACCGGCAGAAATGTCTGATTCATGGGAATAAATCTTCCCTTTAAATCCAAATAAAGCCTTTGCGGCAACCAGAAATGGAAACCCAACGAATCCACCTTTGAAAAATATGACATCGGGGGTGATTTCCTTCAATAATTGCAGTGCTTTCCAGCAGGATTGCATAATGAGAAAGGGATCCGTTAAGTTTTTCCACGATAAATACCGACGAATCTTCCCGGCTTGGAAGAAATGTACTGGCAAATCGGTGAAGTTCTCAGCAACAATTTTTCGATCCAAGGTGTTGTCAGACACGACTAACTCGACTTCTGCCCCCTTTTTTACAAGCTCATCTATAAGATTACGGAGAGGAAAGATGTGTCCGCCTGTTCCACCACCAATGAGGAGAATCTTCTTTGTTTTCATCGTTTAGGAGTGTACTGGACCATGGGGAATTTTCAATCTTCAATTATGAATTTGAGAAGAATATTAAATGTAAAAGGTAAAATATAAAAATAAGTTCTAAGCTCTAAGTTCTATAAACTATTAACTCCTCATGCGTGATGATACCGTTTTTGTTTTTCTTTTTGGTATCCAGAAATTTGAAGCAAAATTCCAAAAGCGATCAAGGTCATCAAGAGTGAAGTTCCTCCATAAGAAATAAGAGGAAGGGTGATTCCCGTATTTGGCAACAGGGCAAGATTCACTCCAATATTATAAAAGGCTTGTCCACAGATCCATGTGGTGATTCCCACAGCGAGAAGTTTTGCAAACATGTCTGGAGTACGTTGTGCGATGAGAAACCCTCGATAAGCGATAAAAAGATACGCTCCTACCAAAATAAGAATACGGAAAAAGCCCATCTCTTCTGATATTGCGGCAAAAATAGTATCGGATTGTACTTCGGGAAGATAATCGAATTTTTGAATAGAATTCTGAAATCCTCGTCCAAATGCCCCTCCAGATCCAACAGCAATAAGCGCTTGTTTCACTTGAAATCCTGTATTGAGTGGATCGAGGTTTGGGTTGAGATATACCTTCACACGATGAAGGATATAGGGTGTTGTCATGGTAATGATAGTTGCAGCGAGTGCACATACTCCAATTCCTCCAAAGAAGTGCTTCAGATTAGCGCCAGCGATGTAATAAATAGCAGCAGCGGTGAGACTGAGCACGAGCAGAGATCCAAAGTCTGATTGAATCATTAAAAGCAGTGCTGGAATTCCCAAGATAAACACGAAAGGCATAAATCCTCCTTTGAGGCTTCCTGGGTCGATTTTGCTACTCGAAAAAAGTGCAGAAAGAAAAATGATCACACTGAGTTTTACAATTTCTACTGGTTGAAAGGAAATTGGTCCGAGTTTGAGCCACAATCTGGCAGCGGTTCCATAGCTCTCTCCTATGGTAATACTCATGATGAGGAGAATAATTCCAATGAGAAAAAGGAGACCGGAAAGTTTTTTCAAGCGTTCATAAGGAAACTTAAATCCCAAAATAAAGAGGGGAACTCCCATGATGATATAGCGAAAGTGTCGCCAGAAATAAAAGTCATTTTGTCCAGTGACGTCGAAACTCGCTGAAATAGAGATAGAACTCATCATCACGAGTCCAAAAATAGTCAGTCCCGCCACCGCAAAAAATAATCCTTTATCTACCGTATTCATCGGGAGCTATTGTAGCGGAAAAATCTTTTTGGAAAACCTTGACAGGATATTTCGAACACATTAGAAAGAGGGTTGCTTACATGTTTTAACCCTATTCTCCTATGAAAAAAGGATCCGATAATTTTAGTGGCGATAAAAAATCTCTTGTTAATGGAATATTAATTGCTGGATTGTACGAGGAACTAAACCCACAACCCGATAAAACAGTAGAAGATGGTGGAGGAACTACAAAAGAAAAGGTAATAACACCTGTTCCCGAAGTAGTAAAACAAAAAGAAAATCTATTGGCTATTATCTACAATGGGACAGTTTCAGTATTTAAAGATGGTATGAAGGGACTGGTTGAGTCTCTAATAGGCGCGTCTAAAAGAGAGGAAGAGGGAATTAAAAAAAGTACGCGAGAAAAAATAGGTGATGTCCTAGACAGCCTTCAAGAAGAAACGGAATTCGGGCTGGGGTAAAAAATTAGTTTCGTATTTCTGCTAAATCATCAATTCGTTTCTGCACCAATTCGGCAGTTCCAATGTCTTTTCGGTAAAAGAGTGGACCTTCAAATTGTGCAATCATCGCTTCGCAGTTTTGATTTGCTTCTTCTAAAGTTCCTCCCATTCCCAGTACTCCAATCGCTCGTCCTCCGCTGAGAATTAGTGTTTCTTCGTCTGATAATGTGATACCAGCAAAGAAGGTTTTGACATGGTTGATGTTCCAGTTTTTAGGAGCGGTGATTTGAGCACCTTTTTCAGGGCTAGTCGGATATCCCTTGGCACAGAGATATTTGAGCACGGTTGCAACGGGTTCAAATTCTAGTTTTCCGATTTCCTCAAGTCGTCCTTGAATAGCTTTTTCACACACATCTATAAAATCAGTTTTCAAAATCGGTAAAATATTGAGCGCTTCAGGGTCTCCGAAGCGGGCATTGTATTCAATCAATTTTATTCCGTTTTTCGTCACGATAAATCCGCCGTACATCACGCCAACAAATCGTTCCCCCAATTCTTCTTTCATCGCCTTCATGACGCGCTCGGTAATATTATGAGCATCGGCAATATCTTGATCGGTGAGAAAGGGGAGGGAATTATGTTCATCACTAATCGTTCCCATGCCACCAGTTTGTGGTCCTTGGTCGCCAACAAAGGCACGTTTGTGATCTTGAATAGCTGGTGTATCGAGCACTGTTTTGCCATCTACAAGTGAAATCAGAGAAAATTCTTGTCCAATGAGTTTTTCTTCGAGTACTACGCGTCCAAACTTTTCAATTGACTGCTTTGCGAAATCTTCTGCTTCTTCAAAAGTTTCAAAATGATCTCCCGCTACAATGACGCCTTTTCCTCCCAAGAGTCCATCAGCTTTGACCACAATCTGTCCGTCAAATTTTTCAAAGAATCCTTTTCGTGATTCGGCATTCACTTCTGTTGAAACAAGGAAATCAGGAGAAGCATCTATATCGTATTTTTTAAGCAAATTACGTGTGAAGCTTTTAGAACTTTCGAGTTGCACACATTTTTGTGATGGTGCAAAAGAGGAAACATTCAGCGTTTGTAAAAAGTCAGTAACACCAGCTTGAATAGGATCTTCCGGTCCGACTACAGCGAAGTCTGGCTTCACGTCTTCAACGACTTGTTTTAAGAGATTAAGATTACTGAGCGAATCTGTGAGAATTATTTCCACTCCCAAAAGTACCATTCCTGGATTTCGAAATGTGGCAAAATTCACAATGCGAGGTTTTTGTGAAGACCTTGCAAGTGCGTCACAGATAGCGTTTTCTCTTCCGCCGTTACCAATAACAAGAATTGTTTTTGTCATGAAATTACTTAAAAGTAAGCAGAGCGAAGTATAAGAGGAAAAAGTTAAAAAGTCTAAGAGTTGGAATTTCTCCCCTTGCAGGGGGGACTGTGGGGGGTATAAAAAAAGTATTCCATAAAATTAGAACTTAAAAAATTTAGATACCCCCTCTAACTTCCCCCTGCGAGGGGGAGAAAAACTATCCAAGCATTTGATCGTTCATCTTCAGGATTGGCAAGTAAATTGCCAAAATCATGAACACGGCTCCAGCTGCAATGATAGCCAAAATAATGGGCTCCATCATTTTTGAGAGCGTTCCAATCTTTCGGCTGAGTTCGTCTTCATAGAAGTCGGCAATCTTAATCATGATATTTTCAAGCGATGCGGTTTTTTCTCCAATCGAAATCATATTAATCAGCATTTGTGGAAAGAGGTTCTCACTATCGGCCAAGTTCTCTCCAATCGGGATTCCCTTGGAAAGGTCTTCAGAAGTCAGAAGAAGTTTTTCTTCGTAAATCGGATTCCCTGTCACACTAGCAGTAATCTTGAGTCCTTCAACGATAGGAACTCCTGAAGCAATCAAGAATCCAAAAATACGGGTGAGTCGAGAAAGAATCATTCCTTTAAGAATAGGACCGATTATTGGGAGTGATAAAAGTATTTGTGCCCATTGGAGTCGTCCCCAACGAGATCGTTTCCAAAGAGTAAAAAGAGTGATTACGACAATAATTCCTGCAATAAGAAGTGGCCATTGCTTCAAAACGAGATCACTCATTGCCACCAGAATTCGTGTCGGAAGCGGAAGACTTTCAATATCTCCAAAAAGATCAATAAGTTTTGGGACCACAAAGATAATTACAACAATGGCCAACAGAACCATTACAACAACCACAATAATTGGGTAGGTCATAACGGCTTGTACCTTTTTTTGAATAAAGTTCAGTCGTTCATATTGAGCGACAAGTTCTTTCAAAACTTCATTTAATTTTCCTGATTTTTCACCAGCTTCAACGATGGAACAGGTGGCTTTATCAAAAATATCACTATTTTGACGCATGGCACCAGCTAAGCTTTCTCCTTCTTCAATAAGATTGTGAACATCTCCAATTACTCGTTTCATCTTTTGATTTTGCGTTTGTTGTTGAAGCATTCGAAGGGCTTCTGGGATAGAAATTCCCGCTTGTACAACCGCTCCGAGAAGTTGAAAGAAAAGAAGTTTTTCTTGTAATTTAACAGGGGATTGTTCAATAACCCACTCATTTGCAAGATTAAATATATCTTTTAATTCAGCTACTACGCCTTTTGATTTTTCTTTTTTTTTCGCAATTATTTTTTCATCTTTAATGTCGAGAATAATCTCATCGAAATTTTTTTCAATTTCAGGGGCCTGTGGATTAGGAGGGATAGGATTTGTCATGATTAGTCTTTCACAAGTTTATAAACTTCCTCAAGAGAGGTCTCGCCTCGAACAGCCTTAATGAGGCCATCTTGTTCGAGTGTGATCATTCCTTCTTTTTGGGCGAGCTTTTGAATTTCAAAAGAAGGACTTCCTGCCAAAATAGATTTTTTGATTTCCTCACTCATATAAAGTACTTCGTAAATTCCAAGTCGTCCGAGATAACCTTGTCCAGCACATTTTTCACAACCGTCTTTGTTTTTGGTATAAAAAATAGGATCATTAAGCAGTCCATCATCAAATCCTTCATACGCGGCAAAAACAGAAAAAGCTTGTTGGATTTTTTTCTTGGCATCAATACTTGGCGTTTGTGGTTGTTTGCAATTATCACAGAGTTTCCGTGCTAATCGTTGCGCAATAATCAAGTTTACTGATGCCGTCAAAAGAAAGTCAGGTACTTTCATATTCATGATACGAGTGATGGTCTCAACGGCAGAATTGGTGTGGATGGTAGAGAGTACTAAGTGTCCTGTTAGGGAGGCTTCAATCGCAATATCAATCGTTTCTTTGTCACGAATCTCTCCGACCATGATGATGTCTGGATCTTGACGGAGAGCGGTTCTTAGCCCTGAAGCAAAAGAATAACCGATGTCAGGTCGCATTTGACTTTGGTTGATTCCTTCAGTTTGATTCTCGATTGGATCTTCGAAGGTCATAATATTTTTCTCAATCGAATTTAGATAATCAAGTGCAGAATATAATGTAGTAGTTTTTCCAGATCCAGTTGGTCCAGTGGTGAGAATAATTCCATTTGGATCACTTACCGCTTTCATGAATCGTTCATAATTTCGCCCCACGATCCCAAGTTTTTGAAGTTTCGGAATGGTTCGTGATTTGTCTACAACACGCATCACAATCTTTTCTCCATTTATTGTTGGAAGAGTGGACGTACGCATATCAACTTCAGTGTCTCCTACA
This sequence comes from uncultured Candidatus Peribacteria bacterium, assembly GCA_964509975.1. GTDB lineage: Bacteria > Patescibacteriota > Gracilibacteria > UBA4473 > UBA4473 > CAZVBV01. The sequence goes on from CAZDZO010000006.1 coordinate 7,962, forward strand.
TAAGTCGTAATTCGTCCATCTTGTGGGATTCTTGATTCATCGATTTTGAGATTCGACATAATCTTGATACGAGAGACAACTCCTGGATGAAGATTGCGTGGGTATTCCACAAGAATTTGCAAAATTCCATCAATACGGAGACGAATCTGTACAAGGGCTTTGTGTGGTTCAATATGAATATCGGAAGCCCCTTTTTCAAGCGACATTTTCATTGAAGACTCAATAAGTGAAGGCACGTCTCCAGCGACGATTGCATCTTTTAATATTTCAATAGTAGTTTGTGCCATTGGGGATTTATTGGGAGAAAAGATGAATCTTCATTCGTACATCCAGTGTCTCATTCTTTTGATTTCTTGTTGTTTGAATAGATCCAATGTGAGTAAGTGGAAGGAGATTGTTTTCTAGAAATTTATAATCTACGAGCTCAATTTGATCAGAAGTTTTCCCTTCTTTGATGCGATTTGAAATGGTTCCTTTTTGAAGAAATTGAACAAATTCTTGTAAATTTTCTTCATCGCTCAAGAAGTTCAGAGAGACCAACATCATTGAATAGGGATTGGATTTGTCTTTTTTTGATTTTCCAAAAAGAACTTTTGTAAGTTCAAACTTAGAATCATGATGTGTGGAATCAAGATTTTCAAGTTGTAGTGCGTAGAGTTCGAGAACCTTTACAACTTTTCCTGTATCAATTGTCTTTGGAAACCATTGCTTCTCTCGTACGACGTAAGGACCGGCAAGTCTTTCGAATTCGGATTCCATCTTTTCGAGTTCTTGGATTTTGGCTTCGTTTTTTTGCTGAAGGGAGTTAATCATGAGTGTAAGAGACCTATTCTCAGTTCGTTTTTGTTGCCATTCTGAAAGTTTGGGAATGACCATGGATCCCCAAAGGGCAATAGCGAGTATCAAGAGAACAACCCAAGCAATTGGATTTCTTCTCATCCGTGCTTTTCGAGGTGTAAGGGGAGTGTTTTTACTCATTTTTTATTGTGTTTTAGGGAAAGAATTTTCTTGATTCCAAGTCTCATATTTTATGAATGCAGTGTCATTTAGATCAATGTCTTCCTTGGATTGAAGTTGAATCTGTAAAACAAAATTCATACTTTGATTTCCATTGGAATCTTTTTTCTTTGTAAAACTGTTGAGTGAACCACCTTTATAAATGGGGAAAGCGTTCATGAGTGATACGAATTCAGTGTTAAGAAAGAAGGCTTTTCCAAAAAGATGTGATCCGTTTACTCCAAATCCAATATTTTCTCTATTTGCTGAAATGTCACCAATGGTGACTTGGTTTCCAGTATTAGAGAGGATCGGATCAGTATACGTGTCTGCGTTGAAATATTTTGTAGCTCGATGAGGACCATCTAATATTCCATAAGAGAGCGTACCATTTTCAGTAGAATCAAACCAAAGGAGTTGTTGGTCTCGAATGTTTTTAATGTTTTCAGTGAAAACAGAATAATTTTTTGTTTCAAGTTGTTGTTGCACTCGCGCAATTTTTCCAGTGGTTTTTAAACTTTCTTGTTCAAGTTTCTTTTGAAGCTTTCCGAATCGTTCGTGTTTTGATCCGGTATTGTCAATGGCACTCAAAACAGAAAGATATTTATTCGTTCTTTCGAGATCAGCTTTGAACCAAAGGATACCGATAACTCCGGTAATAAGTAAAAATATTGATCCGTACTTCAAAAGGAGAATCCATCCAGGGGTGTGCTTTCTTTTTTCAAGCAAAGCGGTTTGTTCTTCTTTTGTGAGCGTTGTTTGTGCCACATTTGATTTATCTATCACGGGAGGTGCCGTTGTTTGTGTTGGTGCAGTTGGTAAAACAACAGTCTCTTTTTTTTCTTCAATAGGTTTTTTCGCAGAGACTTCTTTTTGTGGAAGTGTTTTTCCATCTTCCGGAACAAGGTGTTTCTTTGCTTTGTTGTAAAGTTCATCAAACATTTGTATGTGTTTTTATTTTCAAGAATTAAGACTATTAATTCTGCTCGTAATCCTATCAAAAAACAGGGGGTATCACAAAATTTCAAACAAAAAATCGGTTTTCAAAACCGCCTTTTGTTGTAATACGTAAGATGGTTTAAGAGATGAAGAGTTTAAGAGTCAAAAAAAAGAGGGGAATAAACTTTCAAATAATGCTTTTAATACTTTTGAACTCTTAGACTTTTTGACTCAATGCTTTTTATTTCTCGTATCGAACAGCTGGAAGAAGCCCCATCATTCGGGCTTTTTTGATACTGCTTGCCAATTGTTTTTGGTGTTTGAGACAAACTCCAGTGTGAAATCGGCTTTGAATTGATCGGTAGTAAGTAATAAATCCTGCGAGGAATTTAGAATTCTTGTAATCAATATGTTCAGTTCCATTTTTGCAAAGTGTGCAAACGAATTTTTTTGGTTTTGGAGGCATTTTATTTAATGAATAATGAGTAATGAATAATGATCAATAATTATAAATTAAAGATCTAAAGAAGAATCTTCCAGAATTTCATCGAGTTTTTTGTCGACGAGATCTTTTTTAGGAGCAGGTGTTTCTTTAATTTCTTCTGCTTTTGTTTCTTTTTCTTCTTCTTTTGGTTCAACAACAATTTCTTTCGTTGGTTCTGTTTTTATTGTTTTCTTTTTTGGTGCGTCCATATCAGAAAGTTTTGATTCGATTTTGTTTTCTTTTTCCATAGAATCCCATTCTTTCTTCATTTCTTCGTATGCTCGTGGAGCAGGAGAACGAGGATCAACCTTTGTTACAAGGAATCGCACAATCTTTCCATCAATGTTCCAATCTTTTTTGAGTTCGAGAATTTTTCCTTCAGCCATCTCGAATTGAGCGACAAAGTAATATCCCCATTTTTCTTTCTTGATCATGTACGCGAATCCTCTCGTACCCCAAAAGTCTTCAAAGGTGATTGTTCCTCCGAGCTCTGTGATCTTCTTCGTAACGGAATCGGTTGCTTGCTGCTGAGCAGCTTTCTCGTCAAGCGAGTTTGTGATGATTGCCATCACTTCATATTTTGTAGCCATGCTTTATGGTCGGTTAAGAAGTAAGAAATCTTCCGGCGTCCTGCGGTATGCAGGAGGCAAAGCGAGGGTACTGTAGTAAGAAGGGATTTTTTTGCAAGTGAATTTTGGGAAAAGTTGAAAAGTTTAAGAGTCTAAAAGTTAAAAAGCGCTTTGTCATCTCGACCGGAGCGGAGAGATCCCTTCTTGTGATGTGAACAAAGGGATTCCTCGGCTTCGCTCGGAATGACAAGGACAGGGTTGATATTTCCTTTGTAATTCGTAATTTGTAACTCGTAATTGAATATTGTATGGATGGATTTTATCTTATAGACAAAGACAAAGATTGGACGAGCTTCGACGTCTGTGCGCGGATGCGCAAGCTTTTGAATATCCGAAAAGTCGGTCACACGGGCACGCTCGATCCTTTTGCGACAGGACTTTTGCTTATCGCGACGGGGAAGTGTACGAGACTCATTCCTTTTTTTGAAAAAGAACAAAAGACCTACATCACCACCATCGTTCTTGGAAAAGATTCCCCAACACTCGACACGGAATCAGATATTGAAGATATTTCAATAAAAAAAGAACCAACGCAGGAAGAGATTGAACAAAAAATGTGTTCAAGCTTCCAAGGCGTGATTCAACAAGTTCCACCACAGTTTTCCGCTATCAAGATTGCCGGAAAAAAATCCTGTGATGTGGCTCGAAGAGGGGGAAAAGTCGATTTGAAACCACGGGAAACAGAGATTGTTTCTTCAGAAATCCTTTCGTACAAGTTCCCAGAAATTGAGATTGAGATGACGGTCAGGGCTGGGTTTTATGTGCGCGCATTTGCACGGGATTTGGGAGAAAGTTTGGGGACGAAGGCGATTTGTACTGAACTTCGTCGAACGCACATTGGGGAACTCTCAATTGAAAACGCGGAGAAGATTGATCACATTACTACCTCTATCGATCCGAAGTTTATTCTCACGCAGATTGACCACAGAGAGATCCCCACGGGTCGAGTACAAGATTTTATCGCGGGGCGATCGTTTGATTTCCCGGGCGTGGACGGAGAAAAAATCCTCGTACTTGTGGGAGGAAAATCTATGGGGATAGGGGAGATGCAACATGGGAAGCTTCAACCGAGGGTGGTGCTATAACAGAAATAAAAATTCTACGAGATGCTACAGACTGAAGTTTCCCTTGTAGTGTTGATGTTCCAATTTTTCAATTATTCCACTTCCCGGATTTGTGAGAGTCTTTAATAATACTAAAAAATTTGACACACCATTGACGTACAGTTGTTTCTTCTGAAAGTCTCGAGATACAGGATCGTTCCCATGAGCTTGCATAAAGAGATCCTTTCTTAATTTCCAAAAATCTACATTTTCAAGATTCTTACGGAGTGGCTCTAGTTCTTCGCAAATATCAATCAACTTCTTGAGTGTCTCTTTTTCAATTTTTTGCATTTCTTCAACATTCTTTTCGACAAGGGTTAATGTTTCTGCATTCACTGGAATCTCTGATAATTCCTTTATTTTCCCTGCAACCTTCACTTGAAATAATTCTTTTGTCTGTGGAATGAGATTGTTTTTATCTTTTTTAATTTCTTCATCGTCTTCACTCGTTGTTATAAGCTTTTTCCCTTTCAAGTTTTTTATAAATGTTATTTCTTCTTCAGACAATAATTCTAATAAACCGTTGTAAATCCACTCGAATCCTTCTTCACCTCCTTCTATATAGTTTAATAAATCCACTACATTAAGACCGGAAGAATCGCCAATCATTTCGTGGAGAGAGCGGTCCTGCCCAATTGAAGGGAAGGGGGATTCGTATGCCTTCATACCTAATTTTACTAAAATTCGAACGAGTTCTTGCTCATCGTGTTCACTCAACTCAGGATTGGACTGTGGCTTATTCATGAAACAGGTTATTAAATTTAGAAACAGGGGAGTATTAAGTCTTCTTGACAATTTTGTCAACTTTTTTAAAAAAAACAGGAGACAGGTTGGGAAAAGGACTTTGGGTAGGGGAATTTCAACTCAATCCGCTCCCCAAACTCATCACAGAGGGAGATTGTTGACTTTATATAAAAAAGGTGTAAAAGGGTTTTTGGTGAATTTTAATTTAAAACTATGGCAGAAATTCCTGTTTCAGAAAAAAAAGAAAAAAAAATCGGGGAAGGTTTCTTTAAAGATTGTACAAAACTTAGTGATGTGCGAGATGTTTTGTGGAAACGAATGGAAGAGAGAGAACTTCTTGTTGGAGATCCGAGTGATTTGATCGAAACGATGGATAATATTACAGCAAACTTAAAGGAAAAATTTTTTGCACAGTTGGCCTTATCAGAAGATGAGAAGGAACTTGCTTTAACGGAACAAGAAAAAATAGAACAATCTTTTATGAAAAAAAGGGAGCGTTTTTCAAAAAAAGGTGTTTTTGATGAATGTACTTCTTTTGATGAGATCGCCTTTGTTCTTTTTCGGAATTTTAGAGAGAACGGACTTTCTGATAGTAGAGGGGGGGCACAGTTGGCAACTGATTGTTGGCAATGGGTTCAGACAATTAAAGCTGACTGTGAAGAAGGGTTGAATAAAAGATGGAAAATAAGAGCAAAAAATAAAATTTTAGATAACTATTGTAATCATAATCCACAACAAAGGGTCCTCACTAAAAATCAAGGATTTAGAAACGCGGTTGGACGGGCTGTGGAGGATTTTTTCTCTAGAGAGAAACCCGCTCTCCAAACTCATCACTGATAAAAATTTCCGGTTCGAGTTCTATTCCAGTGCTTCGTTGGACAATCTCTTTCCATTTTCGTGCTAACGAAAGGATGTCGTCTTGTGTGGCCTTCCCTTCGAGGTTGAGAATGAAGTTGGCATGCTTCTCGGCAATCTGAGCATTTCCAATACGGTCGCCTTTGGCACCGGCTTCTTCGAGAAGTTTTCCCGCAAAGTTTCCTTCGGGATTCTTAAAGAAGCTTCCACCAGATTTTCCAGGAGGATACTTTTTCCATCGGTCAGCAAGGAGGGTGCGACTTTGTTCGAGTGCTTTTGAAGGATCTATTTTCTTCGTCAGCTCAAATGTCACCTTCGTAATACACCAATCGGGATGCGATTTGAAAATAGATTCTCGATAGGCGAATTGACAATCTTGCTGTGAACATCGCTGAATCATGCCCGTTTCATCTATGTATTCGACAGATTTTATAAAGTCTCCCGTTTCAATACCAAAGGATCCGGCATTTCCTCGAACGAATCCACCGACATTTCCAGGGATTCCACTGAGATTGCAGAGATCTTCAAACCCGTGTTCATTCGTTTCTTCTACGAAACTCTGCCAATTCTTTCCGACTTCAACGGTTACCCTTCGGCTTCGCTCAGGGCAGGCTCCATTTACTGGTTTATCCCACACAACTTTCTCAAACTCTAGACAAAATACGCGTCCTCGAAATCCACGATCCGACATAAGTAAGTTCGATCCTTTCCCGAGGATGAGCTTCGGCATACCTAAAGCAATAGTCTCCGCCCAGATATCTCCAAACTTCTCACTTGTGTCAACGGTCCAGAACTCATCTGCTGGTCCACCCACACCATAAAAGGCGTGTGAGGCGAGCGGTTCGTGCATTAAGATTTCCATTCGTGCTGGAGTATAGCAGAAAAAAACTTGCATCAAATTCAACAATCTATACCATCTGCGCGTCGTTAAGTCGATCCCTGAACAAGTCAGGGAGAACTCTGGTTTAAGAGCGGCGGGAAGCGACAAATATTTTCTAACATTTTCCCACCATGGTAGACGTAAAAGACCTTTTCAAAAATCTTGTCCATATCGGACACAGAACTTCTTTGTGGAATCCAAAGATGAAACCGTTTATTCACGATAAACGAAACGGCGCGCACGTTTTCAACCTTGTAATGACGGCTGAATATCTTGAGAAAGCACAAAAATTCTTGGCAGAATCTAAAAAACAGAACAAACAAGTGCTTTTTGTCGGAACAAAACCACAAGCCTCTTTAGCCATTAAAGAACTTGTAGCGGATACGAAATTTTTCTACGTTGATGAAAAATGGGCACCAGGACTTTTAACGAACTTTAAAGAACTTCGAAAACGAATCGATCATTATTTAAATTTAAAATCACAATTTGAAACAGGAGAAATTAAAAAATACACAAAGAAAGAAGTAGCGAAGTTTAAAAAAGATTTAGAAAAACTTGATAAAGCCTACCACGGAGTGGCAGAAATGAGAAAGAAACCAGAGGTGCTTATTGTGCTCGACGCAGTAGGAGATATCCAATCTATTCGAGAAGCAAATGTTTCAAAACTAGCAGTGGTTGCCATCACTGATACAAATGCGGATCCAGATAATATTGATTTTCCAATTCCAGCGAATGACGATTCTGTAAAATCTGTTCGCTTTTTACTTTCTGCCCTGTTAGAATCTTTGGCGTAATTTTACGTTAAACTCCCATGGACGACCAAAACACAACGCCAACACCGGTTTCAGTAGAACCAACAGTAGCGCCAGAAGTACCAGCTTCCCCTAGTCCTGTTCAAACAGAACCAACGCCTGCACCAGCAGCAGATGCTAAAAAACCAACAACAATGATTGTTCCAAAGGGAGAAAAAATGTTGGCAATGTTCGGGTATATTGAATTCCTTTGTGTGTTGCCTTTAGCATTGAAACCAAAATCAAAATACTGTCAGTTCCATGGAAAACAATCTCTCGTATTAGTGCTTTTGTTCTTTGTTCTTTCTTGGATTGGATGGGTGGCAAAAGGGCTTGGGCTTTTGATCGCCTTTGTGCACATCGCGATTATTATTATTGCTATGGTGCAAGCTTCGCAAGGAAAACTCTGGAGAATTCCATTTGTCGCTCAAGTAGCGGATAAACTCAACTGGGACGAATAGAAGCGAGTTAAAGAGTCTAAAAGTTAAAGAGTCTAAGAGTCTGGAAAAGATTTGATTTTATTCCCTGTGTGGTTACAATCCGCGCGATTTTTAACCTTATAAAAAAATGGAAATTACAGCTGCTCAGGCCAACGAATTGAGAAAACAAACAGGTGTAGGAATGCTCGCGTGTAAAAAGGCGTTAGAGGAAGCGGGGGGCGATAATGAAAAAGCAATTGAACTCTTGCGAAAACGAGGAGAAACAAAAGCGGCCGAAAAAAGTGACCGATCAACAGGTCAAGGAGGCGTTGCGGTAAGCGGACGAGCTTTGGTAAAAGTTTTGTGTGAAACGGACTTTGTAGCGAAGAACGATAAGTTTATTGCCTTTGTGGAAGATATTGTAAAAAAAGCTGATACGGACGGAGCAGATGCGGCAAAAGCATACTTTGAAGATATTAAGACAGACAAGATTCAGGAAATTGGAGAGAACATGATTCTCGACCTTGTTGAAGTAGTTGAAGGAGGGGACGTGATCGGTGGATACCTTCACACAAACCGAAAAATAGCAACGGTCGTTGCCCTTGAAGGCGGAACGGAAGAACAAGCTCGAGATATTGCGATGCACGCAACAGCGATGAATCCATTGGTAGCAAATGTTGAAGATGTTCCAGTAGACTTGATTGAAAAAGAAAAAGAAATTGCCACTGAGCAATTAATTGCAGAAGGAAAACCAGAACAAATTATCGAAAAGATTTTGGTTGGAAAAATCCAGAAATTCTGCGCCGAACGCGCTCTTGTTTCTCAACCATTTGTGAAGAACCCAGAACAAACAGTCGCTCAGTACCTTGGAGACGCAAAAGTCGTGAAGTTTGTGCGAGTGGAAGTGTAGATATTAAAATTGGGATACGTATCCCCCGGATACGTATCCGATTCTTACGATTCTTAAACTATAGAAAGATATTCTCTGAGTTTGGGGTTTTCTCGAAATCTTTGTTGGGTTTCTTCGATTAAAAATTTTGCTTTTTTGTCTTGATTATCTCCAGAGGTCGCGGATATTGCCATTTTAAGGGCTTGTTGATAACACTTTTCTCGTTCTTTTTCGTCGGGGTCATTAAGAGCATTATATACCAGCGCATTAAATCGAGAAGAAGTATGATCTTCGGGAAAAGTATGTTCAGGGTCTCCAATCCAATGAATTTTTTGAGCATAAGTAGGGTCTTCGAAATATTCACTAATTTTTTTGATATGTGGAGAGTTTGAATCAAGTCCCTTTTCTTTTCGACGAATAATAATTTCAGCATTTTGTATATATTCGGCGACAAGTTCTCTTAGTTCCAAAGCAAATATTTCACCTTCAAAAGCACCTCCTTCATTCCCTTTTTTAAAGAGTTCTAAATTTTCCTGAGGGGAAAATATGCGATGAGTATTTTTTGCTCCATTCGCAACAACAATAAGGGGGATGTCTCGGTTTAACTCTTTTTGAGCCAATTCAAGAGTTTTTAGGTGGTGTCCAAGAATTGGATTTCCACTCGTCATATAAATACATTCTGGGAATTTTTCAGCTGGCATGTTCGATAGGGATTATACGAGAAAAATCGGAAGTATTAAATTTATGTGTGAAATTATATTTTTGTAAGAATGCCATATATTCACGAAAAGCAGGAAAGAAAATAGTATCCATAAGTTCTCTATTCTTTTCTGGACTAAAAAAATCGTCTCTTGCATAAATTCGTTCAAGTGCTTTTTCTTCTTCAATATGAAGCAATATTCGTACAGGTGGTTCAAATCCAAGAATTTCTGCAAACTTTGCGGCAAACAGTCCTTCAAAAATAAGCACTTGGTTTGCTATCCCTTTTATTCTTTCCGGTGCTCCTATTTTCCCAGTGGAATGATTATAGGGGTCGAAATCAAAAGATTCTTTTTTTATAAAACGTGGGAATGTTTCTTTAAATTTCGCATGGTCATACCAATCATTTGGGTTTTTTTCTCCAGTTCGTTCATTTCGAGGAATAAGAAAATCATCAACAGAAACTACTCTATTGGGGATTTCTTGGTCTTCCAAAAGAGTGCTTATACGCTTTGCAAAAATAGTTTTTCCAGCGGCACGCTGTCCATCAATGGAAAGCGCATCAATATTTTGCGTTTGTATTTTTTGGACGAGCTGTTTACCAAATTCTTCGATAGACAGTTCCTCCTTCTTCTTGGATGTAGAGTCCATGTAAGATGAAGTAAATCGGGCGAGAAGATACTTAAAAAACAGAAAGATGCAAATTTACCGATGAAACTTCTGATCAAGTTCCTCAAATGGAACAAACCAGTGGTTCGGACGGCCGTGTGGACAAAGATTTCGCCACTGAGTGTCCTCGAAGTCATCGAGGAGTTTCTGCATTTCAACGGGTTTCATCGGATCTCCAAACATAACAGAGCCTCGGCACGCTTTATATTCGAGCAGTTTTCGCATGAGTTTGTCTCCAGCGTGTTCACCAATCTTATCTTCAGAGAGATATTGCATGATATCTTGTAAAACCTGTTCAAGGTCTTTCTCACTAAATATTGCCGGCACTTCCGAAATCCCCACCTGATCATCAGTAGGGAAAGAAATGGCGAATCCGATTTTCACCACTTCTTCTCGATGTTCATGGAGAAGGGAAATTTCTTCTTCGCTAAACGTGAAAATTTGTGGGGTAAGAAGATTTTGAATATTGGTTTTTTTCTTCTTGTACTCATCCCAGAACATTTCAAATCGTTTACGCTCATGAAGGGCGTGTTGATCAAAGAAAAAGACACCTTCACCGGACTCCGCCACAATGTATTTATTCGCCACCTGTCCAATGAGCGAGAGGGGAGAATTGATTTCAGGAGTAGGGGAATCTTGTTTTGCAAAGGAAGGAAGGTTGAAATTCCGTCCAGCGTTATGATCGGAGAAGTTGAGGCGGGGGGCAGAGGGACTGCTTCGCAGAGGGATTGACTGGGTCCCCGTCTGCACGGGGATGAGGGGGCTCTTTTGAAGGGAAGAAGTTCCAGATTTTTGCAACGCAGCGGTAACACTGTTCTTTATCAATGAAAAAATTTCCCGTGGTTCGGAGAATTTCACTTCGAGTTTTCGCGGGTGCACGTTTACATCGACGAGGAGGGGATCGGTGTCCAGAAAAAGAACAAAGACAGGATGGAGATGTTTTTCAATTCCCGCACTTTGTGCAAAGGCTTCTCGCACCGCGTAGTTCAATTTAAAGTCCTCAATCCGTCGACCATTCACAAAAAGATATTGGTGGTTTTTTGATTTCGCACACATGCCTGGACGACAGACAAAACCATGCAGTTCATTTTGTGCTAATTTTCCATTTACGAGTAAAAGGTCTGTTGAGAGACTCTTTAAAACCTGCTCAATGCGAGCTTGCTCAGATGTTGTAGCGGGGAAGTCGAGGGTTGGTTTTCCGTCTTTGAAGAGTTTAAAACTCACTTCGTGTTTTGCGAGTGCAAAGTTTGTGATTTCTTTCACAATGGCGCGGTATTCGGTTTCCTCAGTTTTTAGATACGCCAATCGTGCTGGTGTTGTAAAAAATAAATCTTGCACACGAATTAAGGTTCCTACATTGGAAGACGTATCACTTACGATAGCTTCTCCACCGCCAGACACCTTCACACTTGTCCCGACAACATCTCCTTCCGTTTGGGTAATCAATTCAAACTTCGACACGGCTGAAATCGCGGCTAAGGCTTCTCCTCTGAATCCAAAACTACGAATCGAGAAGAGATCATCAATGGTTTGAATTTTACTGGTGGCATGTCGCAGGACACATTTTTCGGCATCTTCTCTGGTCATCCCGAGTCCATCATCACGCACCTCTATGAGGGTCTTTCCACCATCACCAATATATACATCAATGTTTTCGGCTCTTCCGTCGAGAGAATTCTCAACCAATTCTTTCACCACACTGGCAGGTCGTTCCACAACCTCACCAGCGGCGATTTGATCAGCAACTTTTTGGGGAAGAATTAGAATGGACATCGTTGAGATTGTAATGAAAAATTTTCAATTTTCCATCCCCATCTTTATGAGGACATGTTTTCAATCAGGAAGAAAAATCTAAGTCCGGACTTGAATTTGAATTTTGAAATGGCTTGTTTAAAGTATTTTTTGAGTTTTTATATAGATTAACCCGCATTTCTTCAAGTCCGGACTTAGAAAAAATGTTTTCATTTTTTTTGTCATCCTGAATTTATTTCAGGATCAAACCTTAAAGTGTGCACTATTTTCTTGGCTAGATCTCGGATATCACTCCGGGATTCTGGGATGACGGGTGTTTTTGCAAAAGCTTCTGATTTCCATACAATTTGAATTGATGAAAAAAACATGCCCTATTTCTGGTCGAGAATTTGAATGGAGAAAAAAAGATTTAGAATTTTATGAACGCATGGGGGTGCCGGTGCCCGATATTCATCCAGATGAAATGTTACGAAAACTCATGGCAATGAGAAATGAATGGAAACTCTATCGACGGAAATGCGATAAGACAGGGGACACGATTATTAGTGCGTATCATGAAAACACTCCTTTTCCCGTATATAAAAATGAAATTTGGTGGGGAGACTCGTGGGATGGAGTGGAATACGGACAAGATTTCGATAAAACAAAATCATTCTTTGAACAGTTTGTAACACTTCGAAATAAGGTTCCCAGAGAGGGAACATCGGTCTTTAAATCAGAAAATTGTGATTACAACGGGCACACGAGAGAATGTAAAAATTGCTATCTCATGGGGTTAGCGGTAGGAAACGAAGATTGTTATTACGCGTATTGGGTTGTGGGAAACAAAGATATTATCGATTGTCGTTTGGTAAATCATTCTGAGCTTTGTTACGAATGTATTAATTGTGACACCTGTTTTGATTGTGTAATGCTTCAAGAAGGAATGAACTGCAACGAATGTTATTTCTCCTATCAACTCAGAGGGTGTGATCATTGTATTGGATGTAGTAATCTTGCGAACAAAAGTTACTACGTATTCAATAAGTCGGTCACAAAAGAAGAATTTAAAAAGAAAAAGAAAGAAATTCTCGATGGATCTTATAAGACCTGGGAACATGGAATGAAGTATTTTCATGACATGTGGGATAAGGCACTTCACCGGTATGTCCACAGTCTCAAATGTGAAAATTGCGAAGGCGATGTTCTTTTTAATTCTAAAAATTGTTTCCACAGTTTTGAAGTCATAGATGGAGAAGATTGTGCGTATAACGTGTCAGCGGGGAATGCGAAGGATGTCTATAATTCTCATTCAGCAGGGTGGCCGAAATGCGAACTCGTTTACGGGGGTTCGGTTACAAGAGGGGGAACGGATATTCGAATGTGTTATTATACGTGGTTTTGTAATGACATAACTTATTGTGATAGTTGTGTAAGTTGTAAACACTGCTTCGGTTGTGTGGGGTTGAAACATAAAGAGTATTGCCTCTTCAACAAACAATATTCCAAAAAAGAATATGAAGTGCTTCGAGATGAAATTATTGAGCACATGAAGAGTACCCACGGATCGGAGTCCGGGGCAGGCCCCGAATGGGGAACTATTCCATTTGAAATGTCTACGTTTGGATATAACGAAACCGCGGCGAATGATTATTTTCCTCTTACAAAAGAAGAAGCGCTCAAAATGGGATTTGCTTGGTATGATGATCCAACGTCTGAACCTAATATTACACCGATAGAAATTCCGGATTCTATTCACGATACGAATGATTCTATTTGTGATCAACCGATTCTGTGTCCAATTACAAAACGACCTTACAAGATTCAAAAAGGAGAATTGAAATTTTACCGAAAAATGAACCTGCCTATTCCAAGACTCAGCCCAGAGGGGCGTCGTGAGAAGCGAACCTGGCGTATTAATCCTTATCAACTTTTTGAGCGAGAATGTTCCGTTTGCAAAAAAAATGTACTTTCATCTTTCTCAAAAGATCGATCAGAAAAGATTGGTTGTGAGAAGTGTTACCTTGGGTCCGCAAGCTAGAAGATAATGTAAAAATTTAAATGTTAAATATAAAAAACAGGGTCATTCTGGCTTGGCCAGAATCAGATGAAAATTATTACAAATAAAAAAGCGCTAGCGCGGAACCCACTTTAAACATTCGCCCCGCTTTGCGGGACTCTCCACACATATCTTAACCTCTTGCGATTCCAGGCAAGCTGGAATGACGAGAGCCCTCTTTCACTTTTAACATTATTTTCAGAACAGCTTCTTTAAATTCGGCAGATGAAGACTGTTCTTTTTGAATTTTCTATGCGTAATAACTCCAAAGGTGATAGAAAGTCCAATGATGAGTCCTACCGGAATGAAGCCCCAGTAAACAATATGCTCAAATGGGTATCCACCATAAATTTCTTGTGTTTCTTTGTAGAGGGTAACCGAAATCAAAAATGCACAAACGAAGGGAATAATATAAAGCATTACATTGAACCATTTTCCAATTTTGAGTCCCTTTGCGGTGTGATTAATCCATCCTCTGATTTTTTCCGCTCCAATCACGTATGCTAATACAAGCGTTTCAAGCATTCCCACAAGGAGTAACATGTATCCGCCTAAGAAGTGATCCGTAATATCGAGGTAGTAGAGTCCTGCTCCTGTAAGATAGGGAAGTGAACCCAAGATAAGGAAAACACTAAGGATGAGAATAATTTTTGAATATTTTACTTTGTGCCAAAGGTCGTGAAAATTTCCAGCAATAACTTCAACAATTCCAAAGATCGAATCGATAGCGAGTGTAATTACTACAAGGAAAAGGAGTACCGCAAAGAAAATGGCGCCCCATGGCATCATGGATACGGCTGTCGGCAATACGGAGAAAACGAGCATTGGTCCACCAGTTGCGGCTTCACTAACAGGAACGCCTTGCTGAAGTGCCATGAATCCGAGTGTCGAAAATACGGCAATTCCCGATAAAATGGACACACCGAAATTTCCTGCAAGTACCCAAAGAGAAGTTTTGGTGACTTCAGATTTTTCACTTCGATGACTTCCTGAAATCATGAAATATCCCATTGCTAAACTGGCAGAAAAGAAGCTTTGTCCAACCGCTGCTTGCCAAAGTTTTACATCAAGGAGTGCTGACCATTCAGGAACAAAAAGTGCATGAAGTCCGTCCATAGCACCTGGTAAGGTAACTCCACGAATGATGAGAACAAGAAGAAAAAGGAAAGGAGCTGTGGCGGTTATTTTTACCACGGGCCCGAGACTCATTACATTTTTTCGCAACGCATAGAGTACAAATCCATATCCAGCCAATAATCCAGCAAGGAGTCCCCATTGAAATTTTCCAACGTTTTGAATGCCATCTGACAGATGGAGGATGTCGGTTGCAAAATAACTACTTGGATTTGCCAAAAATTCACCAGAAAAAGACATTACTAAGTATTTAATTCCCCAAGACAAAATTGGCACGTAATAGAAAAGAACGCCAATAAGAACAAAGGCGGGAATCCATTGAATCCAACTTGTATGTTTCTTTATTTTTTCAAAAGCTAATGGCCCTCCAAGTTGAAATTTTTGTCCAACAACCGTTTCCATCATAACCAAAGGAAAAACGATAAGAAGATTAGACAGGAGTAGTGCCAAAATAAAAGCAGCACCACCATGTTCGTACGCGAGCATAGAGAAACGCCACAAGTTTCCGAGTCCAGCGGCACATCCGATAGCAGCCAAGATGTAAACAAAATTACTAGACCATTGAGGGCGAGAGTGGGATTTGAAAAGACTCATAAATAAGTGGTGAAAAAATCATTCCACATTCTACTTGGGTATTGTGGGAAAACAAAATTATTTTATGTTAGAATCATTGGGATGAAACTTTACATTGTCGCCACGCCTATCGGAAATCTTGGAGATATGACATTTCGAGCGGTGGATACGCTGAAAGATGTTGGTTTCGTCATTGCAGAAGACACCAGACATTCAAAAATTCTCTTTCAAAAATATGAGATTGATACGCCTCTTAAATCGTTTCACGCGCAAAGTTCGGATGCAAAAACAGAAGCCCTTATTCAAACGATTAAAAAAGGAAAAACAGCCGCCTATATTTCTGATGCGGGGACACCAGGGATTTCAGATCCAGGATTTCGTCTTGTTCATGCAGCGGTAAAACAGGGGATTGAAGTTATTCCGATCCCAGGAGCTTCTGCATTGACGACGTTAATATCAGTAGCTGGGGTGCCGGTTGATTCTTTTCAATTTCACGGATTTCTTCCTCATAAAAAAGGACGACAAACACTGATCAAAAGTTTCACTGATGCAAAAACTGCACATGTATTCTACGAATCAGTTCATCGTTTTCCAAAGCTTCTCGAAGAGCTTTCCACATTCGTAGGAGAAGAGAGAGTCATCGTCGTAGGGCGAGAACTGACAAAAATGCACGAAGAAATTTATCGTGGGACCGTTAAGAATGCACAACAAAACTTCACAAAAGACAACACAAAAGGGGAGTTTGCTATTGTGGTTGCACCGAAGAATTTTGTACAATCTGCTTGATGGCAGAACTTAAAGATCTCAGAGGAAATATTGATAGCATAGACAACGCTATTTTGACTTTGCTCGAAGAACGACGAGAACTCGTTTGTGATATTTTTGAATACAAGAAAAACGAAGGATTGTCATTGCAGGATCATACACGAGAAAAAGAGCTTATTGAGAGGCTTTTCTCAAAAACAAAAAAATTCTCTAGAGCAGAAATCGCGGATATTTGGAGTGCTATCATTACTTCGTCATACAAGCTACTTCCATGAAAAAAGTCGCCATTATTGGTGCCGGAAATGTGGGGGCGCATATTGCGTCGTATGGAATTGCGCGCAATTTGCCAGTGGAGTTTTTGCTTGTAGATATGAATCAAGAATTTGAAACGGCCCAAGTTCTGGATCTTGAAGATACGGTTCTTTTTTCTCCAAAATCACAAGTGAGAGGGGTTGATTTCGGAGATAAGGATCTCACCAATGCCGATATATTTGTCATTACAGCAGGAGCAAAACAAAATAAGGGAGAATCCAGATGTCAGCTTATGGAGCGAAATATTGAAACACTGAAAGGCATTCGGGATTCGCTTGGAAAGATTAAAAAGAATGCAATTGTGATTGTTGTTACAAATCCAGTCGATATCCTCACACAGGTGGCGGTGAAACTTTTTGATCTTCCGAAGGGACACGTTTTTGGAACGGGAACCTTACTTGATTCCGCGCGATTGAGATGGCGATTGGCAGAGAAATTCAATAAAAATATTGCCGATGTGTCAGGTATTGTGATGGGAGAGCACGGGGATAGTGAATTTGTAGCATGGTCGACCGTGAAGGGGGCTGAACAATTATCTGATCTTGAAAAAGAAGAACTGCAATATTCTGTTATGCGAGAAGCGTATGATATTATTGCTGGGAAAGGATCAACGTATTTTGGGATTGGGGCAGCGACAGCAGAAATCATTGATTCCATCTTGTCTGACGAAGGGGTAATTATTCCTGTGTCGGCACCACTAGATGGGGAATATGGGATAAAGAAAATGGCTATTGGTGTTCCGGCAAAAATTGGAAAAGGCGGAATCAAAAAAGTAATTCGTATTAAACTCTCTCCAGAGGAAGAAGTGAAATTGCGAAGTTCAGCAAATAAACTCAAAGGGCTTTTGAAGGAGTGTAAGTTTTAATCCTTTGTCATCCCGACTAATACGGAGGGATCCCTTCTTTTATCGACCTTCGATATCGAAAGGACTGTTCTTTTTATAACTAAAAAGAACCAAAAAGTTTTGGGGAGAAAAAACTCGCTCGTGCGCATTCAAAATAGATCCGAGTCTCAATGACGCTCAAACACGGTTTCTCCCCAAACCCCGAAGGGATAGCAAATGAGTTTAAAAAATATTGAACAAAAAATGTGTTCAATAAAACAACTGTCGGTAGGCAGGCTTCCTTTGACAAGAGGGTTTTATACGAACTCATTTCTTAGTATATCCAATGTCGTAATCGCGATGTTGTGTTTTTTTGCTAAGGCAAAAAGTTCAGCTTTATTGGCTTTCTCACCGCCTTTGTTTAATATTTCACAAATAGTGCAGGCCGGTGTTTTTCCTGTTTTTTTTGCCAACTCTACCGCACATTCGGTATGTCCAAATCGTTCTTGGGGATTTTTTGCAAGAAGAGGAAACGTGTGTCCGGGGGAAACAATGTCATCAGTAGTTGCATTTTTATCTCCCAACGTCTGAATCGTTTTTGCTCGATCATTAGCAGAAACACCGGTTGTAATGCCTTCGCTCGCATCAATAGTTAAACAAAAATTTGTATGGTGCATGCTTTCGTTTTTTTGTGTGAGAAGAGGGAGCTCAAGTTTTTGAATAATATCTTCATGACAGGCGACACAAATGAGTCCCTTTCCATGAGTGAGCATGAAATTCACTTTCTCACTCGTTGTATCTTCCGCGAGTACCAAAAAATCACCCTCTTCTTCTCGATGTTCATCAAGAATAATAACAAAATTTCCTTGCTTGAGTTCGGAAACAATTTTGTCGAGGGAGGAGTATTTCATTATTTTTTGTTAAATGCCCACGGCTTAAGCCGTGGGTTGTTAATTTGAAAATATTTTTTTCATAGCAATCGCTGTTTGTGCATATTCTTTTCCCATGTGTTTACGATCAATGGCTTGTTGGGGTGTCTTGCATGCCAAAATTCCTTGTACCACAGGAATGGCTTCGGATAGAGAAACATGTGTAAGTCCATCGATACAGCTTCGCAGAACATATTCGTAATGATCCGTGTCGCCTTTGATTACACACCCGAGTGCAATAACAGCTTTGGGATACGTATCCCGAATATATTTTTGAACCGTTACGGGGATTTCTACTGCACCGGGAACTTTTACCACTTCATATTTTTCTTTATGTTTTTTCAATTCCTTTGTTGTGGAATCGATCAACGCATCAATGACGTTATCTCCAGATTTATCAAAAGTCGAAGCAACAATAGTTATCATGTTAGCAATAGTATTGCGGAGAAAGGGGATTTTGCAAGTGACTATTTCGCCCCACCTACCTTGTTCACCGCAAAAGGAATAATTTCCATGAGTTCATCACCGATCCAAATTTCTACACGGTATTCTCCGGAAGATTCAAATTTTACGTTGTTGAAATCACTGATGAAGCACATTTCTTTTTCCCCTTTAACATTATCCTTTCGATCGAGTTTTCCCTCCAGCTTCGCAATGGTTTCACCGGTTTCTTTTTTGAGAATTTGAATTTTGAGTTTTGTGGATTCACTTACTTTTACATCGAGTACAATGGCCATTTTGGGATGATTTGTTGGAAACTTCGCGGCTCCAATGGTTTTAAACATACCAATAATATTGAGTTTTCCTTCTTGAGAAAAGAATGCAGAGTCACAGAGATGCACGAAATTGATGTGGGGTTTTGTCATGACTAATTATTGAGAATACAAAGACAAAAAGAGAGTAGAGTTATTTATAATATTTTCAAGAACCCCTCTTGATTATTTTTCCTATTTATGGTATAATTAGGAGATAGGCTTACAATTTTTTATGAAAAATTTATTTTTGTTCTCGGCGTGTGAAAATACTTCTAGATTTCTTTGGCAAGAAATCGCTTTAGATAAAAATGTCCTTGGGGGAAAAGCAGAATGGGCCAAAGAGCAACTTCGAAATGAAACGGCGGATGCATTAGGGAATCTTTTTGAAAAGAATGTTCTTACGAAATCAGAAGTTATTCAATTGCTTGATACTGATGAAGCAAAAAGGAATTGGAATTATAAAAATGAGACAGCCTCTAATCCAGTTCGTTATGTGTTAGCGTTGCAGGCAGGGCTTACTATGCTTGGACATAATACAGGGACAATAGATGCTCTTTTTGGAGAAAACACAAAGAAGGCTGTTGAATCTTTTCAAAAAGCAGAAGGATTAAAAATTGATGGAGCGCCAGGGCCAAATACGATTGGGAAAATGTTGAAAAAACTAAAAGGATTGGCGATGGATACAAAAGAAGAAGATCTATTGAAAAAGGAGAAAAAAACCACCAAGATAGATCTTAGTCTTGTGGCTCCGCCAAAGAAATTAAAAACAGAAAGAGAACTCTTTAATGAGAATATTAGAAATCAGATAGAAAAAGGAACACTTACTCTTGAAGAGAGAGAAGCGAAACTTTTTGCAGAACTTCCAGAAGGTAATTTGAAAACAAAATGGATTGAGCATATGGAAAAAAATAAAGGTAAATCAGAAGAAACAAGAAAGGATCTTCTTAACATGCTAGAAATGGTAGTAACAGATTTCAAAGAATCTCCAGAAAATTTCAAAGATTCGGATTTTGGGACAACAAAACAGGACTCAGAAAAAGTAAAAGAAGAAAAAATGACTGCATTTATACGGAAAGCAGAGGAACTTATTGCCCAGCTTCCCAAAGAGAAACAAGCTGCTTGGACTCGGGAGAAAGAACGAAGAGCTCATAACGATAAAAATTTTCCAGAATATGAAAGAGAAGCGTGGCTTGTTCTTCTTGAAAAAGTGATAGAGGACCAATCGAAGCCAATAAAATAACAATTGTTTGTTTTTAGAAAAACCCAAGGAGGAGTATTGATTTTATTTCTTATTTATGGTATAATTAGGAGATAAGTTAATAATTTTTCATGAAAAACTTGTTTTTGTTCTCGGCGGAAGGAAATAAAAATTTCTTGTATCAACACAACGGTCCTGATTTGCAGGCAGATACGATGGAGCGTGTTGAGGAGCTTCAACGAAGAAAAACTTTGGATAAATCCGAAAGGGAACAGCTTCTTTTGAAAGTTGATGTGAAAGGAACAGAATCAATGAATGCATTTTCTCAGCAAATAAATGCAGCAGGAGGAACCTTTGATAATAAAAATATTCAGAAATTGGCAAAATTGAGTGTGTCTTCTGAAGAAGGAGAATTTGGAAAATTGTATCGTACGGAAATGGTGGCACGAATGGTTCAATTCTTGCTGGAACAAGATAAATCAGTGATTTCAAAAACAGATGCTTCAAAAATTTTAGAACAATCTATGGCGTCATTTTCGTACGAAACAGGAACGGCTACACAGGCTTTATTTGATGCGATGAGAATGGTGTCTCATGATAAAAATTCAGCACACAAGCTTCCTGACGCATTAGTGAAAAAGTTTTCAAATAAACGAAAACGAGAAGCACTTGCCGCGCAAATGGAGTCAGATGGGGTAGATGGTATTCAACTTGGAGAGAAGTTCACATTTGGAGAAACAGAGTACTCAATTAAAGAATGCGAGATTTTGACAGGAGGAGCCATGACAAAGATTGATGCAAAATTACTGAGTCAGTTCAAAATTAAAAACGCAATTAAAATCGATAACCAAATTCTCGCACAGATGGAAAATGGATGTGAAGGGAATTTTGTGGTGATTGATGTGGAAGAAGTAATAGAAGATGATGATGACGATGATGATGATGACAATGAAATTATTGAGGATGATGACGATGATGATGAACTTCTTGAAGAAGTGGAACCGGTAAATATAGAGCTTGTAATCGGGGAAATTCTTCCTGAATATGGTCAATACATTTATCTCAATCCTCGAACACACTGGTTTGATTACTCAGATGCTTATTTCAAGTTGCCAGTAGGAAGACAAAGAGAAATTAAAACAGAAATTGAAATTGTCCTGAATGAAAAGATGCAAGAATCTATTCAAAAAGGACTTGATGCACAAATTGAGGCGGAACCAGATCCAAAGAAAAAATCCGTTCTTGAAGCGGTAAAACTTCTTCAAAACGGAGAAGAGAATCTTGTTGAAGCTCGAGAAAAATTAATAGCGAGTGGAGAAGAAGGGAAAGAAATCTTCGATAATATGAACCATGATTTGGAAAGAGTAAGGCAAGGACAACTTTTGGCAATGTTTGAAGCAACAGAAGGATCAAAACATGAAGCAACAACAGATGATTGGGCTATTAAAAAATGGTTTTCTAAAGATGACGAAAAAAGTCAGGAACGAATGGATCTGATTCATAAAGTTTCTCCAGTTGTTCAAGAAGTCTTTATGAATTACACCCAAGACGTAGCAACTATTGAAGAAGCTGTTCTTTATATGACACAAAACCCAAGTATAAAACCTGGGAGTATAAGCGATCAGGAATTAGAACAATTTAATGATTATTGGAATGAATTTTTAAATAATGAAGGAAAAATAACAGCATCAGTTGATATTAATGATGCTGCTTTCATGGAAAAAATGGCGAATGCGAATCAAAAACAATGGCTTGAGATCGCAAAACAAATGAGAGAAGAAGGGCAATATGAACAAGCAGAAAATATTTTGCGTTCGATTATCTTGGGGCACGTAGAATCTGATGGAAAAACTGGAAAAGAACTCATGGAAGAAAAGCTAGATGAAGAAACAAAGAATGAAATAGAAGCAGATATTAGACGAAGTATTCGAGAGGATTTAATTTTGGAAAATTTGGAAAATCAAGGACTCCTTACAGATGATGGACTTGAAGGGGCTGGACTCTATGATTCTGCAAGTGGAGAATACTATGATCCAATGGGAAATATTATTTCTCGAAGTAGAGCTGTTAATATTCTAGTAGAACACACAAAAGACACGACAATTGCTAATTTAGTAGAAAAAGATTTGTTATTCGAAGCGGCTGGGGAAGACGTATTTGAAAAACTAAATCTCAACGATACAGAAAAAGAAGCTTTTGATGTGTATAAAGACATGGAAGGAGTTGGCGCATGGAATTTTGCTGATTCTACGAGAAAAATGATTATACAAGAAATAGGGTTAAGTGTGGCTATTTTGGCACTCAGTGCTACAGGAGTAGGGCTTATCGGTGTGGGAGCTCGAGTAGGATCGCTTCTTGCTCGTGCAGGAAGAATTGGAAACCTTGCTGGTAAAGTTGGTCGCTTATCTGCCAGTACAAATCGATATGCACGATTTGCTGGAAAAGGACTTCAAACGACTGGTCGATTGGGGGTGAAAGCTCTTCCAATGGCAGTGGATGGAGCAGTGTTTCACAATATTCACTCGGCTATTTCGACCCCAGTTGTTGGGACAGATGCTTGGAATGAATACTGGACAGGAATGGGACACAGTATTGGAATGTACATGATATTTGGAGCGGGAAATCAACTATGGAATAAAGGAATGAAGGGGCTTGAGACGAAGTTTGCTGGAAGTGCAGTAGGAAAAACGGCAGGACGAGCCCAAGTAGAATCAGTCATGAAAGCCTACCAGAAAGGTGGATTTAAAGAAATGGGACGAGTGCTTGTGGCAAAACAGCCAGCTATGGCATTAGAGGCGTTAGCAATGACGGGTGCTATACATACATTTGATGGTGGGCTTGAAGATGGAAATTTCTTGGAGAATTTTGCGAAGAACTGGGTAACATTCAACTTATTGTGGATGTCTCCAAAAATAGCAAAACCAAAACCAAAACCAGATCTAATCATCGATCCAGTGATAGCACCAACAAAACATTATCGAAACAAAAATAACACTTCAAAAGATAAAGGACTCACAAATCGCGGAGAAAATGCAGCTGGAGAAAATGGACCGGGGTTTGGACAGCATCACGGAAAAGGGAAGGGGGCAGAACAAGGAGCGCGAAATGAACATAATCTTGTAGTGAAAAACGAAAAAGCAAAAATGGTAAAAAAAGCAAAAAAAAATAAAGACGCTCGATTGGAACGAGCAGAGGCAGGAAAACGAAATGTAGGGAAATTGCAAACTGAGATTATGAAAAATATGAAGAGCGCGGAAAAGGCTTCTAAAAAAATGACACCAAAAGAAGCAAAGAAACACATTAAAGATTCTTGGAATAAAGAATCACAGAAACTGGAAACACAAGAACAATATTTAAAAGAAATTGGACGACAACGAAAACTTACGAAAGAAGAACAAGCCAGCTTAAATAAATTAAAGACAGCAAAAGCGGAACTTTATGTGATCTATTATGATCAGGCAATTGTGAGAGTTGATGTGCGAGCAAAAAAAGCAAAGGAAAAATATGATGCGAACAAGAAAAAAGAAGCAGAACTTCAACGAGAGATTGAAAAGGCACAAAATATTCCAAAAAAGGGAACGTTCAAGGAATTCGAAACGCTCATGGGTAAAAAGATAGAAGGAGAGGTGCTTACTTTTAAAGCTAAAGTTACCAAGAAAGATGGTACAATCTCTAAAGATCCTATTCTTTTTGAGATTAAGAAAGTTACAATAAAAGATGGAGAGCTTGCGAGTATGAAGGCACGTGTAAGCAAGGGTATGTCTTATAACTTCACGATCAAGAAAGGGCCGAATGGAGAGATTGGTCTCACGGCTCCGAATAAGGGAGGCCAACTCGAATGGAAAATCTCAGTGTTTGAATCTGTGTCCTAATCACTGATTATAAAACCACTAAAAAACCCCCGCATTGCGGAGGTTTTTAATTTTACTTCATAAGAACTATAAACTTATTTACGCTTTCTTGTGATCTGGGTGGAATTTCTCGATTGTCTTTGTATTAATACGTTTCAATTCTGAAATTGGGAATGGTCGGAGTAGCTCCCATCCAAGAGTCAAAGATTCAAGGATTGTTCGTTCACATTGGTATCCTTGTCCGATGAATTCTTTTTCAAATTTATCCGCGAATGCCAAGTAAATCTTATCAATGTCAGAAAGTGAACTTTCTCCCAACACCACAGCCAACTCACGAACATCTTTACCACGTGCGTAACACGCGAAGAGTTGATCTTTCAATTTAGAATGGTCTTCTCGAGTTTTTCCTTCTCCCATTCCTGCTCCCGCGAGTCGTGAAAGAGATTTGAGTACGTCCACTGGTGGAGCGAGTTCTTTTTGGTGCAGACCTCGGTCAAGCACGAACTGTCCCTCAGTAATATATCCTGTTAAATCGGGGATTGGATGCGTAATGTCGTCTTCCGGCATGGAAAGAATCGCCATTTGTGTTACGGATCCTTTTGATCCTTTAATACGTCCCGCTCGTTCGTAAATGGTAGAAAGGTCAGTATAGAGGTATCCTGGGTAACCTCGTCGTCCTGGCACTTCTTTTCGTGCGGCAGATACTTCTCGTAAAGCCTCTGCGTAGTTTGTCATGTCTGTCAAAATCACAAGTACGTGTGTGTCTTTTTCAAACGCTAAGTACTCAGCGTAAGAACTCACCATTCGTGGAATCGCAATACGTTCAACCACTGGATCGGCCGCTGTATTTACGAACAATGTTGCTCGTTCAATCGCTCCGGTTCGTTCAAATTCTTTTTGGAAATACATCGCTTCTTCAAACGTAACTCCCATCGCTCCGAATACTACGGCGAAGTTTGAACCATCGTTCACTTTAGCTTGTCGAGCAATTTGAGTCGCCAATTCAGCGTGAGGCAACCCTGATCCAGAGAAGATTGGTAATTTCTGGCCTCGCACCAATGTGTTCATCACGTCGAGTGATGAAATTCCAGTTTGAATAAAGTCTGAGGGGAAAGTTCGTGAGTATGGGTTAATCGCCATACCGGAAATATCTACTGTTTTTTCTGGTAAAACTTCTGGTCCACCATCGATTGGTTTTCCTGCTCCGTTAAAGACACGTCCAAGCATGTCTGGTGACACACCAAGTGTTGATACTTTTCCGAGGAATTTTGCTTTAAGACCGGTTGTTGAAAGACCTTGTGTCGATTCAAACATTTGAACCAGTGCTTTCGAACCATTGGCTTCAAGCACTTTTCCCATTCGGATTTTTCCGTCCGCTGTTCGAACTTCTACAAGTTCTTCGTACTTCGCTCCATCAACGCCTTCTACAACTAAAATAGGACCGGCGATGGCTTCGATATTATCGTATGTTTTTTGCATCTTTTTGCAATGATTAATGAGTAATGATTAATGAGTAATGAGTTACTCAACTAAGATTGAAATCTTGCGGATTGTAAAAAGGTTTTTAAAAATGTCAAAGGTTTGGATGGAGTTTTTTTCTTTTGTTTCCTCTCCCTTCGAGGGGAGGTTTTAAAAACCCTCTCTTAATCTCTTCCAGATTGTTAAATAAATATAAAGAAACAATTTGCGCAGTGAAAAGATTGAGTTACACTTTGGGTTGAATTTTTCTATTTTATAATCCAATCAAAGATGAATTCACTCAATCAAGCACAAGTTATCGGTAATCTCACACGGGATCCAGAACTCAAGAAGACGCAAAACGATCAGTCGGTGACGACAATTGGAGTTGCGACAAATAGAGGATGGACAGATTCAAGTGGGGCAAAACACGACGAAGCAGAATTTCACAACATCGTGTGTTGGGGAAAATTGGCAGAAATTTGTTGTCAGTTTTTAAAAAAAGGAAGCAAGGTATATTTTTCAGGACGACTGAGAACACGAAGCTGGGAAGATGAAGCGGGAATCAAGCACTATCGAACAGAAATTGTGGCACAAGACATGATTATGTTGTCTCCAAAAGGAGAAGTAGGAGGGGATGTTTCCCCCCCAGCAGAAAAAAAAGATGCTCCAGCAGCAGATCCAGTAGTAGATGGGGCTCCATCAGCAGAAGATTTGCCATTTTAGTTGTTGATTTCAAAAAATGGTTTTGTAGGGAACAGATATATCTGTTCCCTACATTTGAAATAAAGGGGTATTTGTTCATTTCGAAAATTTATGTCAAAATCTGCACGACTTAATTACACCCCATGGAACGATCACTCATTATTATTAAACCAGACGGAATTCAGCGAGGACTCATCGGAGAGATTCTTCATCGATTTGAAAGAAAGAGCCTTAAAGTTGTTGGACTCAAAATGATTCGATTTGATGAGGCACTTCTGCAGGAACATTACGCGCATGTAGCAGACAAACCCTTCTTTGCTGAAATGGCTGAATTCATGAGTTCGTCTCCGGTGGTTGTTCTGGTGATCGAGGGATATCAAGCGGTAGAAATTGTACGCACGGTTTCTGGAGTTAAAGCTATCGACATGGGATCAATACGAGGAGACTTTGCACTCTCTGGACAACGAAATATCGTTCATTCCTCAGACTCTCCAGAAACGGCGAAAAAGGAAATTGAGCGATTCTTTAAAGATGAAGAAATTTTCGAATACGAGAAAGATGAGTGGGTGCACACTCTTGCGGAGAAGGAGAAAAATAGTTAATAGTTAACAGTTTATAGTGAATAGTTAAATGCAACCGATGGCTTTAGCCGTCGGCATTGTTTTCTTAGTAAAAAAGCCGGATGACGTGCATCTGGCTTTTTGTAGACTCTGGAATAATTATCCAGAGATAGATTTTTGTTGATAGCGCTGATTTTCAGCTCGGAAGGATTCTCTCGCCTGTTTTATAGCGAGCAAAATTGCAAAAACAGAAGAAATGATTGCAATAGAAACTTCGTGTGCTAATGCAGTAATCACCAGTGTGGCAATAAAGAACATAATGGGAATAAACATTCGCCAGAAGCCTACAGCCTCCTTTTTTTCTGGTGGGGTCGGATTCTTCTGGAAATATCTTATCATCCCAGCCCATACGATTATGACGAAGAGCAGAATCATTTTTTCAGCCAGAGGGCTGAGTTCAATGGCTGGTTCACAAGAACCGCCAAATAGAGAAACAAATAGTAAGATACTCGTAGTTTTCATAAGGCACTTTTTTATATGTATGAATAATTCTTTTTCAAAGAACAAAAATCTATGGCTTTTCAAGAGATGGAAATAACTTCATGAAGAAGTAATCACAATCATTCTTGAGTAGTTGGTGTTTTGATATAAGAAAATTTTCACCTTGTCAAGTTCCTTTTCTCTTAAAAATTCTTACAATAACTTCCGATGAAAAGAAATACTCACACAAAGATTGCGCTTTGCTTGTTTGGAATTGTATGTGCTGGAATAACACATGCGGAGTTTGCCGACATTGATGTCACACATCCGTATTTTCACGCTATAGATTCCCTTGAAGAATCAAACATTGTGAAAGGATATGAAAAAGGAAATCAACGTTATTACAAACCATTGAATTCTATTTTGCGTTCAGAAGTTTTGAAGGTGCTTATGTTGGCCGCTGATATTGAAATTATTGATAACGGAGCCGATTATTTTGCTGATGTTCCAGCAAACGAATGGTACGCACCGTTTGTAAATACCGCAGCAGACAGAGAAATTGTCCACGGATTTGCGGATGGAGATTTTCACCCAGCGGCACAAGTGTCGCGGTCGGAATTTTTGAAAATGCTGGTCTTGAGTTTTGATGTTCCCGTCGAAGAAGAGGGGTTTGAAGAAGATTGGTACGATCGATTTTTTCGTGCGACTGGAAATCTTAGAATCCTTGATAATTTGAATGCATCGCCTTATGAATCTATTTCTCGTGGAGAAGTGGCGGAACTTATTTATCGAGCACAAAAAGTGGCTGAATCTGATTTTACTAAAAAATATGTGTATTGGGGAGAGGGGACAGCGAGCTATTACAATGAAGGATTTGCTGGAAAAACTACCGCCAATGGAGAAATTTACGATCCGATGGATATGACAGCCGCTCACAGGACATTGCCGTTTGGCACATTTTTGAAAGTATCTCATGGGGATAATTTTGTCATTGTGCGTGTGAATGATCGGGGGCCATATCATAAACAACGAATTATAGATTTATCTCAAAAAGCCTTTGAGCATCTTGCACCGATTACCAGAGGAGTTATCTCTGTGGAATTCGAAGTAGTTTCTTCTCCTGTAGAAGAAACAGCAGTGGTGCCATCGGCATTGCAGGAATATTTATTAACGGAAACCAAGAACGAAAAACTACCAGAAGTTCTTTCCGAAAAATTGTCGCTTAATATTAAAAAAAAAAGAGAAACCATTCCGGTTTTTACAGAGACTGTAGCGCATCTTTCTGCTGAATTTTTCCCCAATGCCGTATTGCGCCGATCAATTCCTCAAACCATAGTGGAGGGGACGGTGTTTCAGCTTTCTGGAACGGCAAAAGAATCAGGTCACAAAGAAGCGACGATCTTTTTGCAACCGATTTCTGATAAAGAGGGTATTTCGTCAGATCAAATTCATTTTTCTGGAGCGGTGTCTGGACGGAATTTTTCGTTTCCCGTGAAGTTTACACAAGCAGGACGGTATCATGTTGGGCTTGTTTTTGACGAAGAACAAAAATCTCGTGTAGAAGAAATAAACGTTGTGCCTCTTCCTAAAGAACGGGTGTTTACTTCCTCTAATACACCTTTTTTCTCATCCATTGACGTGCGTATAGTGCCCGAAAAAAAGCAGGTGCTTTTTGATTGGAATAGTGGAGAATCCGTACTTTCCAAAATTGTATTTACCGGTGATAAAGAACAAAAAATGCTCATTATTGAAGATGGACTTGATTCTTTGGGATTGGAAACAGATTTCTTTCATTCTTTTTCAAATAAGGAATATATGACGGTTGAATTGTTTCAATCCCTAACGAATGATGGAACATTTGAGCAACAAACAACGAATTGGAAGCCAGTTACGACAAAAACATTTCAGGTTGTTGAAGGATTTAAGGACAAAGAAACAGAAGATATTTCTGTGTATGAATTTCCACGATTCGTAAAGACCCTTAATTCTATTACGTTGGAAGGGAAACTGCATTCTCCAATGATAAAACTGGCGGACCATGTTTATGTCATGACACCTTCTGGAATGGTGAAACAAGTGACATTGGAACAACGAGGGATTGACGCGTTTCGGTTTCGATTTCGGCCGGAAGGGTTTGGAACCCATGTTTTGGAAATTGTGTCTGATGATGGAGAAGTGTTCTTTAATCGTGCGATTTATGTAGCGAGAGAATATGTGCTTCCGATTGCGCCTTGGCCGGAAGCGATTGTCACGACAGAATCTATTGCTGGAATCAGACACTGGACGAATGCTTTTCGTGCGAACCATGAGATAGGTTCGGTGGTAGCGAATAGAGATTTAAATGTTTTTGCGCAACAATATGCGGAGAAAATGGCATTGGAGAATTTTATTTCTCATACAAGTCCTACTGGAATGACCTTTGCAATGCGTTTAAAACGAGAAGGATTTATCGGGGATTTTGGAGAAAATCTCAGTTTTGGAACGGATCTCCCGTTGGCTTTAACAGGACTTGAAAACTCAGGGTCCCATCGCAGGAATCTTTTATTAGCAAAATGGACAAAAGTTGGGATTGGTTTTGCAAAAAATGAAAAAGGGGAGGTGTATGTGGTGCAGGTTTTTGGGAAATGACCAGAAGGGGCATCCTAGGGTTTTACGAATGTAAAATTTCTGGGATCCAATTTATAGTAGAAATTGCTTGAACTTTTGTTCCACCCAGTGGTACAATTTCATAAAATGAAAAAACAATCCAAATTGGTCTCGGCTTTTGCACTTATAGCTCTTCTGTCACAAGCATTTGTGGGTTTAGCTTTTGCTCAAGAATTTCCACAAGCACCAAATGAAGTGAAAAATGTTGTAGCGACAGCAGGGAATCGACAAATAACGCTCTCGTGGGATGAGGCGAATGATCAGGATGGAGTGGTGAATGAATATAAGGTGTATTATGGAAAAACCACAGTTCAGACAGCAGAGGATTCATATGAAGACGAAATCATTGTCGGAAAAGTAACAAATTATGTTGTAGATGGTCTTCTGAGTGGTACAGAGTACTTTTTTGCAATAACCGCTATTGATGACGAACAAATGGAGTCCGTTACGTATTCGGTGGAAGTATCAGCGACTCCAGTGGCACCAGCAGGAAGTAAAATGAAATTGCTTTCGGTGACACAAAATTGGGATAACGAAGTGCAACTTGCGATGTCAGAAAAAGTTTTCTTTGCGGGAAGTCCACTCTCTGCGTTTCAAATTTTTGATAAAATTACTGGTGGTGTAATCGTTATTCAAGAAGTACAAGTACTTGAGGATCAGGTGGTTCTTATTACTGGAGGAGACTTAGTTTCGGGAACAGCCTATCAAATAGTAGCAACAACAGAAGTTCAAAATATCGATGGACAATCTATTGCAGAAGGATCAATGGATCGAGTTGAATTTATAGCTACTCGTTTTGCCGAAGAACCAAAAGATCCTATTGAGGAAGAAAATATTGAAGAACCGCAACAACCGTCAAATCCAAATCAAAATTCAGTTGTTGAGGTTGAGGAGGCAAAAAACATGACTATCGATACATCACTTTTGAAATCAGAACAATTAGTTATTTTGAATTGGGTTATTGCAGAGGAACCAAATCTTTCTGACCAAATTCTTTACACCCGTCGAGGATTGGAGGATTGGGATAGTGGATATTCTCTCGGAAGTGATATTTCAGAATTGGAACTTGAAGTTGATCTTGATGAAAACTATGAGATTCTTTTGAGCACGATTGATAAAGATGGAAACGAGTCAGAAGGAACTACATTGTCTTTTTCAACAAGTTTATCAGCAACAGGACCGGGGACAATTGGAACAGTTGTTGCCTTGCTCGTTATATTCATCATTGGATTGGTGTTCTTCAAAAAACGACACGCCTACTAAAACATGAAACAGGATTCAGATCCCATACGCCTGCAAAAGTTTTTATCCTCGCAGGGGGTTTGTTCGCGAAGAGAAGCAGAAAGTTTTATAGAGAAAGGGAAGATTTTTGTAAATGGAAAGAAAGCGACACTGGGGGATAAGGTTACGGGAAGTGAAAACATTATTTTTAATGGTGTAAAAATATCGGTTCGAAAGAATATTCAGTCGATCGTTCTTGTGTGGCATAAACCAACGGGAGTGGAGGTGACCTTTCAAAATGAACATGGTGGAAAAACACTCAATGATTTTGATTTTGGATCAGAGCGAGTGGTACCAATTGGGCGATTGGATAAAGATTCCCACGGACTCTTATTGCTCACGAATGATGGAGATCTCGCAAATGAAATTGCGCATCCTTCGTATTCTCACGAAAAAGAGTATGTGGTGGTGGTTACCACCACACTTACTCCTAAAATTTTAGAACGGTTATCGTCAGGGACTCTTGAAGTAAATAAAGAGCGTGTACAACCTTGTGAAGTGCATCAGATCAAGGAGAACGTTTTTCGTATTATTCTTAAAGAAGGAAAGAATCGTCAGATTCGAAGAATGTGTGAGGCTTGTGATTTAAAAGTGAAGGAACTTCTGCGTGTGAGAGTGAATAATATTTGGTTGAATGAATTGCCCATAGGGAAATGGCGGAAGTTAAGTTCTTTAGAAGTTGAGCAGTTGCAGAAATAAACCCCCTCTAACTCCCCCTACAAAGGGGAGAATTAAAATTTAGAATTTCTTTTTACATTTTGCCTTTGACCTTTTATATTATCGTCATGTCTGGACACAGTAAATGGAGTTCAATTAAGCACAAGAAAGCGCTCACCGATGCAAAACGGGGAAAGGTTTTGACGAAACACTCAAAAATCCTATTTGTTGCAGGACGTAATGATTCTAATCCGGAGACAAATACATCACTGAGAGCTGCTATTGCAAATGCGAAAGCGGATAATGTACCAAATGACAATATTGATCGAATTTTGAAAAAACTTTCAGGAGCTGACAAAGATGCGACACAGTTTGTCGATCAAGTGTATGAAGGATTTGGACCAGATGGTATTGCAATCATTGTGACGGCTCTGACGGATAATCAAAATAGAACCTTACCAGCGGTTAAAACAGCTTTTGCAAAGAATGGGGGAAACTTAGGGAGTTCTGGAACGGTGAATTTTCTTTTCGACCACGTCGGAGTTGTTGAAATAAAAAACTCGGGAAAATCAGAAGACGAACTTTTTGAAATGGTTATAGAAGCAGGCGCAGATGATTTTTCTTTTACGGAAGAAGGATCAGAGATTATCACGCAGTTTACGACACTTGCAAAAGTGAGAGATGCTCTTACGGCGCAAGGAATTGAAGTCGTGAAGTCAGAACCCCAATATAGAGCCAAAGATCCCAAAATGATTGATACTCAAGCAAACCTTGATCGTATTGAAAAATTCATTGGAGCGGTCGAAGAAGTAGATGATGTAGATGAGGTTTTTGCAGGGTTTGATGTTGCGGACAATCTGTTGTAATAGAGCGGTTTGACGCTTGTTTTTAAGGCTTATTTATGGTATAATTAGGAGAAGTAGTCACTTTTTTATGTCAAAAAAGAAAAAAATCGTTTCGAGTAAAAAAGAACTGAGAGAATCTCTCAGAGACTCTTCTGACTCAGAGTCATTGATGTTAAGCGCAATGACACGAATCTTCTCACCTTTTAAAAGAATGGCAGATCCCTCTACGGCAACGGTACAAAAAACAAAAGAAGAAAAGGAAAAACTTCCGAAAATGGAAGTTGTGAAATCTCCAGTTCAAAAAGAAATAGCAAAAGGATTTGAACGTCGAGGAGCTGATTTTAATTCAGATGTAGAAAGAAAGGAACATGGATTTTCTGTTGAAAAGAAAACAAAAGAAAAGACTGTTGAAAAAAAAGACACCAAGAAAAACTTGTTTAATAAGGTCTCACAAGTTGCCGGAATGGAAGGAGATAAAGAAGTCGTAGATGAATTTTATGAGACATTTAATGATGAAAAAAAATTAGGAAAACAACTTGATGAATATGAAAAATTGAAAATGAATGAAAGTTGGCTTTTGAAAGTTATGGGAAATGGGAATGGGGGAAACTCTGACACGAGAGATAAGATGGGAGCGATTATTGATAAATATGTTTCGGATGAGCGTATTACTGCAAAAGACGGAACGACTCAATGGGAAATGAAAACGTTTGAAGAAGTGATGGGAAAAGATAAAAACATGAATTTTATTTCGAAATTTTGGTTTCGTCTTACTCATCCTATTGAATATGCTAAATATATGGCGGTTCAAAAACAGGCGAAATATCTTCGATTTGGGAAAAGTGCTGATAAATTTGCTGATAAAGTTGAAACGATTAAAGACGAAGGGAGTGAAAAACTAGAGTATGGAAAAAAGGTGTTTGATCAGACGAAAGAAGAAAAAAGAAAAGTAATGACGCAAATGAGAGCGATTAAAATTGAAAAACGAGAAAAGTTGGGAGAATTTACAAAGTTTAAAGAAAAATGGAGTGCCGATATGAAAAATGCGAACAAGAATATCGCTACATGGGGACCTGAAAAATACAATGATGAAATTGCGAAACTCTCAAAGAGGGGAGTGAAAGATATTCAGAAAATGGGGCCAGAAGCAATTCAAGCTGTTGGAGCGGGAAAAGTTCCAGGAATGAAACTTGGGAAAGTGGGATCAGTATCAATGATTTCAGTTGGTGTCATGACACTTAAAGAAGCTCTTCGTTCGCGTAGTTTTGGAGAATTTAGTGCAACGGTTACCGAATCAAATTGGTTGTGGTCAGTGGCAGAACTGTTACCCATTATTGGAACCATCCGAAGTGCTGGACGGCTTAATGATGAATCATTAGGAACTTCAAAAGGAATGCGATGGGCAGAACTTGGAATTAATGTTGGACTTGATGTGTTTACGGTTTTGACATTGGGACTTGGATCAGGAGCTGCGGCTGGAATCCGTGTCTTACTCAAAGGAGGAACAAAAGGGATTTCGAAACTCGGAGCAAAAGCATTGGCCAAAAAAGCAGGAAAGGAACTGTTTGAAGAAGGCGTTGAAATGACTGTTAAAAAGACTGGGAAGAAAGAAATAGGAACGGTATCGGAAAAAGTCATCTCTAAATCAATTGCAAAAGCAGGTGCAAAGACAACGAAAGAAACAGCACTTTCAACAATGAAGACAACGCTCAGTAAAACGACAGGAAAATCATGGAAAAAGGTCTGGGGACATATGCCATGGAAACATGCGGGATATGAAGGAATTACCGAAGGAGCCTCTTTTTCATGGAATAAATTTGGACCTCCAAATCAAACTTTTGCGCAAGCAGCAGTAAATGTGGGAATGAAAGCGACGCTTACTTCAAATCAAATGCGAGCCGTGAACATGGTGCGTAACGCGGCCTAACTCTCAGGATCAGAAGAAGATTCTTTATCGTGTTCCATAAACTCGCCAATCTTTTCTTCTTGTCGTTTTATCTTTTTAAGTTCAGCGATTTCTTCGAGTTCACGTCCTTCTCGCGCATTGAGGAGTTTTTGTCTATTCGTTGAAATAGTTCTCACAACATGATGCGGTCCGGGGGCATTCTGAAAAAAGAGATTATCAGTCGTGTTGTCGGCGGTTTGAATATGGACATCGCCAATCCCAAATATCCATCGAAAAAGACCGAGATTACTCGGGACCACATTGGTAATAGATTCATACGGAATATTGTTTGAAATAGACCCAAAGAGTTCGCGGTTCTGAATAATTACACGATAATTTGTAATGTAGATAACATCATAATTGAAGTCGAGCCATGCTTTGATAAAAAAGACAAATCCAAAAAGGAAGAGCAAAATACTAATGGCGGAAGGAATGGCTCCTCCGTGAAAAAAAATAAATACAGAAAGTCCTGCGGTCGTAAAAAAAAGTGGCAAGAGCATCCCAAGTAAGAATACAATAGCGTGTTTTTGAACAACTCTTTCGACTTTTTCTCGTGGGAGGAGTTCGAAATTTCCGTGATGATGGAGTTCGCATCCTTTCATAGCAATGAGCTCCATACCTTGTGTTCGGGCGAATTTTAGAATACGGAGAATACGTAGAAGGAGAAAGAGTTCAGGAGAAGCCAGAAGCCCTATCTGTGCCATGTAGAAGGGGAGAATGGCTACTAAATCGACAACGCCCCACCAAGACGTTATATAGGACAGAGGACGTTTGGCGGACCAGATACGAAGAAGGTATTCCACGGTAAAGATTGTCACCGTCAATCGATCAAAGAAAAAGAGTTCATCATGAATCCAATCAATATTGCTCCAAAAGTGAAGTGGAATAACGGCAATGGAGAAGATGATCAAAAAAGACAAAAGACCATTCACCATTTTTGCTCGTCTGGTACACGGGTTGTGGAGAGAATCGTTTGTGTATTCACGGATTTCCGAAAGGTTCATTGTGTGTTGGATTCTATAGAGTTTTGAGAAAAATTAAAGGGATAGCTCCTCATTCCCCTGCAAAGGGGAAACCAGACAATTAAGAATTTCCATTAAAAAGAAGTCTTTGATTCTTATTGGAGAAAGAAAAAGGAGTTTGTGTCGACTGGGTTCCCGCGTCCGCGGGAATGAGGGCCAGCTTTTTCGCAAAAAAGTTTTGACAAACTTTTTAGCACTCTTAAAATGCGACTGCTAATTTTAATTAATAACACATGTCAAAAATTATAGGTATAGATCTCGGAACAACAAACTCCTGCGTCGCTGTTATGGAAGGAGGAAAGGCGGTTATCATCCCAAATGCAGAAGGAAATAGAACAACACCTTCTGTTGTAGCCAAAAAGGATGATCAAATTTTGGTCGGGATTCCAGCGAAACGTCAGGCGCTTGTAAATCCTAAAGAAACGATTTTCTCAGCGAAACGATTTATCGGACGAAAGTTTGGAGAAGTAACAGAAGAAATGAAAGAAATGCCGTTTGAGTTTGAAAAAGGACCAAATAATGCGGTCATGATTAAATTTGATGGGAAAGCGATGCGACCGGCAGAAATTGCGGCGAAGGTATTGGCAAAGCTTAAAGCAGATGCGGAAGCATTCCTTGGGGCTCCGGTTACAAAAGCGGTGATTACGGTTCCTGCCTACTTCGACGATGAACAACGAAAGGCAACGAAAGATGCGGGAAAGATTGCCGGACTCGAAGTAGAGCGAATTATTAACGAACCAACAGCGGCAGCGCTGGCGTACGGAATTGATAAGAAAGGAAAAGAAGAAAAAGTAGCGATCTTCGATCTTGGAGGAGGAACGTTTGATATCTCTATTTTGGAGATTTCTGATGGAACGTTTGAAGTTCTTGCCACAAATGGAGACACTCACTTGGGGGGAGATAACTTCGATTCAGTGATTATTCAATGGTTGTTGGATGAATTTAAAAAAGATACAGGTGTAGATCTTTGGAAAGATGCGATTGCGATGCAACGTGTGAAGGAAGAAGCGGAAAAAGCAAAGAAAGAATTGTCATCAACGACAGAAACTGAAATTAATGCCATGTACATTACGGTAGGGGACAGTGGACCATTGCACCTACAGAAGAAATTGACGCGTGCGAAGTTAGAACAATTAGTAGCGGATCTGATCAAACGATCAATTGAACCGTGTAAAAAGTGTTTGAAAGATTCGAAGTTGTCGGCATCAGATATTGATGAAGTCATCCTTGTCGGAGGGATGACACGAATGCCAGCGGTGAAAAAAGCCGTTGAAGATTTCTTTGGAAAGAAAGCGAACGAATCACAAAATCCAGATGAAGTTGTAGCGCTTGGAGCAGCAACGCAGGGAGGTGTATTACAAGGAGATGTGAAAGATGTTCTCCTCTTGGATGTGACTCCATTGACATTGGGAATTGAAACCGCAGGTGGGGTTCGAACACCCATGATAGAACGGAATACAACGATTCCAACTTCTAAACCAAATGTGTTTTCAACGTACGCCGATAGTCAGCCAAGTGTGCAGATTCATGTCTTGCAAGGAGAACGAGAAATGGCAGCCGATAATAAATCTCTCGGGCAGTTTCTTCTTGATGGAATTGCACCAGCTCCACGAGGAGTACCTCAAATTGAGGTAACTTTCGATATTGATGCGAACGGTATTCTTTCTGTAAAAGCGAAAGATAAATCAACCGGAAAAGAGCAATCAATTCGAATAGAAGGATCAAGTGGAATGTCTGATGAAGAAATCGAAAAGATGAAGAAAGAAGCGGAAGAAAATGCGGACAAAGATAAAGAACGAAAGGAAGCTGTAGAAGCACGAAATCACTTAGATTCATTTATCTATCAAGCAGAAAAGACCGTGAAAGAAGCGAAGGATTTGAAAAAAGACGAACTTGAGGAAGACATTAAAGCGGTCGAAGAAGCGATTCCAACAGCTAAAGAAGTCTTCACAAAAGAAGATGCGACCAAAGAAGAACTCGAACAAGCCGGAGAAGCTTTGTCTGAAAAATTGATGGCGTTAGGAAAAAAGATGCATGAAGCGGGACACGATCCCGAAGCGGCACGAGGAGAAGAAATGGCGGATAAAACAGGAGAAGAAGAAATTAAAGACGCTGAAGTTTCAGAAGACGAAGAAAAGAAGGACGAATAAAATAATTTTCGATTGCCAATTTTCGATTTTCGAATGAAGAAAAAACAATCAAAGCCCCTGAGCTCATCGCATTCTCCAGAGTGCCGGGTTCAGGAGTTTGATATTGGGAGCAAGAACATGAGTTTGGCAGTGGCAAATATTCATGGACGATATCCTGAGAAAGGGAGCGCTTGTAATACAGCGTGTGAGCAGATTTATCATGTTGTTTCAGGAAGTGCGACATTACATCTAGAAAAAGGGGATTTTGAAATAAAGAAGGGCGATACGCATTTTTTTAACAAAAAGGAAGCGTATTGGCTTGAAGCAAAGGACTTGGAAGTCGTTATCACAAACACGCCTGCGTGGATTAGGGAACAATATAAGATTCTATAAAAAAAGGAGACGACGGATGCTAATGATCAATCGTCTCCAAAACTTCATGGGATTAGTGTACCGGTTCACCTTTTTTAAGGGTGAGTTCAATGATTGTTAATCCACAAGACAATCATCATTCTCGGCGTTTGTGTACAGCTTCTAAAGCTGTTTTTTGCATAGCTACCCCCCATTTCGTGAATCTAGACAGCGGGGTAATTGTAGACTGACTTCCCGTTTAGGGCGCGGTTTTACACTATATCCTACGGCTAACACAAACATTTGTAAATTGGCGAAACATAAACATATTGTTTATTTTACCAATGGTCCATCACGGACACTGAAATGTCTTATACGGAGAATAAATTAAGGTGTCAAACTTTTCCTAAAAACCTTAAAAAATAATTTGCATTGTTTGGAAAGTTGTTTTATATTCCCTCCGAATTATTTATACCCCACATGCGAAGAATTTTAATTATCGGTGTCATTTTGGTTGGAGCTTGGTTTGTTTTTCAAGAAATTAATAAATCAGGAGACGATGTTAATACAGAAGAAACAGCAACGGAAGAAGCCGTTACAGAAGAAGAAACAAAGACGGAAGAATCAACAGAGACAAAAACAGAAGAAATAAAAAATGTTGAAGAAACAGAAGAAATAAAACGAAATCCAATTGATCGAACTGGACTTGAGGAAGATGTAACAGGGCCTATTACGGTTACCCCAAAAGAAGAAGAAGCGACTGTTGAGATTCCAGCAGAAGTAGAAGAAAAAATCTTTACGGAGTCTACAGAAGCACCAGTAATGTATGTTACCGATACTATAAAAGTGTTTCTGTATGAATGGGGGATTGATCTCTCTTCAGAGAACGTAGAATCAGGAAACATTGAGTTTGAAGTGTTTAACAATGGACAATTTACACATCACTTCGCTATTGAGGGAGGTGTTGATTTTGGAAAAGTTGTTCCAGGAGAAACGGCTTACTTCACAGCTCCATTGAATGTGGGGGAAGTGACACTCTATTCTCCACGTCAAATTGACATGGACAACGAAATGCAAGAAACTTTGTACGTTCAATAAGCGTATAAACTCATGCAAACATTTCGGGATAAAGGATTTAGACTCCTCGGGAAGCGAGAGTATTCAGTTCATGAATTTCGTAAAAAACTCATTGAAAAATTCCCAAAAGAGAAAGAGGGGATAGAGGAGTTTATTGTGGAACTCAAACAAAAAAAGTTTCTTTCCAATGAACGTTTCTGTGCGTTATTTATTGAAGATCAAGTGTTGAAAAGATCAGCCGGTCCTCGAAAGATTATTCAAAAATTGAGAATGAAAAGCATTTTTGAAGACATGGCCAAAAAGGCCGTTGAGGAGCATTTCTTGTTAGAAGATCAGATTGAGATCGCAAAAGAACTTATTGCCAAAAAAGAAAAGGATATTCTCCGGCGCAAAAAAGATATTACGGAGTTCGAACTTTCGGCGAAACTTAAAGAATATCTCTATGGGAGAGGATTTGGGGGAGAGGTGACGGATGAGGTTTTGTGACCCTCCTCATCCTCCAGCTTGACTGGGGGATCCAGAGAATAAGGAATTTTTTTAAAGACTGGGTTCCCGCCTCCGCGGGAATGAGGGGAAATAAAAGGTCATTTCCTCTTCCCATGAAAGGCTTCAACTTGCGGTCGGAGTTTTCTCTTCAGTTCATCCGCACATTTTTTAATATTTTCAGCGGTTGTTTCTGCATGAAACTTTCCACGAGGAAAAGATACATTCGCAGTAGCTTTGAACCGGTTTCCACTACTTTGTTTTCTTTTTTCAATTTGAATGCGGACTTCGACAGAATCCGGATCTCCAGCATCAAATCCGAGAAGTTGTTCTATCTTTTGAAATCTTTTTCTGAAATAGTCTTTATCTTCATCAAAAAATGTAACGTCGCCAGTTTTAAATTGGATATTCATGGAAATAAAAGAAATTAAAAAAGAAGCGTGGTACCCGTAAACTTCGATATGATTTCGATGTTTTGTGTATCATTTACTTCACCAACAATTTTAGCATCAACTTCGTTATCTGCCGAATTTAATTTTTCACAAATAGCATTTGCGTCTTGTTCATCGCAAAAAATCATTAAAGCTGTTCCACAGTTCCAGGTCTTATAACACTCTTTTTCATCTATATTTCCAAGTTTTTGTAAATCTTTGATCGCTTTGTGTGGTTCATGAAGATTGTCGAATTTCGCTCCCAAGCTCTTGTTAGGAAAGATTCTCGGCACGTTTCCTGGTATCCCACCTCCCGTGATGTGAACGATTCCAGATACATTAAAGGGGCGATCTGAATCAAATCCTCCAATGACATTATCGAGTATCAGTCGATGAAAAATCTTAGAAGGGGTGAGGAGTACCTGTCCCCATGTAATTCCATCTTTCCATTCGATGTTGTGCCAATCTTCTCCAAAACTCATTTCGCAAATTTTTCGAGCTAATGATATTCCGTTTGACCGAAGTACGCGTCCTCGAAGACCAATGATTTTTTGTCCAACTTTTACGTTTTTCCCAGAAATGAATCGGTCTTTCTTGACCACTCCAACGGCGGTAGCATTCCAAACCATTTTATTACAGGCATCACCGACTTCGGCGATTTCACCTCCCGGAATAACGACTTTTTCTTTCCCGCAAGCTTCTGCCAGTCCGGATGTGAGTGATTCAATAATTTCTGGTTCGACAACAGGAACATCGAGCGTATTGGTAATTGATACGGTTTCAGCTCCCACGCAGATCGCATCATCAGCGACCATACAGAGGAGGTCTTCTCCCAATGTTTCATACACACCTGTTCGCTCGGCAATTTCTGATTTTGTTCCGACTCCATCATCATTTTGTACGAGTAAGAAGTCTCCGAAATCCAAAGCACCACTAAAGCCTCCCTCGAGTGCAAATGGTTCTCCAATCATACCTTTTCGAGAAGCAAAAGTTTTCTTTGCATTGGCGTAGGCTTTCTTGGACGCATCATCGCCTTTTGAGATATTTACTCCAGCGTCGGCGTAGTTGATGTTAATAGTTAAAGAGTTAAAAAGTCTAAAAGTAAGTGATTCGATTGTACGATTTTATTTTATTTTGTCATTTAAAAAAACCTGCCCTTGTCATCCTGAGCGCAGTCGAAGGATCCCTTCTTTTGTCGATGATGGATATCGGCAGAGCTGTTCTTTTTATAACTAAAAAGAACCAAAAAGTTTTGGGGAGAAAAAACTCGCTCGTGCGCCTTCAAGATATATCAGAGTCCCCATGACGCTCAGACACGGTTTCTCCCCAAACCCCGTTAGGATAGCCGTTTTAAATGTTGAACAAAAAATGTGTTCAATGAAGTTCTTTTACTTCGTTTCTTCAATACTTCCTGCTGTTTACTTCTCAAAAACAATAATTCCAATCTCGTCGCCAAAAATAGCGAGCATATTTTCGAGTTCAGTCATTTTTGTGGTTCCGAGTTTCACCAGCAAAATCGGAATATCAAGATCTTCATTAATGGTGTCCATTGGAGCGAGTGAAAATGATTGTTCCGCCTTTGGAAAAGTTCCAATCAGACGAGGAGATTCAAAGGTCAGAATAAAT
Organism: uncultured Candidatus Peribacteria bacterium; assembly: GCA_964509975.1. Classification (GTDB taxonomy): domain Bacteria; phylum Patescibacteriota; class Gracilibacteria; order UBA4473; family UBA4473; genus CAZVBV01. The sequence goes on from CAZDZO010000006.1 coordinate 49,885, forward strand.
TGCTCGAGTAACTTCACATCGTGTTTTCCAATAGGGCGTGCCATTCGCAAGAGCGGAGACCCTGGAAATAGAGTTCGTATTTGTGAGGCAAAAGAAATCCGATCAGAAAGTGCTTCAAAGAAATAAATGCAGAGGAAAGAAAGCACAAGACCAAGAATAATGGCACTACAGAGTTTCCAGACAAAAGGGAATGTCCAGAGATATCGGAATACTTGTGGTTCCGAAATCCCAAAAGGAGCACTGTTGTCTTTATTAAAATCAGCAAAGTTCGATTCAAATGTTGTAATGAGTGCTTGAGTAAGTTTCTCAGCGTGTTGCATTTCTTCGTCTTGAAGTTTAATTGTCCAAAAAACATTTACTCTGTTTTGTTTTCGAGCAGTCAATTTCTTTTTGAATTTTGAAATAGAAACACCCGCTTCCTGAAGAATCTGTTCACGGAAAGCAGGGTTCTTGGCCCATCCAGAAACTCCTTCAGCGACTTTGCTCGCGCTTTCTGGAGGATCAAAGGAATACATCATATTCGTTTCTGTTGAAACGATGGGTTTAAGAGAGAAATATACGGTTGTCTTTTGTATTTGAGGAATAAGTCCGAGTGCAAACCAGATAAGTCCTGCCCAAAGAATTGCAATAATAAGGAAGGAGAGCTTTCTTCTTCGGAGCGGAGAGAGAAATTCAAGAAAATTCATAAAATGAGATGCTTAGAGAGTAGGAAGAGGGAGATTAGGTCCTTTATTCATAGCGGCTCCACGTCCCTCAAATTCAACTTTTTTGAGATATTCTTCGGTTACTTCTGGAGTGACATAGCCCCCATCAAAAACACCAGTGTGAAATCCATCAACTTTGGGATTTCCGACACGTGCGGATTCCACTAAATCTTCAACTTTTTGATAAAAGAGGGCGTCAGCACAAATGGCTTTTCGAACTTCTTCGATAGTGAGTCCATTAGCCAAAAGTTCTGCCCGAGTTGGGATATCAACGCCGTACACATCAGGATTGATTACGGGTGGTGCTCCGCTGGCAACGTAAACTTTTTTTGCACCGGCTTTTCGGCAGAGTTGAATGATCTTCTTGATCGTGTTTCCACGAACGATAGAATCATCAACAAGGAGAATATTTCTGTTTCTGAATTCAAGTTCAATAGCATTAAGTTTTCGTCGGATAGATTTTTGTCGTGCTTTTTGATTCGGCATAATAAAGGTTCGTCCGATGTAGTGATTTTTTACTAATCCTTCTCTGTATTTAATGCCAAGATCTTTTGCCACTTGAATTGCCAATGGGCGTCCAGAGTCGGGGACTGGCATAACAGAGTCGATTTCAAGATTGGCTTCTTTGATTTGTTTTGCCAAAAATTCCCCCATTCTCAGTCGTGTTTTGTAAACAGAGATTTTATTAATCATGCTGTCCGGCCGAGCCAGGTACACGTATTCAAAAATACAGGGAGTGAGTTTCCCTTTTCGACATTGATGAGTGATCAATTTGCCTTCATTGGTAATAAGAACTCCTTCTCCTGGAGCTACGTCACGAACTATTTCAAAATCAAGGGCTTTGAGAGCTACATCTTCAGAAGCCATACCCCATTCAGTTCCGGATGTTGTTTCTTTTTTTCCAAGAACGAGTGGGCGAATTCCGTGTGTATCACGAAAAGCAAAGAGGCCGACTTTATCAATCAGCGTAATAATAGAGTAGGCACCGGTAATACGGTCCATTGTTTTTCCAGTTGCTTCAAAGATAACTTTATCTAACTTCATTTTTGGATCTTCTTTCATCACTTTGTATATCTGATCCGCAAAAACATTGAGAAGAATCTCAGTATCAGAATCAGTTCTTAGATGTCGATGATATTCATGAAGAATCTTTTCTCGTACTTGGTCAACGTTTGTGAGATTTCCATTATGAATGAGATAAATCCCTAAGGGTGCATTCACAAAGAATGGTTGACTCTCCTCTTGATTGTCACAACTTCCGCAAGTGGTGTATCGACAATGTCCAATACATTGTGTTCCTTTGAGTGCTAACATGTCCTTTTCCTCAAAAGTATCTCGAACGAGACCTGATCCACGACGTTCATAAAATTTGTTTCCATCATAGGAAACAAGTCCAGCGGCATCTTGTCCGCGGTGCTGGAGCATCAGTAGGCCATCATAAGCTTCATATACTGCATTGTTTTTCGCCTTGCTGATACCAATGATTCCACACATTCGTTGAGGATAAAAAAGCGTGCGTATGGTAGGCGAAAAGACTTTATTCTACAAGTGAAAATGAGGGTATTTTTGACGAAAAAAATGTGAAAAGGTGAATGGCGGAGAGAGAGGCTAGAGAGAACTTATTTTAATTTTTCACCACAATCATAACTTTGTTGTTCCTGTTTTTGTTTTACTCTTTGGTATCCATCCGAAAACACGGTTATCCATTCGCAATAACTCATCGTTTCAATGAAAGCAGAATCCATAGTGTCTATTCTTTTTCGCACGTTAGGAGATAATTTCCCAATGGGGAGCCGCCCTTTTGGAGCTTTAATTTTTTTTGTTTTTGGATCTGTAAAAGGTTTTGCAATTTCAAACATTTCTTTAAAAAATTGAAGTAATATTTGAAGTAAAACACTTGAACCACCAGTCGCTACTATCATATCATCTAAATCTTCGGTTACTGATTCACTGAGACCAATCTTTTCGGGATCCTTCATGATTAAGATTCTAAATAGCTTTCTTTATCTTGTCTAATTCGCTCATAAACAAAAATCAGACAGAAGTCTGATGTTTTTAAAATGGCGGAGAGAGAGGGATGACGCTACCGCTATATTATAAATGAATTTTCCTCCCTCTTGTTAAAGGGGGATTGAGGGGGATTTTGTTTTTAAAGAGAGAGGGATACTCTCCTGACGCCCCTCAATGAGGGGCTACTCGAGCGCTCAAATCATCGTCACTTCGTTCCTTAGTTTTCGCGTCGAACCCTGGTCTTGGGTTCAAATCCTTTTTCCATTATTTAAAAACCACCACTCCCTACGGGAGCGCTTGTTTTTTAATGGCGGAGAGAGAGGGATGACGCTACCGCTATATTACGAACCCTTGGGTTCTCATTCCTCATCTAAAAAGAAAAAGCCCTTACATCCCTATGGGATGCACGGACTTTATCTCCTGGCGGAGAGAGAGGGATGACGCTACCGCTATATTACGAACCCTTGGGTTCTCATTCCTCATCTAAAAAGAAAAAGCCCTTACATCCCTATGGGATGCACGGACTTTATCTCCTGGCGGAGAGAGAGGGATTCGAACCCTCGGTACGATTGCTCGTACAACACCTTAGCAGGGTGCCCCATTCGACCGCTCTGGCATCTCTCCGTCGCCGGCGTAGACGGCGACAACTCCATACCGCTTTGCGGTATTTCGTAGGTCTTGTCTACTTCGTCTCTCATTCACACAGAGTTCTCGGACTCGCTTACGGATTCGTTCGATACACTCACTCATCCTATTCGTCCTGCGCTACCCTGCGCGCATGTGTTTAAAAGAACTTTTTAACTTTTAGACTCTTCAGCTTTTTGACTTTCCTGTTCCTGTGGCAAGAATCGCTTACGCGCGAACCACAGAATTCCAAAATAGCTCAAAGATCCAATTGCGAGCGCGAGTGTAAGTTTTTCACCAATGGGGGTCAAATAAATTTCTGCCCAAAGTACAGCGTTTGCAAAGAAAATAATTTGTAGATTTTTTGTAGGAAGCTTGAGTTTGTAATGCTTCACAATCTCGTACATGAGTAAGATGAATACCACAATTTCACACAGAATTGTAGAAGCCGCCGCGGCAATAATTCCGTATTGAGGAAGGAATATAATATTCAAGACGGCATTGATAGCGAGAGCGGTCCCATTTACTAGAAGGAGGTGTTTTTGTCGGTTCTTTGCAACAAGAGAAAATGTGAACAATTGATTCAAATAAGCAAAGAACACCGTGAATACCAAAATAGTGAGAATTCCGTCAGATCCCACAAAACCATCCCGAGAAAGGAATTCTTGAGAACTAATAATATCAATAATCTGTGGCGCAAAAGCCACGGTTCCAATGATAATGGGAACCGAAAATATAAGGAGAATCTGCATTCCCCATGACAATGTCTTTTCGGCTTTTTCATGACGATCTTCTTCTGCTGAAAGTTTCGGAAAGATCGCTTGTCCAAAGAATACGCCGAGAATAAGGAGACTTTCCAAAATCCTTGTCGATACTCCATAAATTCCCACAGCAGACGAGCCAAGAATCATAGAGATCAGGATCACATCTATTCGCAGATACAATGTCTGCAAGATTAATGCCAACCCGTAAGGAAGCGAAACAGTAAATATCTTTTTCCACCAAGCGAAATCAAATCCTAATCTGATGGGAACTTCTCTGGAAGCGAAAAATATAACGAGAGAAGAGAAAACAATATTTGAAAGGACTCCTGCCCACAATAACGTGAAGAAGACATTATCAAAGAGTCCGGCATTCTGAGAGATCCAAAAGATCAATCCTGCTAAAACAATTTTTCCAAAAACAAGTGATCCTGAGAAATACTGAATTTTCATCCGTGCCTGAAGCACAGAAGAAAGTGTTCCAGCTACAATCGTTAGTGCCATCGAAAGTCCTGTGATCCAGATACCAATCTTTACAATGTCGGGATATTTGGGGACAAATTGTGCTGCAACTCCTGCCAATATCGTTACTCCTATAATTAGGATTAGGCGCATAGAGAAGATGTTCGAGAGAATAAACTTCGTATCTTTTGGTTTGCGCGACATTTCTCGCACGGCAATAGCAAAGAGTCCGCTATCTGCAATAATTCCAAAAAATGCGAGGAATTCGTAGGCTGTCACATAGTTTCCATAAAACTCTGAACCGAATCCTGTTACGATTTTAACGATCACAAAACTCGCTCCAATCGTAAGAATCTTTCCGACGAGTTGGGCAAATGCGTTCGAGAGGACTTTTTTTGGGGTCGCCATTCGAAAGAGATTATCGCTTAAAAAGTTTGACCAGCAAGTTTTTTTCAATAAAATCTCGACGTTCTTTTTATCAGTAAATTACCTGCGAACAAGGGGTAGCTGAGTATGAGTAAGATGAGCGAGTGTAACGAGCGAATCTGTTAAACGAGTACGAAGACCTCCTTGTGAGCAAGAGGCGGAGCAGACAAGACCTACGAAGTCCCGATTTATTGGGACGGAGTTGTCGTCGTCTGCGACGACGAGGCGCCATCGTCTAGTGGTTAGGACGCCAGGTTTTCATCCTGGTAACAGGGGTTCGATTCCC
>CAZDZO010000007.1:0-49405 GCA_964509975.1 uncultured Candidatus Peribacteria bacterium
TGGTAAAATGTTAGAAATACTTAAAAATAACTCGCTGTTCTAGTCTTGACCCTTATTTTTAAAAACCTGTTCTTTCTTTGTATAGGTTTGAGAAATATTTTCGAGATTTATTTTTTTTCCACAAGCAAAATAACTGCCGCCAGCACAACGATGCTGGCAACAGTTAATGACCACATTCCTTTCTTCCTTCGCCGTACGAGCAATGGCAGTACAAACTAAATCGTTTGATAAATATTTTTTTGAACGAATTGTATTTGTAAATGATATCGAAACAGGAGAATGTAAATAAAACATAGTAAATATTAGAAATAGAATTTTGATTTTGCTTTAAGAGATTCTTTCGGTTTCAGAGAACAGGCCTCATCTGATTCCAATACACACCCTCTACATGACTCTGGAGCCATTACTGAAATGTCTTCTCTTTTATCTTCTGGGATTTTGTCACACCCTGGATTACTCGCTCTTGGACATCCAAATCGCAATACAGCTTCTCCTCTACACCCACCTTTGCATTCATCATATACGTCACAATCCTTACAAGGACCTACAATAAAAGCATCCTGATTTTGATAAACTGATAAAGTTGGGCTTTTGAGAATTTCTTGAAGAGATTCTTTCTTCAAATCTCCGTGTCGAATCGGCTGAGCACAGCAAGAATACACTCCTCCATGATCTCCATTCCCAAAATTTTTGATATGAACACCAGTCATTGGCATTGTACAAGCCTGTCCATATGCTGGTGGAGTAGTTATATGAGAAGCCTTCTCTGGATAATTTAACTCATCATATTCGCGAAATCTCTCAAACAATTGTTTCACTTGTTCTGGAGAAACTCTTGTTGTTTTTCCTCCTTCGTCATCTCTTCGACTAATCTCTATAAAAGGATCTAAATTGTTTTCTCGACAATACTTAAAAAAATCAAAAGCATGTGGGAAAAATTGGTCATTCAGAGCCATTTCTAAAATAACCGTGGTATTGGGAATCTTCTTAATGTTTTCGATTGCCTTTGCAAGAAGTTCAGCATATCCATTTCTCCCCGAGAAAGTGTCAATAACCTGTTCTCCACCTGGAAAGTAGGCATGCGTGACTACAATCGAATCCATTCCTTCAAGTTTTTGAGCATTTTCTTCATCCGCAAGAAGTATTCCGTTCGTCACCAAAATTGGTTTTAATTTTTGCTCTCGCGTAAATTGAATAAGTTCAAAAATATGTGGATAAAGTCCCGGTTCTCCTCCCAAGAAAGCTACTTCCGAGAACCCAGATTCTTGGGCCTGTCGAATATAATCTTTCGCTTCTTCAAGTGGAATATCCCCTTTTTCTGAAAGGTTTTGATTTTTGAAACACCCATCACAATTCAATTGGCATTTGTTTCCTGGAACAAGTTCGAGTCCAAAACATTGGTATAGTGAATCTCCTTGTTCTCGAAAACCATTATCGTTTCCGTAAAAACTTGTATTTTCCATTGTAAAAAAAATAAAAAAATAAAAAAACGCATCTTTTGATGCGCCATATTTTAAAATATAAAGAAAAAGTTATGCGCACCAGAAAAGATGCCTCCACCAATCAAGATGTTGTGCTTTTTTAATCAGTAGCCCAAAGAAAGGTGGAACTTGTTTTAAAACTTTTGCTCCACGGGTTACTGTAGCGATAGCTGATCCTGTTTTTTTAAGTGTTTTTCTCTGTGACAAGCCATCATTCAAGCATTCTAAAATTCTAATACGTTCATATATTTTTTCTATTTCAATCGGTGTCATAAGAACTGGTAATATGTCTACAAGTCCCCCTTCCTCTTGAGAGAGAAGCAAGAATTTAGCAACGCCTTTTGCTTTTTGAGTAACATCATTCATCACAAAAAGTGTACTACTTCGGTAGTACGTGTCAAGTTTAAATTATAAAAAACTAGATCAGAAACAACATATGAAGCCCATACCCAAGAAAAATAGCCACTCCGTACGGAATGGGAACTTTAAAAGGATGAGGGTGTTTTTTGAGTTTGAAGTACAACGCTGTCAAAAGTGCTTGCACACCGCCCATAACAGCTACACAAAAAAGTATCAGTACAAAATTCGGAATTGAGCTTGCGATTGCCATTACCATGAGCATCTTGATATCACCTCCGCCAATAAGTTTTTTAAAAAAAGGAATCCAAAGAATTAAACTCGCGAAAACAAGTGTCAAAAAATAAACCGTTCGTTCATGATCGGTAAACACAAATCCAAAAAATATTACCCCGAAGAGTGCTGACATAGTAAGCCAATTGGGAATCGTGCGGGTGCGAATATCCCATATTGCTCCCACGCCTGCGAAAAGAAGGATCGCCAGTTTCAGTCCATCAAATTCCATACGCTCAGTATTAGGAAAAATAAAAATTTGGGAAGTTGGAACGGAGGAAATCTGCTTATTTCTTCACATAAATTTAATAATTTAAAAAGACCACTTTCTTCTCTTTGTTAATGGAATCCCTTTTCTAGAAAGGAAATACCTTTATTTCCTAATAAATATTCACATTGGGGAGAATGTGAAATTCTTCTTTTTCATTTCCCTGAAATATTGGCATTGATAAAAAACCTGTGCCATCTTCACCATACTTTTTAATCCCCTTTTCTCATGAAAAAATCTTTCATCAGAATGTTTCTCGATAATTCTGGTCAAACCATGACAGAATATGCTCTTATTTTGGCGGTCATTGCTGTAGTTGTTGTTGGTACAGTTTCACTTCTCGGCGATGAAATTAAAGCTGTCTTTCAAGGTGTTGTCGATGCCATCTAAGAATCTTCACTATATTCCTTGCATTGTTGCCAAAAGCTGGTCCACAAGAGTTCTCGGACTTATGGGAAAGAATCCTCCTTTTCATCCACTCTTTATCCCGCGATGTTGGAGCATTCATACTTTTTTTCTACGAGTCCCTTTGTCTCTCGTATGGCTTGATCCTTTTTTTCAAGTCGTGCGAATTGATCGCCATGTTTCTCCTTGGAAAATGAAAAAATGCAAACAAGCTGTCAGTGTTTTGGAATTTTCTGATGAGGATTTTCCAAGTGATATTTATCAAAAAGACGAAGTACTTCTCTTTCCGCTTAAACCATGAATACACTTTGGAATAACAAAAAAGGACAGGCTCTTACCGAAGTGGCACTCATTTTCCCGCTTCTTTTTCTCATTCTCTTTGGTTTTCTGCAATTAGGATTAGCAATTGCCGAAAAACAGAAACTTTTATATGTCACAAACTACGCCACGCAAGTCGGATCACTTACAAATAATGATCTAAAAATAAGTGGAGCGATTGAAGAATTCTATACAGGAAATGAAATTCTATTTGATATCGAAAGTCGCGACGGAGAAACTGGAAACATCATTTCTAATATAAATCGACGATACAAAGACATTCTCATTGTACAATTACAAAAACCGTTTTTTCTTTCAATTCCTTTCTTTAGCGTGACTGCAGTCGACACTCAGGCCTCCTCTTCTGCAAAAGTACTGTGTTCAAACCCCCATCCTCCCTATATCTGTGAATGAAACACCACGAATCGGGCTCGGTTTTACCATTTACGGCTGTTTTCTTGATGGTACTTTTTATCATTGGAGGCATTATTCTCGATGGAGGAAATTTTTATATACGACACGGAGAACTTCACCACCTTTCTAAGCAAAGTACTCATGCAGGAATGTTGGCATTCATTGATATTTTGGAAATCAAAGCCATGGAGAACAAAGCGTTTCTTTGTAATAGCGAAGAGCCCCCTTCTATTTGTAAATCCACAAATCTTTTTGATTTTCTTTCTCAGGGAGAAATCGTTAATTTGGTCAGTTCACCTACTGTACAAACACTCGTGATTAAAAACAGTTCTCAATTCGCTATTGATTACGATCCACTGCAAAAAATTACATATAAAGATGTGTTCATTGTTTTTCCTTATGAATATGAAGGCCCCTCTAAAATTCAAATAAAGGTGCATATAAAAGACACTCCGGATCAATTTTTTGAAGGAGTGTTATCTTTAATAGATGAAGTTTCTGTATCCGCTGTTGGTTACATATCCACACCTTTTTATTTTTGATTTTTCTCTCGTGCGTTGAGAATTGACTGTGCGTCTGAATATCGTCGCACTGATTCTCGTGACTTAATATTTCTTTTTGTTCGTCGTCGGTAAGCTTTATTGAGTGTGTTTTCTTTTTCTGCTGAGGAAATATTTTCAAATATAGTTCGATCTTCTGTGCGCCCTCGCATAATTAGATTTGTTTTCCAAACAGGTGTTGCAGGAAGAAATACTTTTTCTTCTCCTTCTGGCATTTCAATTTCTTCAATTTCTTTTTTAACCTCCTCTTCTATTGCTTTTTTCTCAACAATCTCTGGTTCTGTGTATTCCTCAACTGTTTCAATGTTTTCAGGAAATACCACAGGAAGAACGTCTTCTGTTTCTTCTTCAATTATTTCTTCTTCAATGACCTCTACTGGTTCAATAACTTCTTCTATAATAAGAGGTGTTGTTTCCTCTGGTGCAGATGAATGAAGTTCTTCTGGTGTTTCAGCGACTTCTTTTATTTGAGGTACTGTTATAATTGGTATATTCATAAATGGAGCAGAAACACTCGTATAAGCACTTCCCATTGAATCTGCCATTTGAGAGAATGTTTTCGCCATGGCTTTCGTTGCTTGAGCCATCGCTTCAAAAGTATTAATCATTGCTTCTGATTGTGCTGTTGCTGTTCGAGCCAAAGCTTCTGATTGTGCCGCAGCAGTATCGGCAATTGATGCTGCTTGCATTTTAGCCATTTCTGCCATCATCTGTGCTTGCATTCGTGCCTGTACCTGCACTTGTTCTTGTGTCAATTTCATTTGTTGTGCAGCCACTGTTGAAGAGGCTACATTTTGCATTCCTGTAGGATACGTCGCCCCCGCAAGGAGCAACGGTGCTCCGGAAAGGCTTAATATCAATGCTTTAAAAGTTGTTTTCATGACGAAATCTTAACTTATCTATTCATTATACCATTTCTAAAAAAGAAAGTCCAGTCTTTTCTTTTGAACTTTTCTATGGTCTCGATATGTTTTTTCCTTCCTTTCTTTGTTTTTAAGCATAAGAATAGGATTTTTAATACTCTTGCATTTTATTGGTATTCATGTTATAGTGTAATGAAAAATTAATTTTTTCTCATGAAAAAAACTATCAGAACCGTTACCAGTACTCTTTCAAGGCACCAAAAGGAACTCCTTTTTTGGGGCACAAGCGCTCTTGTCTTTCTCGTAATTGCATACACAGCACTTTTTCTTTCGTCACAAATTCTTCCTAATTATGAAGAAGACAATCTTCATTCTTCTGCTCCACGAATTGAAGCAGGTATTTTGGAAGAAGTCATCGAAACTATAGAAATCGTCGAGAAAGCTGAGGAATTTACACACACTCCAGCAACATTTCCCAATAAGGCACATGAAGCGCTTGAAACCGTTCAACGATTTTTTACAGCCTATAACGCACAAAATTTTGAAACTGCCTGCCGACTTTTAGATCCTGCGAAATGTAATCCTGAGAGTCCCTATGCCGTCGCACGACTTTCTCAGGAATACAATAAAATGGTTGATGGATATGAAAACTGGAACTTTTGGCTCGCTGAAAACACAGACAATTTCCACAGTGATGTCGTATGTGTGAAATATTCTTATCAATACAAAGATGATATCAAAAATAAACAAGTACATGAACGATTGAGTTTTTATGTACGAAGAGATGAGAACGGAAATGACCGAATCTACAATCGAGTTTGTGAAAAGAAATTCGCACAAGATGCTGGAGATATGCCCTGTCCGATTCTTTCTCGAAGAGATTTCTGCTTGGATTAGAACCTCACAACAGAACAATGCAAAGAGTCGTCACTCAGTGGCGGCTTTTTTTTGACGAATTCAAAAAATGACTACAATGTTCTCACAATGACACTCACCTATATTTTGCTATTCACGTTTTTGGGAAGTATCGGATCAGTCCTGATCGCTTCGCTTTTCTTGCTGTGTAAACACAAAACACAAAAAAAGCTTATTCCCATTCTTGTGACCTTTGCAACAGGAGCACTTTTGGGAAGTGCTTTCTTGGGGCTGATTCCTGAGAGTTTGGAACACTTGTCGGCTAAAAATGTTTTTACAACTGTCCTAGGGGGAATTCTTTTCTTCTTTTTCCTAGAAAAGCTCATCCGTGTACACCACTGTCACAATGTAGATTGTCATTCGCATGATAAAAGTCTCGGTAAAATGATCTTTGTGGGCGATGCGCTTCATAATTTTATCGATGGACTTATGATTGCCGGTGCCTTTCTCGTATCTATCCCTGCCGGAATCATGGTGGCATTGGCTGTGATTATTCATGAGATTCCTCAAGAACTCGGCGATTTCGGGATTTTTCTCCACAGTGGTTACTCCAAAAAGAAAGCCCTTGTGATGAATACGATTTCAAGTGCAACGGCCTTCGTAGGAGCAGGAGTGGGATATATCGCTTTTCAGCAAGTGCATGAATTCGTACCTTACGTAATGGCATTGGCAGCAGCAAGCTTCATCTATATCGCATTAGTGGATCTCTCTCCAGAACTCCATAAACAAACAAAACTCTCCCATTCGTTTCAACAAATTTTCCTTTTAATTTTGGGAGTTGGCGTTATCGCACTTGTTTCACAATTCCACGGTCACTAGTTTTTTTGCGAAAATTTTGTATCATCGGGCTTCCATGAGATAATTTTTTTAATGTACGAACGTTTCATTTTTGAAAAATACAAATTTATTCCTCAAGAAAAAACTCTTCTTTTAAGTTATTCACTCGATAAAAAAATATCTTTCCAAGAAAAAATCACGTTCGATTTTGACTTTGGGAACTACAACACAGAAGCCTTAGATAAGGCGTTTTTTGGAGTCTTTGTGATGTGTGGCATTTCGTATTTCAAAGCGTATATTCCACAAAAAATTAAATTTAAAACGGGCGGACTTACAGAGAATCAGAAACGCTTTTTTGAAAAAATCTATACCTACGGACTCGGTGAATTTTTTTACCGCAATGAAATTGATCCCAATGGAAAAATAAATTTTGTAACACAAGAAGGACTCACAAATGAAGGTATAAATATCAACAATCTCACCGGATCTCTCGTGCCCATCGGAGGAGGCAAAGACTCGATCACGACGGCTGAAATTTTGAAAAAAAACAATGAAGATTTTGAAACATGGACGGTGGGAAACTATCCTTTTTTTGCTCCCATGATTGAGAAAATCGGAAAAAATCATTTACAAGTACAACGAGCTATTGATTCTCAATTATTTACACTTAACGACGAAGGAGCGCTTAATGGACACGTCCCTATATCTGCCATCTTGGCATTTCTAGGCGTAGCCAGCGCAATTCTCCGTGGGAAGAAAAATGTGATTCTTTCGAATGAAAATTCTGCGAATGAACCAACTTTGGAATTTAATGGAACACCGATAAATCATCAGTATTCCAAAAGTTTGGAATTTGAAGCCGATTTTCAAAATTATGTGCACGAAAATATTTCACCAGATGTAAATTATTTTTCCTTCCTTCGTCCGCTATCTGAACTCAAAATTGCAGAAATGTTTTGTAAAAACTTTTTGGAAAAATATGAAAAAGATTTCTCAAGTTGCAATACCAACTTTCGTATTACTGATGGAGTAAGCCAATGGCGTTGGTGCCAAAAGTGTCCAAAATGTGCTTTTGTATTTATTCTCTTTGCCCCATTCGTAGAGCGGGAGAAATTGATTGAGATTTTTGGAGGAAACCTTTTTGCAAACAAGGAACTATACTCAACTTTTGCTGAACTTTTGGGTCAAACGGAAAGCAAACCTTTTGAATGTGTTGGAGAAATCGAAGAGGTAAAACGCGCCTTCCAGCTCGCAAAAGAAACTGGAAACTGGCCAGAACTCGAGGATTTTTCAGCAGAAACAACTGAGTACAATGAACATTTTTGGAATCAGAATCTTATGCCGTCACATTTTGAAAATATTTTGAAAGCGTTTACACAATGAAATTTGAACAACTCACACAAGCCAAAAAAGTTCTCCTCTACGGCTATGGCGTGGAAGGGCAATCAACAGAAGCTTTTTTAAAATCGCATTTCCCTCATATTCAAGTCGATCTCTATGATGACAATTTCTCGGAGTCCGGACTTGAAAATAAAACTTTTCAAAAGAAGTCCGAACTCTGTTTTACCGACTACAGTTTAGTTATCCACAGTCCAGGCATTCCGAGAGAGAAGATTACTGGAATTGAGGAAAACAAAATCACAAGCCAGACAGAACTTTTCTTTGAGAATATCAGTGAAGATGAACGTCAAAAAATTATTGGCATCACCGGAACAAAAGGAAAATCAACTACTACGCAATTTTGTACAGATCTCCTCACTAATGCAGGAAAAACTGCGAAGATTGCGGGGAACTTTGGCGTCCCTCCACTCGAATTATTGGATGAATTGAAGACAGGCGATCTCGATTTTATCGTGTTTGAAATTTCCAGTTTCCAACTCGAACATTTACAAACGTCTCCGCATATTGCCATCTTTCTCAACCTCTTTGGAGATCATTTAGAACGTCACGGAACGGTGGAAGACTACTTTTTGGCAAAATCCAATATCTTCAGGTATCAGATAAACGAAGATTTTCTTATAATGCCAGAAGTATCTGGGAAATTGCTGGAATTTTCTCGTGGAAACGGACGCTTTGTGTTATCGCAAGAACTTGAGGAAGATTTATTCGCGGAAGATTCTGTATTTCGAGCCAAACACTTCAGGCAGAACCTTGGAACCATGCGAACATTGTGTCAGATTCTGAAGATTGAAGAATCGGTATTGGAAAAAACGGCACAAGAATTTAAAGGTCTCTCTCACCGAATGGAACTCTTTGTAGAAAAAAATGGGATCAGGTTCGTAAACGATTCAATTGCCAGTAATCCGACTGCCGCTATGGCTGCTGTGCGATTTTTTGGACGAGATTTGGGAAGTATCATTCTCGGGGGAAAACCCTCTGGAGATAGCTGGGAGGGACTTCTGACGCTTCTTCTCAATGAAACCGAGAGTATCATCCTTTTACCCAATGGAGACAGCTTGGGGGATATTATTCGCACTTGTGAAGAGGTAAACTTCCCCTCTGAACGAATTGTGCACGCGGAATGTTTTGAAGAGATTGTGACCCTTGCCAAAGAAAAAACTCCTACTGGAAAAGTCTGTCTTCTTTCCCCTGGAGCAAAAAGTTTTGATTGTTTTAAAAGTTACCGTGAAAAAGGCGATGTGTTTAAAAAGCTTGTAAACGAGATTGAATAAATTAGATAGAAATGACATTGACTCTTTACTGTTTTTAATGTATAATATAATATAATATTTTAAAATAATGAAAAATATTGAAATCGGCAACGGCAATATTCTTGAGCAATTAGAGATAATTGTCTCTGAAGTTGATTATCAAGATATTCCTGAAGACATGGTTGGCGAGGAAAGACTCATTCTAGAAAAAACCAACAAGGAAACTTTACAAAAAACACAAGAAACTATATGCGTTGCGTTGAAAGATTTCATCTTTAGTGAATTCCCTGAGGATGCTGATGGAATTTTACAACAAATTCAAGATCGCGTTGAAGGGAAAAGCTCTTCAAAGGAGAGTCAAGATTATCGTACTGAATTGGGAAATGGAAAAATTCAAATGTCTACAGGAGTAGGAACAAAATATGGTCAATATTATTTAAATCTTTGGTTTACAACAACGACAGATCCAAAACAAAATTTCAATCTCATACTCGACCTTAAGCCAAATTCTGGATATGGAATTCAACTTAATCAAGTACAAGGATCTGCATTTGAAAAACAATCTTCTATTAACTGGGGAGAAAATGCTCATATTCACAATAAAAAAGGTTCCGATAACGAAGAGATGCATAGACGAACACCACTCACTCCGGAACAATTAACAGAATGGTTCGAAAAATCAGGAATGACGAAAGAATTCCTTCCAAAATTGAGTAAAGGACTTGAATTAGAAAATTTAAGATTAAATGCAGAAAATTCTGAAATTTCTCAGACAGTAGGGGGTGTTTCTGAAGATACTGAAAATATTATTCAATAAGACTCTTCCTAATCTTCCTGCAATAACTGAATCTTCACGGGATTCTCTTGAACGATTTCGATTTCTGCCCCACACAACACGCATTCCAAAACTTCACCTTCAAGAATATCGAAGGACTCCACTTCAAAACGTCCTCTACAATCTGGACAATGGATATAAATTTCTTGGATATTCATGATGGGGTGAGGTGGGTTTTCCTCCGCATGCTTTGTACCGATTTTTGATGAAAAATCAACTTTTCTTTCTCCTTTCTTTAAGTTGGTAAATAAGCGTCAAAGCTTCGCGCGGAGAGAGGTCTTCAGGAGTAGTCTCGTCGATCATTTTATCGACATCCGATAGTGAGGGACCGCTTTTTGTAGTTGTTTTAAAATTAGAAAAAAGATTCGCTTTCCCAGATAACAAGTTTTCCGATTCAAGTCTAGAGAGAACATCTTTTGCATTGGTAATAACCCCTGCTGGCACACCAGCATTTTCTGCTACATTAATTCCAAAGGAATCTGAAACACCTCCTTTGGCAATGCGATGAAGAAAAGTAATACCGTTTTCGTTTTGAGTAGCTGAAACATGGAAATTTTGCGCTGAAGACAAGTCTTCCGTTAGATCTACCAACTCGTGAAAATGTGTCGCAAAGAGTGTTTTTGCTTTTATTTTGTCATGTAAAAATTCAGTAATAGCCCACGCTAATGAAATCCCATCAAAGGTCGATGTTCCGCGTCCAATTTCATCTAAGATAACAAAGCTTCGTTCAGTTGCACAACGCAAAATCCGAGCTGTCTCTGACATTTCTACAAAGAATGTCGATTTCCCTCCAGCTAAATTGTCAGAAGCTCCCACGCGAGTGAAGATACGATCAACAATTCCCGTTTCCATTTTTTTAGCAGGCACAAAAGAACCGATTTGAGCCAAAAGAATAAGGATGGCATTTTGACGCAGGAAGGTTGATTTTCCGGACATGTTTGGTCCTGTAATGAGATGGAACCGCGAACTTTCCGTGTCCATTTCCAAATCATTGGCGATAAACCGCTCGGTAGAAATTTTTTCAACGACAGGATGTCGCCCTTTCTCTATTTCCAAAACGGATGAGTTTTCAAGAATGGAAGGTTTATTCCAGCGCCATTTGGAAGCCGTTCGAGAAAGAGTCAAAAGCGCATCTACTTCGGCAATGGCTTTCGCAACGTTTTGAATGTGTGGCGCAAAGGTCAGTACTTCTTCTCGAAGTTTGTGGAAGAGTTTGTGTTCGAGTTCAAACGCTTTGGATTCCGCAGACAACACGCGTTCTTCATACAAAGCCAATTCTGGTGTCGTGAATCGTTCCGCATTAACCAATGTCTGTCGACGCACCCAGTCTGTAGGGACATTGTCTTTTTGCCCTTGAGACACTTCGAGACAGAACCCGAAGTTTTTGGAAAATTTAATTCTCAAATTCTGAATACCGGATTCTCTTTTCTTTTCTTTAAGAAAATTGTCGAGCCATTCTTCGGCATTCTTTGCCATTTCACGAAGCTCATCGAGTTCTTCGTTATATCCTTGGGCAAACATCCCACCAGCGGTAATTTCAAGCGGTGGAGCGTCAACCAGACTATTCTGAAGGGTAGGGATAAGATCGTTTAGATTTGTGAAGGATTTTGCTTTTTCTCGGATAAGTGGCGAAGTAGCCTGCGCACAAATATCTGCCATCACTGGGAACAATGAAAATGAATCTCTTAAAAATGCGAGATCACGTGCATTTCCTCTTCCTGTTACGAGTCGCGCTAGCAAGCGTTCAAGGTCTGCGACTGATTTAAATCCTTGCGTAAGGGTGCGAGTAAGATCGTTATTATTTTGCAATTCTTCAACGGAAGAAAGCCGTTCATTAATTTTTTCAGGAGAAAGGAGTGGTGATGCTAGCCAAGAATAGAGTTTCCGTGCGCCCATAGCTGTTAAACTTTTTTCAAAGACTGACCACAATGTGGCTTGATTCTCGTCATTCTGAAATGGTTGAAATACTTCTAAGTGACGGAATGTCTGCGCATCAAGTTGCATTGTGTCAGACGTCGAATAGCGAGTAAGTGTTGCTACGTGTGACAAATCTGCTTTCTGTGTTTCTTCAAGATAGACCAAAATAGAAGAGGAAACCGACAACAAAATATCAAGTTTTTCAATACCAAATACTGATAAATTTTTTACACGAAAGTGATCCATGAGCACTTTTTTGGAACTTTCTGTTTTGAGTTTTTTTCGTGGAGTAAGGTGCGTCCGAGGAAGTTTTTTACAAAAAGATTCATCTTCAAAAATATCACTGGGAACAAGAATCTCCCGCGGACTGAGCAAATAGAGTTCATCAAAAAATGAAATCTCATCTTCAAATAAAGCCGTTCTAAAGTCCCCGGTTGAGATATCTGAATAGGCGAGCGCGTAGTTTGTTTTATCTCGATCAATCGCGATTAAATAAGAATTTTTTTCTGGCTCAAGATTTCCTTTTTCAAGGGATGTTCCCGGCGTCACCACACGCACAATTTCTCGAGAAATCACTTTTGTTTTTGGATCTTCTTTTTGCTCCGCGATAGATACTTTGTAGCCCAGTTCGACTAATTTTTCGAGATATTCTTCATGGGCATGATAGGGAAACCCACACATGGGCATTTCGTTCTCGGATCCCTTATGACGAGCCGTGAGAACAATGCCGAGAAGACGTGAACAGAGCTGTGCATCTTCAAAAAACATTTCATAAAAATCCCCAAGTCTAAAGAACAAAACCGCATCTGGATTTTGTTTTTTCAGCTCCCAATACTGCCGTTGAACAGGGGTCGACATCGTCCCGCAAGGTAGCAATGTTTTCCCAATTTTTCAAATTTTTAGCTCTTTATCTTTCAAATTTTTCGGATTATTTGTGTCATCTAGCTCTCGAGAATATGGATTCTCAACTGCGCTGATTAAAAGAAAAAAACTTTAAACTATTAACTGTTAACTGTTAACTATTAACTATTAACTATTTCACGTCACTTTCTTGGCAAACGTCCAACTCATTTCAAAAATTTGACGCTGTGTGTCTGCCACTGCTTTTGACTGAATAAGAATGGCAAATACTTGTGGACTGAACGATGTGATTAATAGTTTATCATCAAAAATATTGATCTCATTCTCCACCCAAAAAAGTTTTTGCGAGAGCAGGCGAATTTCACGGAAATACTTCTTGTCATCGGCTCGCACCATGCATCCGGGCTCATCATCAGGTGCCAATCCTCGAAGAAATTTTTTCTTTTTTGCGCGCTTTGACACGTACTCATCGTCATAATCAGGCCAATGCTCACGAAGATTTTTGGAATTCGCGTAGTTAAGAATTTCTGTTCGAGATTTCAACGTTTCTTGATAGGCTTTTTTTACTCCCTCAAGTCCTTCGAAAAATTGTACTACAGGACGAGATTCATTCCCTCCCGAAAGAGATTTGAGAAGTGGCAGATCTTGCTTGAAATCTCTGGCTCTCTGCATCACGTCTTTCGCAAAAATCTCTGGTGCAATTGCCGTAAAATGTTTCATATCCTTTTTATTGGTCTGCGTAACGAGTCCTCTCAGGAGGAGTTTTTCCAAAATTGTATAGGTCGTAATGCGGTTATATCCAGCGGTTTTTGCGATGTCGGAAACGACCGATGTTCCATTTTCCAAGGTCGCCAAATACACCTGCGCCTCTCTTTCCGACAATCCGATATTCATAATATTTTTTAAAATCTTTTTGCTCATTGTTCAAGTTGTAATTTTTTTCGACAGCAAAACAATTGTATTCATTTCTCATGGAATAAGAAAGCCTTTTAAGGATTTGTAAAAAAAATCAACACCTTCTTTTTTTCAAAACAAAACAGTTGCCACCTCCTCCTCTTATCCGAAAAATAGTACTCGTAATTCCTAATTTTTCCTCAATGAATCCTACCGATCCTGATGATCTCCGAAATTTTTTAGAGCTTCCCTACAGCGAACTTGAGAAACGAAATTTGGAAATAAAAAAGCTTGCCGAAAGTGGAAAGCCTGACGGTTTCATTAAACAAAAGGTCGTCAAATATCTTACCGACGAAACCCCCGTTAAGGCCGTTACAATAGCCTTTACTGATTTGGAAGGAAAAATGCACATGCTGGATTATGATAAGAAATTCTTCCTTGGAGGATATGATAATCTCACGTTTGATGGATCGTCTGTGCGAGGATTATCAGAATTGAGAATGTCTGATCTTCGACTTCGTCCAGATTGGAAATCGTTTCGTATTTTACCGGCTGATATTTTTGGAGCTGGAAAAGTACTAATGTTTGGATTCGTTTGTGGTCATGATGGAAAAAATTTTCCAAGTGATTTTCGCGGGCGGTTGCAAACGTATATCGATACCCTTAAAAAATCTGGCATCAAAGCCAATATGGCACCAGAAATTGAAGGTTTTTTATTTGAAGGAACTGACAGTGAACAAAAATATGATGAAGATGATGGATTCCAACTCGTAACACCAGGTGGATATTTTAATGCATTGCCGAAGGATCGATTGAGGCAATTCATCGATAAAGTAGCGGAAGTTCAACGAGCCCTTGGTTTTGAAAACGAAAAAGATCACGGAGAAGTGGCTCCATCATCTTTTGAAATTAACTACAAATATACTGAAGCCATGACTGCCTGCGATCAGGTCCTGATGTACAAACTCACCGCCAAGCAAATTGCCAAACTCATGGGATGTACAGCGTGCTTTTTGCCAAAACCGGTTATGGGGATAAATGGATCAGGGATGCATGTAAATATGAGTCTTGAAAAAAATGGGAAAAATATTTTCTTTGACGCAAAAGGCAAACACGGTGTGTCAACTATTGCAGAAAAATTTATCACTGGAATTTTGTATTATGCTCCCGAACTTTGCCTCACTCTTTGTCCAAGCGTAAATTCATACAGACGTCTGGATCCGAACTTTGAAGCTCCAAATGAGATTAAATATTCAAATTGTGATCGAAGCTCAATGGTGCGCATTCCATTGGGAAATGCAAAATCAGCACGAATTGAAGTTCGTTCAGTCTCTCCAGATATTAATCCCTACCTTGCGATGTTTGCAATGCTTAATGCTGGAATGTCGACCGTAGAAGCAAAACCAAAAATGTACAAAGAGATGATTGAAAAAATGGAAACTCGACGAACAAAAAAACTCTGGAGCAATATTTATGATGCAATTTCAGCTTTTTCAAAATCAGAATTTCTCATGGGAATTTTGGGGGAAGATGAAATGAAGAAATACCGAGAACTCAAGGAAGCAGTTGCCAACAGAAGTCCAAAAGAACTCGGGTGTCGTGTAAAAAGAAGTGAAATCGTACATCACCATGAAATCACCAATCAGATTTTGTGGAATGATTTCTAAACAAAGTACGTATTCGAATACGTATTCGAATACGTACTTTCAAAACTTGAACATGTATCCCGTTTTATTTCCCTTTCCCCTTTCCTTTAAATTTATCCATACTATCACGTAGCTCTATCGTGATGGGTGTTCCGAAAAATCCGTATTTTTCTCGAATTTTATTTTCCAAATAACGACGATAACTGAAATGAAATGCTTTTACATTGTTCACAAAGAACAAAAACTTTGGAGGATTGGTGTCCACTTGTGAAAGATATTTTATCGTTCCTTTTTTATTTCCCGCCATCGGTTGCACATGTCCAAAATATACCTCAGGCACAAATGCATTGAGTTCTGAAGTACTAATACGCTTCTGGCGTTCTTTGACAATCGCTACGGCAGATTTGAGAACATCTTCAATTCCTTTTCCTGTTTTTGCTGAGAAAAAAAGCACTGGTGCCCATGGCAAAAATGGAATTTCTTTCGACAAATAATGCCAGTAATTTTTTCGCACATCATCGAGCTCTTCTCCCCACATTTTCACGTGATCAAGTTCTCGCTCATCAGATTCATCTTCTTGTCGAGCTTTTTCTCGCACCAAGTCGAACTTGTTCACACAAACAATAAGTCCTTTCCCCGCTTCGACGATTTTTCCCGCAATAGCAAGATCCTGATGCGTTACTCCTTCTAAGGCATCAATCATCAAAGCGCACACATCAGATCGCTCAATCGCATCTGCAGACCGCACACTTCCCCAAAATTCCAATGATTTTTTCTCATCTTTTTTTCCTCCCTTAGAATGTGTTTTTCCTGGACGACGCAGTCCCGCTGTATCAAGAAAAAGAAATTGATGTGTTTCTCCGTCCTTTTCCCATAAGAAATCAGTATCAATTGTGTCCCGAGTAGTCCCAGGAACACTTGAAACAACTGATCGGCCTTGTCCAATGAAGGCATTCATAAGTGAACTTTTTCCGACATTCGGTCTCCCGACAAAGGCAAGTTTAATATCATTTGTTTCTTCTTCAGCAATGGTTTCTACAAATCCGGCTTCTCTCAATTTGGTTTCAATTGCATCTTCAAGATCAAACACTCCTGTATAATTTTTGGCAGAAATAGGAAGCGGTACGCCAAACCCAAATCGAGTAAGTTCAAGTACACGATCAGTCTTTCCGTCATCAAGTTTATTCGCTACAAAAACAAGGGGCACTTTTGATTTTCGCAATTTTTTTACCACTTCTTCATCATCAAAAGTCATTTCTTCTTTTCCATCTATCATGAACAAAATGAGGTCAGCATTTTTAATGGCACTTTCGACTTGAAGTTGGATTTGTGTTTCAAGATCATCTCCTTTTTCATTTGTTAGTCCTGCTGTATCAACAAGCCAAAAAGAAAAATTCGTTACCTCGCCTTCTTCGTTTTGCTCTCCCGAAAGCGTCACTTTTTCCATAAGTTGGTCACGAGTGGTCCCCGGAATATCAGATATAATAGCCTTCTTTGCTTTTACAAAACAATTAAAGAGCGTTGATTTTCCAACGTTCGGGCGACCAATAATGGCGACTATGGGGAGATCCATGTGAGCCGAGTGTACTTAACAATTGACAATTGGCAATTTTCGATTTCAGATTTTCGATTTTTCGATTTAAAAACTTTTAACTATAAACTATTAACTATAAACTGTTCTCACATGCTTTCTTTGCTTCGAAAATTGATTCCCGAACGTTCCCCATTGCGTCTCGCCTACCACAAAGCAATGGCTGTGTTCTTTGCATATTGGTATCGATTTCCTGGGAAAAAAATGAAAATCGTGGCAATCACAGGAACCAGTGGAAAATCTACCACTGCAGAACTGATGTGGTTTGGGCTTCAGAAATCAGGCAAAAAATGCGGGATGTTGTCCGGAATTCAGTTTCATTTTGGAGATGAAACGCTTCCCAATCATACACTTCGTACCACGCTTTCTTCACGAAGAACACAAAAATATTTGCGTCATATGGTGCGAGAAGGTTGTGAAATTGCAGTCCTCGAAGTTTCTTCACATGCTATTGATCAGCACCGACTCTGGGGAGTTCCGGTTGATATTGCCGTACTCACAAACGTTGCGAACAATGAACACCTCGACTATCACAAAACCTTTGCTGAGTATGTGCAAACCAAAGCAAAGATGTTTCTTTCGGCTCAAAAAGTTGTCCTCAATCAAGATGACGAGCAAAAAGAAGTTTTTGAAAAAATGGCAGGAGGTGCAAAGCACACGTATGGAATCAAAAAAAAATCTGATATTCAGGCTACAAAACCAAAGTTTACACCTGATAAAATTTCTTTCGATTTGAAAATGAAGGAAGAAAAGATTCACATTAATGTGCCTTTGGTCGGACGACATAATTTAGAAAATTTACTCGCGGCCATCTCAGTACTGCATCTTGAGAAAGTGCGGCTAAGTACTATTCAAAAAACCTTTGAAAACTTTAAAAGCATTCCCGGACGACTGGAAATTATTCAAGAGGGCCAACCTTTTTCCGTTATTGTTGATCACACGTACAAACCACCAGCTCTACGAGCGGTACTTCAAACTTTGAAAAAAATGATTCCAGGTCGACTCATTGTCGTCTGGGGAGGGACCGGAAGTCGTCTCCCTTCTTTCTGGGAAGAAGCGGGACAAATCCTTGATGAACTGGCTGATGAAATAATACTCACAACCGATGATCCATATAAAGATGATCCCAAAAAAATTGCACGCATTGTTCGACAACAAATTCATCGAAAAGAAGGAGACCGATTCTTTGAAATTGAAGATCGATACGAAGCCATCCGATACGCTCTTCTTACTGCGGAAAAAAAAGACACCGTTCTCATTGCTGGACGCGGACACGAAGCCACACAAACTATTGGCAAAAAAGTAATTCCTTTTGATGATCGAGCCGTTGCACGAGAGATTTTACAAACAATGAAGAATTAAAAAATTATGAATTACGGATAAATTTTTAAATTCGCAATTGAAATTTGTGTATTAAATTGGTACACTCACCGCGATTTTTTACTCCTTCTTTTTATGATTGAATCACTCTACCAACAACTTCAACAAACTATTGAGCACCTTCGTCAAGAATTTGGAGGTCTTCACACTGGTCGTGCTAATGTCGGAATGGTCGATGACTTACAAGTAGAGGTGTACGGATCACATATGCCACTTAAAGGAACGGCAAACATTTCTTGTCCAGATGCTCAAACTATTCGGATTGAGCCATGGGACAAATCTATTATTGGAGATATTGAAAGAACTATTCGCGATGGAGATCTTGGTCTCAATCCCCAAAACATGGGGGAACATCTTCTTATTCCTGTCCCTCCAATGACGGAAGAACGTCGACAACAAATGGTAAAAAAGGTGCACCAATCCGCAGAACAATCTCGAATTTCTGTTCGAAATATTCGTCAGGATATTTTGAAAAAAGTAAAACATCAAAAGGATGACAAAGAACTTTCCGAAGACGAAGCAGCTCGACTGGAAAAACAAATTCAAGAGAAAGTAGATGATGCAAACAAAACACTGGATGAAGTAACGAAAAACAAGGAAACAGAAATTACTACCATTTAATTTTGTATGTCTAGGCGCCATAAATCACAACGGCATCGTCGAGAATTCTTGATCGATTCCAAACCGACACGAACGCGTCGTACAAAAAAGGTGCGAAATCGTTTTTTGAACATGCTTTCTCGTATCCTTCTTTTGCGACAAATAACCCTCTTGTTCCGCACATCTGTGATCTTCAGCGTCGTATTTTCGATGATGACATTATTTATCATATTTGCTTTGGCAACCCCTTATTTTCATCTCAAAAAAGTTTCCGTTGTTCGAGACAATCCCAATCTGGATGTCGCCCAAATCGAAAAAAGTTTGGAAGAATTTTATGGAAAAAACATACTCTTTCTTGCTCACAAAAATGTGCGTGAGAAATTATCCGCTGATTTTCCAGAGTTTCGAAATATTTCTGTTAATGAAAATTGGCCCTCGGAAATCGAGTTACACATTAAAATTTCACCGCCTCGATTTAACCTACTCAATACGGAAAGTGCAAACTTTTCTGTTATTTCCGAAGATGGTGTTATTTTACAAGAAGAACCAGATGAAAACCTTCCTGTTCTAAAGATTTTTCAATATGAAAAACCCATTTTGGTGCGACAAAAATTCATTTCCAAAGAAGATCTCGATAACATCGAACAAGCCGAAAACCGACTCGAGCAAGAAATAAAACTTCCGCTGAATGCTTCTCATTTGTATTGGAAAGCACGTGAACTGCATCTTATTTCTCAAGGCGACATGGCTATTTGGATTGATCTTTCTCAAGATATTGAATCACAGATGCGAAAATTAGAATTATCCGCTCAAGAGATAGGACTCTACACCAATCGCTTTGAACATATTGACCTTCGAATTCCAAAGCAGATTTTTTGGAAAAGAAAATTGTAATATTCTTCTGCATCTTTCGTTTTTCTCATTGAAGAATTATAATTTTGTCGTACAATCTTCCCACTTATTTACTCCTTCTTTTCTATGAAAGTTTCACTGGCTGCCAAAATCACAACTACTGATGCGTTATTCGTTTTTATTCCTCAAAAAAAATGGAATAAAAAACCATTTGGAAAACTCCTTCCAATGACGTTAGAAAAACAAATTACCGAACGATTTAAAGCAAAAGATTTTGAAGGAAAAAAAGGAGAAATAATTCAATTATTTCCGTCTTTCAAAGGAGCGAAGAAAACATTCCTTGTGGGAATCGGAGAAGAAAAAGAAAAATCTGAACTCCGAAAAGTTGCGGGGTCAGCTATTCGAAAAGTAAAAAAAGGGAAACTGGAAAAAGTAACATTTCTCCTTCCCGAAAAAAGAGATGTATTGAGAGTGGTATCTGGAGCAATTTTGGGAAATTATGAATTTAAAATCGGAGACACGAAGGAACAATTTTCTCCAAAAACACTGACTATTGTTAGCAACGAAAAACACAGCAAAGCGACGTTGAATAATGAGATTGTTCTTTCTGAAGCCACAAATTTCACACGAGAACTTATCAATTTGCCAGCGAATATGATGACACCAGTTATCTTGGCAAAGAAAGCAAAGAAGATTGGAAAAGGAACCGCCCTGTCAGTAAAAGTGATGGGAGAAAAAGCTATTACGAAATTAAAAATGGGAAGTTTCGCTGGAGTCGGACAAGGATCTCACGAAGAATCTCAATTGATTGTACTCGAATATATGGGAGGAAAAAAATCAGAAAAACCAATCGCTTTTGTTGGAAAGGGGGTGTGTTTTGATTCAGGAGGATACAATATCAAACCGACTGGTCACATTGAAGAAATGAAATCTGACATGGGAGGCGCCGCAACGGTCCTCGGTCTCTTTCAGTGGATTGCAAAAACAAAACCAAAGAAAAATATTATTGGTGTTATTGGAGCCGTTGAAAATCTCGTTTCAAGTAATGCATACAAACCGGGTGATTATCTCACGGCAATGAACGGAAAAACAATTGAAATCACCAATACCGATGCAGAGGGGCGACTCGTTCTCGCCGATTGCTTGTACTATGCCGCCACGAAATACAAACCAATGTTTATGATTGATATTGCAACATTGACTGGATCGGCTATTGCAGCTTTGGGATACGATATCACCCCTATCATGGGGAATAATAGTGCAAAGATCCAACAAGTTCGAAACGCCGCAGAAATGGCCGATGAAGATGTTTGGGAACTCCCCATTACCGATAGTTTCCGGGAAAAGGTGAAGGGAGGAAATACCGATCTTCTTAACTGGACGCCTAATGTTTCCGCAGGAAGTCCAATGGCAGGAGCTTTCTTGGAACAATTTGTTGAAAAAACTCCATGGGTACACATTGATACCGCCGGAACCGCCTTTCATACAAAGAGCGAAGATGCGATCACTCCAAAGGGAGCGACGGGGGTCATGGTGCGAACCCTGAAACACTTGGTTCAGGCGTAAGGAAACTCCAATTTAAAATCAAAATCCCCCGTCATCCTCGCTTGGCGAGGATCCGAAGAGGTCGCTTTCGATTATAATTTCAGAAAAAACATCTGTTAACATTTTGTTCTTTGTTTGAATAAGTTCTAACTTTTCTTTTCTTGTCATGTTTTTTAATTGTTTCTCTCTAATTATAGCTTGGAAAATAGTTTCACAGTATTCGTAATATAAGAGCTTTGTGAGTTTGTATTGTTTCGTAAACCAGCAACCTTTTCCTTTTTTGTGTTCGAGAACTCTTATTGGTAGATAATTAGTAACGCCTACATATAACGTAGGACGATCATTTCCCATGATATAAATTCCAGGTATTTTCATTTCACTCATCCCTGCACTATTTACAGGATTGCCGCCAAGCGGCAATGACGAAATTTAATGATATTTTAATATATTTTTTATCGAACAATTGATCCCGTTGTTTCGAATCCTGGAGGTGGTGCCACCGAAGCCTTTCTGTCTATTCGAATGACAGTAGAGTTTTTATTATCATCACAATCATCAGCACTTGTAAGGGGGAGCACTTTCGGCACACAATTCGTCCAATTATCAACCGGATTCCCATTCATGGTAAGTACCTCTTGGTATTGTCGTACGAAATGAAGGTCATACTTTCGAGCCAAATCATGATCAGTTGTTGTTCCCCAAGGAAGATAGTACGTCTCTGTTCCAGCACCTTCATCGAGTGATATTGATCCTCCTAGTGTGTTTTGAGAGAATAGTGTTCCCGTTAGAAGGAGTTGTACAATGTTTTCTCCTTCCGCATTCGAAGAGTTTCCTACGGTCGGATCTGGATCATTATTCGTCATCAATCCTCCATCAGCGTAGTAGGATCCCACCATAGTTTTTATCGTTGGTCGTACGAAAATATTTCCATCGGTATGATCATCCTGTGCATCATTCATTAAAATAACTCCAAAAGAGTCTTCTGGATTCGCGTACGTCATATCTCCATCAACAATAAAATTCCCGTTTCGAATAATAAGAGTTTTTCGCCCCTCTGGAACATCGCCCCCTGTGAAAACGACATTATCCCCTTCTACTTCCACAATTACAACATCATACGTACTAAACCAGTTGGAATCAAAATTCCCACCGACTTCTCGAACATTACTAGATCCCCGAGAAAGACGATACACATTTTCTGTAATTTGATCTCGCAGTTTCGCAGTCAATTCGGAAACATTAAAAGTACCTGTTCCAGGTTGAATTTCCATTTGATCCAAGTTTCCAATCACTCCACCTTCGATATCAGCTCCTACGATTGCAACTGTTATTTCTGTGTTATACCCAATCACATTTGCAATTTCTCCGCCAAGTTCAGTATCAAATCCAGTTCCTCCCGCTGGATAAGAAATCGTGGAACCAGAAACATCATATTGAATTCCCGTTGTAAGTCTGAGAATTTGATCCTCTTCATATTCCATTTCGGGTTCTAGCGCTATATGTGTGATTACGTCCGTAGTATTAAGCCCTGTCAAAGAGATGCCTCCCAGCGCAATATCCAGATCTGTGTTGGTATAGACAAGATTATCATTGTATTCATTAAGTCCTCCTGATCGTGCATTGGGTCCATTTACAAGATCGTTTTCTGTTAAATCAAGCGTAATCGTTCCTTCGTCAGCTATCTCTCCTGACCACGCAAATCCAGCCCCACTCGGCGTAAGTTCAAAAAGATTCATGAAAGTAAGTCCCTCTGTTGTAATCGTTCTATTAAGAACTTCACCCAATGCTCCATCTGCACCGATATCAAAAATCGAAACATTAAAATCAAGCGCGCGATCTACGAGTTTTGAAAAATACGTTTCCACTTTTTCAAGTGTTGGAGCCAGTGCTTGCAAAGAAAAATCAAAATCACCCGTTACACTGTTGAGTGTAAATGCCATTTTTGGACTACTAATACCATCTCCCAAACGAAGACCATCAATAAAGTCTACTCCTGTATTAGCGTCTGTTGCAAAATTTGCGGTTGTGAGCTGAATATCGGTGAGTTGTGTAATTTGAGTAACTGGGTTTTCAAATTCGTCACGAAGTTCAAGCGTCAAATCACATTCATCTACATTATTCGCTTTAATTCCATCTGGACAATCCGTTTTTACGACAAGAGAAAGTGTTGGATCTACATCACTCGCTTTTACGCGAAATTCATATGGGCCTTCATCATTTATGTTTCCCGCATTATCCTCTAGATGAATCGTAACCGTATAGTCTCCTGATTGCTGAAAACACGTATCGATAGAAACACTCGGATCGGGAAGAGACACTGCTGTAATTCCTAACTCAAGGAAAGATCCAATCGCTGGACTCAGTGTATCACCAAAACAAGAAAATCCTGGTGGATCGACAACCCCTACTTCTGGTGTAAAAGCAACCTGCACATAAGAGTTCGACACATTAATATCGGAGGCCACTACTGGAATGGCAAAAACATTCAACGTTATTCCGCTGGTAAGCCCCAGAAACAGTCCGAAAACGAATATTTTTTTTAGATTCATTTTTGTTTTTTTATTCTGCAAAATATTGTACGTCTTTTCCTTTAAAATCCAAAATTTTCTGCTGTTTGGGATCCGGATCCGCCTTCGGATCCGGATCCCAAAAACGATTTGCCTTTTTAGATATAAAAAAATACATTCTCCCTGTGAAAAAATTTGAAGTCATTTCGTTTCCTCATTTCTCCGATGACAGAGGAGAAACCATTCCCTTTGAACTCGATGAGAGTTTTCCTTTCCCCGTAAAAAGAGTGTACTTGGTGACTGGACAACAAAATCAAACTCGAGGAGGCCATGCACACACAAAAGAAGAAGAAATATTTGTGGCCGTTTCTGGAACCGTGAAAGCTTTGGTAAATGATGGCACGAAAGATCAAGAAATTATACTCGACGCAAAAAACAAAGGCCTTCTTATTCGAGCCAATTGTTGGCATGAGTTTACTGATTTCTCAGATGATGCGGTTCTTTTGGCATTTTCTTCAACTCATTACAATGGTCGAGAAGAGTACCTTGAAAACAAGGAACAATTTGAAAATATTAAAAAATAGTGAATTCCCCGACTTGTATTTCCCTCTAAAAAAAGACACTCTTTTGTCATATAGAGAAAAACAAATTAAAAATTGGACGAGAAAAAAGAAAGAATTCCTTATGTGTGCTATGAATCCTGTATGGAAGGATTTAACAGAAGAACTTGCAGGCTAAGGGAGCCCTCCGCTACGGTCGGGATGACAAGTTCTACATGTTGAACACATCCCCGATCAAGTCGAGGACATGTTTTTTGTTCAACCTTTTAAACGTTTCACAAGTTTGTACACGATATACCAGAACGAATTCAACACAATTTCTTTTCCGGAAATATAGGTTTTTCGATAGCCTCCAAATTTCCATTTAAATTCTGAAATCCCCGAATAGGCATGTTTCTTGACGCCCTCTGGAGCGATTCCGAGAAAGTCATACGTTTTGCATTCTTTCTCTTTGGCATATTGCATCATCTCCCACTGCAAAAGATACGGTGCCATGAGATTTCGAACCTCTCCGTCAGAACTAGAAGCACCAAAATAATAAATTGCTTTGTCAGCACAAAACGTTGAAATAGCAGTCGCAATTCGTCGTCCTTCATATTCTGCGAAGAAAAGAACGGCGTAATCTTTGAGTTCTTCAAGAAGAAATTTGTAATAGGATTTTTGATGTCCAGAAAATTTATCACGAGTCGTGGTTTCATTATTCAGTTTCCAAAAATCATCTAGATCCTGAGGCGTACATTTTCCATTTTCAAGAGCGACAATATTCACTCCTTTTCTTTGTGCGAGATTGATATTGTATCGTCCTTTTCGTTTCATCTCGGCAAGAATTGTTTCGTTTGATTTTGTAAGATCAATTTCAAGTGTATCGGTTGGTTGGTAATTCTGTATTGCTAAACAAGTTTGAACCCCAAGTCCCTGAAGTTCTGATGAAAAATATGGATCAAAACGCCAAAAAACTCCTCCTATTTTTTTGAGTTCCTGGGCTACATGTTCTATTAAAAACTTTCCGGCAGCTTCATTTTTTTTTAGATCAAAAACAGGTCCTCTAGCCGAATACCACCAGAATTTCCCCAACATTCCCATCTCCATGCGAACACAAAAAGTTGTAGCCAAAATTTCTCCTGAGTCTTTATCTCGTACCCCAAACCCGAGATCGGGTCCTCGTCCTGGAATTTTTTCTTGAAAATTTTTCCAGTCAGAAATTTGATGTATAGATCCTGTGGGACTTTGTTTTACAAAATCATCCCAAGACGCTTTGTTGGCGTCAGAAAAAGAGAAAAATTCTAAAGAGTTCATTCGCTGTCGAGATTGACGGGGGTGTAAACCACCGTAATAGTTTTGACGGCCTTCTTTCCATCTGGACCAAATGCGGTGATTTCATAGACATTCTCACCTTCTTCCATGTTCCCGTATCGCGCATTAGCAATGTAAGAAAATTCCGTTTGTCCGGGTTGGAATTTTTTGAGACGGAAGCCGTTCACCTCTACTCCATTCGTTTTGGGATCAACAATTCCCATAATCGTTACAATATCACTCGAAGTTTGATACGGTTCCCCTTCGTCGATAATCGCTGGACGGGTCACGACCGGTGCTTTGAATTCGTCGATGGTAGAAGCTATTTTTTCTTCATCTTCTACGGGAATGTTCATTCCCTCTCCTTCATAAAACACTTTTACTTCAGCAGGAGTCGATCGCTTTCCATCACGAGAAATCGCGACAACAGAGTACGTGTTTTCTCCGGGAAGAAGTGTTCCAAATTTTGTCGCTCCGAAGTACGCCCATTTCCGGTCACCTGGTTGAAATCGCGTCAAAGTATATCCATTAACAACAATCTGCACTGCTTTAAGTGGGGCGGTCCCTTCTATTTTTACCGCATCTTGGGTTGAGGCAATACGTGCTCCATTTTGTGGTAAAAGAATTTTGGGACTTTCGAGTTCACTTGAAACAGGCAAAGTATCGCTTGCACTGTTTATGGGAGGTGAGGAGACCTCAATACGTCGACGAATTTGCGTTGCTTCTTGCGGTGAAAATCGTTCCAAATTTTGTAAATGCCACTCTGAGTAAATAAAATCAGTATCAATAATTTCTAAAACTTCTTGCCCTGTTTTAAGCAGTTCTAAACTGGCATTTGAAGCCACTAACTTTTGCCCCACGCCTACTTTAACGTTGATCAATTCCTTCTTTTTGTCATCTGCAAAAACATCGACATCCACATTCCCTTTCATGAGACGAAGTGTGTCTTGTGTGATGTTTGTTGAAAGATCAAAAATTGTTCCCCGAACATGTACCATGAAACGATCTGTCTCGACGGTGAATTTTGATTTGGAATCATCTGCAAAGGCGTCTCCTGAAGCATGCGACCACACTTCTCCACTGAGAAGTTTCAGCGCAACTGTTTTTTTGCCTGAAGATTTTTCTTCCAATTCGAGTACTTTTATCTCTGTGTTTTCACTCAAAAAGATCATATTCCCTCCCAAAAATTCGAGCGAAACGCGCGTATTATTTGCTGTACGGATGGAATCACCTTCTAAAAATTTTTGTTCAGAATACGCTGGGGCCCATTCGGCACTTTCGGAAAAAGTAAATTCTGCACGTCCTTTTAAAATTTGAAGTTCTAAAGAAGCTGCTTCTGACCGAACATTGGAAAAAAGAACTGAAAAAAATCGTGCCCCCAACCAAATCACAACACAAAAAGCGACAAGAAATGTAATCAGTGGAACGTAATTTCGACGCCGTCTTCGGCGATAAAACACTGATGATCGTGAGGAATGATGCCGTATTCTTCGATGTCTTTTCATATCGATTGTTATTGTGAGAAAAAACGATCTATTTGGCAAATTCTTTCAGTAGATCCGGATCCGGATCCCAAGCAGCAGAAAATTTTGGATTTCAAGGGAAAAGACGTACAATATTTTGCAGAATAAAAAAACAAAAATGAATCTCAAAAAAATATCCGTTTGCGGACTTTTTCTAGCACTTGTTGGATGCTGCTTTATGTCCTCCACGGAGGCACAAGAAGCGCAAGTTGTTCAAATAAAAACAATAACCATCCAGCCCTTAAAAGTAGACTTTAATTCTGTTTCAAAGGGTGTTATTCGAGGAGAAATTTCTGGGAAAGTAACTACTACCGAACTTCAAACTGTGGTTTTTCGTATAGAAAATCATCCAGAAAAAGATGAAATTTGGCGAGAAAGTATACCATGGGATAACGATTTTAGTGTCGAAGGGAATATTGATATTCCATTTCAATTTGATGTTTCCGAAATTGCGATTGCTGATAAATTTGTTTTTGCGGTTGATTTGCTAGATAAAAAAGGAAGTTTGATTGCCACTGGTCAAATAGGCGCACAAGCTCCAAAAGACAATGTACAACTCCGAACCAGTAACATTACTGATCTCACAATACAAAAAAGTGAAAACGTGCAAGTGTCTGTACTCTTTACAAATGGAAAAGTAGCTCAAAAAGTAAGACCTGAACTCACTCTTACAGAACACGCCATCGATGGTGACGTGGTCTTTGTTTTGAATGACGAAGCATTCGTGAGTGTTGGAGAGAATGAACAGAAAACATTTTCCCTATCTTTTTCTGTTCCCACAAATCCAGAAAATTATATCGTTTCTGTTCGTATGATTGATGCACGAAATGATGCGGTGACTGGATTTTTGCGAGACAGCTTTTTAGTGGAAGGAGACTTTGCCGAAATTAAAACCATTCAGGTAACACCTGATAAAGTATTGTCTGCTGGAGAGACAGTGGAGTTTTCAATTTTTGGCGTGGCGGACGGAAATAGGGGTCCTTTGGAGATGAGCCTAACAGCACTCATAATGCCACAAAAAGAAGGAGTGGCTCCACTTCAAGAGACACGATCAATTGTTGTAAGTGAAGATTCTTTTGCTGAAACGTTTGCGTTTAATCTTCCTGTTTCTACGAAAGAATTCAATATCACGGCTCAACTTTCTCGAGACGGAAAGATGATTGAAGAAAAAAACATGCCATACTCTGCGATAAAACAATCCGCAAAGTCACTCCTCGATATTCAGAAGGAAGTCGTTGACAGATACAGTGATGGTGGATTTGAAGTGTGGATGATACTTGTCTTTGCACTGGCGGTTATCGTTCTTTTCGTAAGCTTGTTGCATCGCAAAAAACGACTCAATCTTATTCTTCTTTTAGTGCTTCCTTTCTTGGGAATATCAAGTGCTTCTGCTGCCTGGGTAGCGAGTTGGCAATATCCATTGGACGGAGAAACCTTTAATCACCAGTCAACAGATGGTTTTGAAACAATGATTTTCATGGGATCAATATCTGACAGTGTTTCTGCAGAGGGATATTTCCAAACCTTTCCAACGGCTGTGTATGTAGAATTTACAAAAGGCGCACAAACCGCCTCCAAAATAATTTCAGTAGAAGATGTTCAAATTCTCAACAAGGCGGATTACAAGTTCCCAATAGATTTATCAGATCCTGAACTCAGTAATTTGGATGAGGGAAATTGGGATGTGCAGGTTACTTTTAACGGAACACTGCAAACCAGTTGGGAAGGCTCTGTTTGGCTCGACACAACGCCTCCAAATATAAGCTTCGCTTACACTCCAAATACGTTTACAAATTCCTCAGTAGCGGTAGATATCACCTGTACCGATACTGTTGCTGATTGTCTACAAGAAGCGAGTGGAGAATCTGAATATGCTCCATTTGATGTAACTGTTTTGGGAAACTTTGCTGACAGTTATGAAAATGGACCACGCGGATTTGTGGTTTGTGACAAAGTCGGAAACTGTACTTCCTCTGATGCCACGAAATTGATTATTGATTTTTATGATCCTATTAGTCCAGGACAAGCAGGACTCTCTGTTAACAGAGAAGGACTCAACGTACTTAATGGAACGGGGGGATTTGCAAACAATATAATGGCCGCCATCGATAGTGTGGACTTCTCTTTATCGAGTGTCGTTGACCCCACTGAAAGCGATTCTGTCTCTCAAGACACGGATGCTTGTGGAGATGCGAATTCTGACACCTATCTCAACGGAACTTTTTGTACTCCAAAATGGTCTGTTTGTCCGGTGAATTTTCCAGCAGGTGGTGGTGGACCAGAACGAATTGAAGTGCGTTATGATAACGAAGAAAACCCACATCCTTGTGAAGATGGAGTTTGGATTGTTACAGATCCTTGTGGATTTGCGTTTACCTTCCCCTTTACACTTGAGGAATGCACAACTTGTCCACCTGTTTGTACTTGTGCGGACACAACTTGTATCGGATCAACCTGTGATGATGGATGTGGGGGAACTTGTGATGGAACGCTTGACTGTGGATGTACCGATAACTGTTCTTCTCCTATAGCTTATGAATGTGGATCCCAAACTATTTGCGGAACGACGACTGATTGTGGACCTTGTGGAGACGGAGAAATCTGTAATGCTTCTGGAATTTGTGAACCTGAAGGTTGTGTTGAAAATGGATGTGAAGCGACTACTTGTGTCGGCTCAACCTGTGATAATAACTGTGATCCAAATGCCGCTGGAACCATGGAAAGCACTACTTGGACACCAGACCTAGACTCCGAATGTGAAGGTGTCCCCTTTACTCAAACGGGAACCGAATGTGGAGAAACCCGAGAAGCCATAGGAACGGGTACTGGCGCAGGATGTTGTGTTCCAGACACACCCTGTCCTGCCGCAGATAGAATTTGTATCGGAGAGAATTGTACTGATAGTTGCGAAAACAGAGTAGATGGAACTATGTCCCCACTTGATGGTGGCTGGGCTGACTGGATTTGGTCTTGTTCTGAGGGAGGGGAAGTAGCACAAGGAGCTAACCTATTAAATCCAAACTGGCTTTCTGCCAGTCTTATTGGACAAGAGACGCCACCAGGACCATTGGCGCGAATATATGGAACACGAACTTGTGATAACCCAGAAGCACAGTGTGGAGGTGCTGATTGTGTAGGAGTAGCGACCATGACGATTCCCTGTGAAGAAGGAGAAATTTGTCGAGATGGATCCTGTGCAGAACCATCTTGCACTGCAGACTCATCTTGTGCTGCAAGCACTTGTATTGGATCAACCTGTACGGATAGTTGTGGAAATGTTTACGATGGAACGTTGCCATCACAAGATGGGGGCTGGACAGTTCCGTGGAGTGCCTGGACCTGTAGTTCTTGGAATCCTTCGACTGCACTCGTGAGAAGTCGATCTTGTACAAATCCTTCTCCAGCCTGTGGAGGAGCAAATTGTGAAGGAAATAGCACAGAAATTGATGCCTGTGATGCCGGTGAAATCTGCTCTAATAATGAATGTATAACCGCAACAACCTATTATTGGAATACGGGAGATTGGGGAACATGCTCACTTCCGAATCCACTCGATAACACTTGTAATGGAACCGAGACAAGAACCGTTCTGTGTAAAGAAACGGCATCCGGAAATACTGTTGACGATAGCAACTGTACAGAGACTAAGCCGGATGAGACACAAGGATGTGTGGCGGTAGATGGAACATCCTGTGGGACCACTGGGGGAGGCGCCCCAATGGTATGTAACGATGGAGTCTGTACCTCCACATGGAATGAAAATGAGTGTTTCGAAGAATGTCGAGATGCCACAACCGTGTATCCGTATTCTTGTAGCGACCTCCCTGTCAGCTACTGGGACAATTATTCAGTAGGAACCGCCTGTACTACTGGAAGTGGGTCCTCTGGAGAATGTGATGGAAATGGCGTCTGTGTTGCCTCTGTTTGTTCGGCAACAACCATGGATCATTGTGATTTACCCGAAACCTCGAGCGGAGGAACCGCTGGAAGTTGTGATTCCACAACTACAGGAGCCTGTGAATATGCGTGTAATGCCGGAACATGGGAGGCAAATTCCAATAGTTGTGTTTGTACCACTCATGATCACAAAGACTGTTATAGCGAAAACTCTTGGTGGTATAACTCCTGTGATGACAGAGAAGATCAATATGCCGAATGCCAATATGGTTGTACAAATGGAATCTGTGACTCCTTCTCCTGTGGAGATGACGAGATGTATGACCAAGAAGGCAATAGCTATGCTACAAATATGATTGGGACACAGTGTTGGATGAAAGAAGATTTAGCGACCGATGAAGACGAGAATGGAAATGCCCTGACTTCAGGAGTCAGTGGAGAATATCGAACGGATGGTGGGGATTATTTCTACACACTTGATGCTTCCCTCAAGGTATGTCCTTCTGGTTGGCATTTGGCAACGGATTCTGAATGGAAAACATTAGAAAGCCAGCTTGGAATGGCCTCTTCACATCTAGATGCACTTGATTGGCGTGGAGGAGAAGGAAATGAACTGGAAACAGAATTTGATTCTAGTATGCCAGGTCATTTTAATGTAGATGGAAACCGAGATGGAATTCCTGATCATCACTTCTGGACGAGTACGCTGTCGGGAACCGGCGCTTTTTGTGCAAGTTATGCAGGAGGAAATCCAAAGGATATTATCTGTTACTATGATAGACAAATAACGAATTACTCCTACCCAAGTGGAGCTAATGATCAAATCCGCCGATTAAAACGTGACACCGGAGAACCAAATGATTATCTCAAACTTTCTGTTCGATGTTTAAAAGATGGTGGTGGAGGGGGAGGATCGAACTAGTAGAGGATCCCAAAAAGAACTATTTAAATCCCCAAACAAGTCTGCTCTCATGAAAATGAGGGTTCTGGGGATTTTGTTTAAAAAATATGAATTCAAGTTATCATTCTGGATTGCTTAGGATTACGCCAAATATCTCTTCCTGTCATCCCGAGCGTAGTCGAGGGATCCCTTAGCCTGCAAGTATGTAAATAAATATACTTCATAGATGATTTATATTTTTTGAAATTCTTTAACTCAAGCAAGAGTGTCTGAAGGGATTCCTCCGCTTCGGTCGGAATGACAAGAAAGGGGGAAATACTGAAATAAATTCGAACGCAAAATAAGTCCCCCTGATAAGGAGGATTTAGGGGGGCAAAATAAGACCCCCTTATTGCCGCACAATCTTTTTGACGCCTACACATTTGTTGCCCACAAAAACTTTGGTGAAATAAATTCCAGGAGCTTGTTCCTGAAGGTCAATTGAATATGGCCCAGATTCATTTCCCATAATTCGATCTTCCACCAGTTGTCCCGTTTGATTAAAACATCGAATTCGCACCGCTTCGTATTTGGGATTCTTGATCCCATCAAGGGTAACCGCTCCATTGGTTGGATTGGGGTAGACAAGAAGGTCTTCTGAAATCATTTCTGGATCTTGGACACTTGTTGTCGTATCGCGCTTATAAACAAATTTTGTTGGCTGAATCATCTTCCCTCCATCGGCAGAATACGCCACATACGAAAACTCAAAATTGTCATTCTCTTCTTGTTCATCTATTACAACATAAAACTGATCGCGTCCATCCGGTCCCGATCCTCGATCAATCCCCACCGTAACTCCTGCTGGTAAATTTGGTGGACCATAAAATTCTAACCGTTGCATATCTGGATCATCGTTCAAAAGAACATCCACAAACCCTTCGTAATCGTGTTCTGAGAAAAGCGTATCATTCACTGAAACTCCACGCGGAGTATAGTACTCATTAAATTTTTCTTCCCATTCGATATGATGAAAAGCATCCGGATCATTGGTTGGATCACTATCATCATCCACGTCCAATGGCACTTCTTCTTCGAGTCCTGTGTCGAGATTGGTGATAAGCACTCTTCGTCCCGCTTGTGAGACAACGGGAATTGTTCTGGTTGAAGTGTTAACCATTGCAGAGGGCGTGGCCACAGAAGTAATTTGTTTAATATATCCTTCGTCGAATCGGAAATCCTGATTCGCGGTGGGTTCATAGTCCGATCCTTTAATATTGGGAACTGTCGTTCCGGAAGGATCACAAACTCTCAAAATATCTTTGACCATCTCGTGAGTATAGATATTCGGACTTCCCTCTTTTTCGTCAGCATAAGGTTGGTAGACAGTGGTGAGATATCTAAAAGATTGGTCTCCCATCATAATAAACCCCTTCTCTCCATAATTTGTGAGTGCCCCAGCCCCATTAGAACTATTACGAGCATAGAGCACATAATAAAGTTGTTCTCGGGGGATATTGAAGGTGTCCGCAATCTTGTCGAATTCTTGATACATATAACTCTCTGGATTTGCCATTTGGGCATTCATAGCTTCTTGCACTTCTTCAAGTGTTCCTCCTTCTGGATCAGGGATGATGTTTTCGGGAACATTTAATGTGTCGGGCACAATGCAAATCTGCACATCGGCTCCTGAGTTGGTATACATTGCCATTGTTCGTTCTGCTCCCTTGGTCGGGAATTCTTCACAACGCTCTGTCCATCCCCCATATTCTGTCTCCACATCTTCCGCGGCGTGTTTCGTAAAGACCGGAATAATGAAGTGTACTTGTGGGGTGAGAATCGCTTCTCGGTTCGCTTCCGTTAACCCTGAGTAATTTTGCTCGGCAGGAACAAAGACATATTGGATTGTGTGATCGTCTTCAGTGACGCTTTCTGATCCTTTGAGAGGGGGGTCTCCATCAAGTTTTTCATCTTCCCCATTGTCATCGGAAACACCCTCTTCTTCGAGAACCCCTTGCACTTCTCTTGGCGCAAGTTGTTCCACAGGAAAATCTATCGTATTATCTGCAGACACTTGTGTCGGCGCACCAATAACGAGCACTTTGTCTTCTAGTTTTTTATCTTTCCCAACAATCTTCATGACCTCCGCTTTTACAATGTTTGTCGTCAAGACAAGAGAAGCCGAAAGAATAAACATTCCTTTTCTCAACATTCCCGAACCAGATCCTGATTGTTCTGCACTTTTTTTCATAATTTGACAAAAATATCAAATAATTTAATGAAACACATTTATTCTTACTCGTATTCACAAAAAAGTCAAGCTTTTTCGCATAAACAAGCGATTTTAGAGAATGGAGACCGATTGGAATACGTATCCTGTGTAATTTGAGATACGTATTCCAAATATTCAACTCATCGAAATGTCCTTGACAATAGGCAAAGGTCAGGATTACAATCCCAGTCGTACATTTTTTTATTTTTTAAATTTTTCTTACTCATGAAAAAATTACTCGTTTTGGCTTTAAGTTTTGCCCTTATGGCCTGTACTACACCAGTTGCTACAGAAACTGAAACTGAAGAAGTTCCAGCAGTAGAAACTGAAGAAATTGTAGTAGAAGAAATTGTAGTAGAAGAAATCGTAGTAGAAGAAGTAGCTCCTGCCGTAGTGGAGGAAGTTATAGAAGAAGCGATAGTGGAAGAAGGAATGATGGAAGAAGAGATGATGGAGGAAGAAATCGCAGAGTAAGAATCTTTTTACTTCTGAAAATAAAAGACTAGTCCCGCTAAGCGGGATTGGTTTTTTTTGTACACTCTTTGTCACCCCGGACTTGATCCGAGATCAGGCGATGAAAATTTGCTGGAATAAAAAAGCGTTAACGGGGCACTCGTGTTAGTGAGTTACTCATAAAAAATCTGAGCTTCTTCTTTTGGTACTGAAACAAGTTCAGCATGACAAGGAAAGGGGATTTATTTCTCCGGTCGCATCAACGGAAAAAGAACGACATCTCTCAAATTTGGCTGCTGCGTAATAAGCGCTACAAATCGATCAATTCCCATTCCAAATCCAGTCATCGGTGGAAATCCATGTTCCATTGCAGTAATAAACTCTTCATCCATATCCATCGCTTCTTCATCCCCTGCTGCTTTGGCTTTGGCCTGATCTTCGAGAAGTTTTCGTTGCATTTGCGGATCGATCAACTCTCCATACGAATTTACAATCTCCCATCCCGCCACAAGCAATTGATAACAATCCGCACTCCCGTCTCCCTTTGGTCGAGCGAGAGGTTTGAGTTCGCTTGGATAATCCATAACGAATGTTGGTTGAATTAAATGAGGACGAGCTGATTTTTTGTAAATGTGGTCCAACAAGCTCCCTCGACTCATTTTCTTGGCTTCTTTTTTATCAAGTCCCCACTTTGTAACAGCCACTTTTTCCGCTTCTTCACGGGTGATTTTTGCCATATCAACTTTGGCATATTCCTTTAAAAGGTCAGCAAATTTGACTCGTTTCCATTTCTTTCCAAAGTCCACAGGCGTGAGTTTTTCCTCAGCATTAAGAATATCCACCTTGGTTTTTCCCATAACTTTCAAAAGCACCTCCCGAAGCATCTCTTCTGTCCAGCTCATATTCTGTGACAAATCCGCATATGCTGCATACCATTCCAGCATTGTGAATTCTTGCAAATGAGACGGATCCATCCCTTCGTTTCGGAAACATTTCCCAATTTCATACACGCGCTCCATACCTCCTGCGAGGAGCATTTTGTGATCGAGTTCTAATGCAATACGAAGCACAAATTCATGATCAAGTGCGTTGTGATGGGTTTCAAAAACTTTCGCCATCGCCCCGCCAGCCTGTGTCTGAAGTATTCGTGTTTCAACTTCTATAAATTTTTTCCCTTCCAAGAAATTCCGAATTTCTCGCACTACCTGTGACCGAATGCGAAACCTTTCTGCGGTTTCTTTATTAGTCAACATATCAAGATACCTCTGCCTGTAACAAGATTCTCGATCGGATAAACCAGCCCATTTCTCAGGTAGTGGTCGCAATGTCTTTGCTAAAGGAGTTACTTCTGCAACCAAAAGCGTTGGTTCTCCGTGCTTGGTGATAAAAAATTCCCCGCTAAACCCAACAAAATCCCCTAAATCGAGAATCTTTTGGAAAATTTTAAAATTATCTCCGAGAACATTTTTGGTCAAACAAATCTGAAAATCTCCGTCATTATCGAGTATCCGAAGAAAAGCAAGTTTTCCCATTTCCCGAAAATTCATAATACGCCCACACATCTTGATGTCCTTCTTGGGAGCCACCATAATTTTATCCGCATCACGCAGTTTCTTTTTATCGCAGTACACTCTTGCTTCTTCACTTGTATGGGTTCGATCAAATTTTCCCGCATATCCCGCAAATCCAAGTTTTTTCCACTCAGCGATTTTCCCCTTCCGTTCGGTAACGAGTTTGTTTTCGTCTTGCATCGAGGACATTATCAGTTTTTTTGGGAAGATGACAAATTTTCTCCTCATTCCCGCGAAGGCGGGAACCCAGTCAATCATGTTATTCCTTTAAATAATAAGGAGATTTTTAAAAGACTGGGTCCCCAATCAAGTTGGGGATGAGGAACATATTTTTTTAAGAGTTAAAAATCGAAAATCGAAAACATGTCCTCGTGAAGACGGGGATCGGCAATCGAAAATGGATAATCCCCTTTGTGGGACTTGTTTTTTCGTTTTATCTGTGGTATAATTCCTAGATGCGTTACAAAGTTCCTCAGAACGTGCAGAGAGAAGACCAGATTTTGTGGTTTATTACGCTCCGACAGCTGATCATACTCTTAGTGGGATTTGGGATCTCGTATGTCATCTTCAAGAATATGGAGAAGAAATACGATCTCGATACTATTGCGCATATTCTTATTTGGACTCCGGCTGCTATCTCTGCCATTTTTGCTTTTGTTAAAATAAAAGGTATTCCGTTGGTACAATTTATTTTCCTTTTGATCGAACATTTCTTTTTTCGACTACCAAAACGATACTGGGTACAACAAGGCGGGGAACCTTTTGTTTCCCTCACAACTCGGATTTCTGCTACGAACAAAAAGAAAGAAGATATACCAGAAACAAAAGTCTTTAGTAAACAAAAAGCCAGAGATCTTGCGAAATTTTTAGATGGACAAAAATCTGAAACCGCCAAATCTAAACCCCAACAAATATGAACTTATTTGGAACCAAAAAACCAAGCAAAGAAGCAATAAAGCAAAAATTAATGCAGAACAAAGCATTATCAACTCAGCGTTACTTGCAGTTTGCTGGAGTACGAGACAATACGCTCATCCTCAAGGATGGTGGACTCCGCTCAGTACTTGAAGTTTCTTCTATTAATTTCAACCTGAAATCCGAGGAAGAACAAAATGCAATCATCGGATCCTACCAACAGTTTCTCAATGCCTTATCTTTTCCAGTACAACTTTTGGTGCGATCACGAAAACTCGATATTGATACCTATCTCGCCGATATGAAATCGCGAATGAAAAAGCTGGAAAACCAACTTCTCAAGGATCAAATGGCGGAATACATTGAGTATATCCAAAAATTGGTGGAATACTCTGACATTATGGAAAAACGATTCTTTATCGTGGTTCCTGTCAACCCTCCTCGGGCGGAAAAGAAAACGCTGGTCTCTAAATTTCTTTCGTACGTCAATCCAGATGACACCGTACTGAATATTCTCAAACGACGGGGAGAATTTAAACAACTCAAGAAACAATTGGATGATCGATTAGAAGTAGTTTTAACGGCTATTGGAAACTGTGGACTCAAAGTTGAGCCTCTCAAAACCGAGGAAATTATTGAGCTTTTTTACCAAGTGTACAATCCACAACTCGCTCGGACACAAAAACTCGGTGAATTAGAAGATCTTTCGATTACTCAAGGACCTGAAGAGAATCTTGTTGAAGAAAAATAAAGCTTTTCCTCTCCCATCATCCCTACTTGGCGGGGATATTGTTAAGAAACCTTGTTCAACCTGAGTGTAGCGAATTATCTTTGTGTTGCTTTTTCAATACTTCTATAAAAATAATTACGAATGACGAAAAAGGCATTATTTTTTAACTCTTAAACTTTTTTAGAAATACACATCGCCTTCTTCCACTTTCTGTTTTAATGTCGGATATTTTTTCAAGGTAATGTCTTCTTTCAAAATAGAAATCGCCCAATCGCGCGCCTTTTGAAGCAATTCCAAATTCGTGAGATCAGCAC
The DNA here is from genome assembly GCA_964509975.1 of uncultured Candidatus Peribacteria bacterium. Lineage (GTDB taxonomy): Bacteria > Patescibacteriota > Gracilibacteria > UBA4473 > UBA4473 > CAZVBV01. Next base: position 38,319 of record CAZDZO010000007.1, read on the forward strand.
ACTTCATGTCTGGCAACCCCGCCTGACGAAGCCCGTAAATCTCTCCCATGCCTCGGAGCTTTAAATCAATTTCCGATAAATACAACCCATTGGTGGACTTCTCCATAGCTTTTAAACGCTCTTTTTGCGCATCATTTTTTTTTCCAACCATAAGGAAACAATACGATTGCATATCGTTCCTTCCGATTCTTCCCCGAAATTGATGCAGTTGTGCCAATCCAAATCGTTCAGAATTCTCAATCACCATCACCGTCGCATCCGGAATATCCACCCCCACTTCAATCACACTGGTTGAAACAAGAATATCAAATTCCTTGTCCTTAAACCGTCGCATCACACCATCTTTTTCTTTCGGTTTCATTTTTCCATGGAGAAATTCTACCCGTCGCTTTGGAAACACTTCATTCGCAATGCGATCAAATTCCTCCTTCACGTTTTTCGCTTCAATCTTGTCGGACTCATCAATTAACGGACACACCCAAAATATCTGTCTCTTTTTTTCAATCTGATCATCGATGAAGTAATTGCATTTTGTAATGGTTCGTTCATCGGCAATGACTTTGGTAATAATTGGTTTTCGTCCGGGTGGCATCTCATCAATGACCGACAAATCCTGATCTCCGTAAATGGTTAAGGCCAGTGTTCTCGGGATCGGAGTCGCGGTCATCGCCAGTACGTGCGTGTGATTCTGAGCCAAAATTGATCGCTGAACTACACCGAATCGATGCTGTTCATCGATGACAGCAAATCCCAAATTTTTAAACTTCGAATCTTCGGTCAAAATCGCGTGCGTACCGATGATGACTTTGATATCGCCGTTTTCGAGTTTTGCTTTTATCTTCTTCTTATTTGCGGCGGTAACCGATCCCGTCAAAAGTTCGATCTGAAACTCCGATCCGAAAAATTTCAGGGCATTCGCGAAATGCTGTTTTGCCAAAATTTCCGTCGGCGCCAAGAACGCCACCTGTGCGCCCATTCTCAAAATAGGCAAACTCGCGAGAAAAGCGACAATTGTTTTTCCAGATCCCACATCTCCCTGCATAAGTCTATGCGCCGGTCGATCACGCTCAAAATCTTTAAATATTTGAAACAAACATTTCTTTTGTGCCGTGGTGAGTTCAAATGAGGCTCGTTTTAAATCTTCTTTTACCTGTTCGGCATCAAGCATAACTTGGTAAGGATTAATTGCTTCTTTTTCTCTGAGGAATTTTTCTTGCAATACCCGTGTTTGGATTTCAAAAACTTCTTCAAATCCCAGTCTTTCTCGTGCCTGTTGCCAGAGTTCTACACTTTTGGGGGCGTGAATGACTTTGACGGAATCAACTTTCCCGAGGAAATCCTCCTCTTTTAAAATTTTCGATGGCAGAATTTCTGGAAATTCTTTGGCAAAAATCAAAAGTCCTGCCATTTTTTCTCGTAACCATTTACTGGTAATGGGCGGTGATTCAGGGTAAATAGCGCGAACACCTCCCACGTGAACATTCTTATTGGCGTGCACTTCTGGATTAAGAATTTGAATTTTTCCATAACTCCGATCAATTTTTCCGACGAGAAATACACGCGATTCGTCTTTTATGTTGCGTAAAATATAAGGAACCTGAAACCAGATTACATCAATAACCGAGTTGTCATCGAGAACAAGTGCTGCTTTTGCAATCTTTCTTCCCTTGGCCGTCTTTTCGCTTCGAACATCGGTCAGTGCTCCCGACACCGTGTTTTTTATACCCAGCTGAATATTTTGAAAATTTGAGGTAATTTCTGCCGATTCCACAGCTCTGGGGAAAAATTCCAACAAATCTTTTACGGTAAAAACCTCCATTTTAGCGAGTTTTGCTAAATGTGGGCGCGTGGTGCGAATAGTTTTTTCCAAAAGAAACGAAAAATCCATCGAGCGAAGTATAACAAAAAAACACAGAAAAAAATTGCCAAAAGAACATTTTTATTTGAAAATCTAAAAAACATAATACTTTTTCTATGAAAAGATTTATTGCTCCCTTCTTCGGAATCCTGTTTGCATTTGGTCTTGCGTCTGGCCTTATGGTCGAAGTTGGAAGTGCACAAATGATTAGCGAAGGAGATATGCCAGCGAATTTGATAGAAGCAACCGGAAATTACAAAGGATCTTTTCGAACAGCACTCACTACAATTGTGAATTATTTTCTTTTCCTTCTCGGTTTAATTGCCGTAATCATGGTGATTTATGGCGGACTGCTCTATATCACTTCAGGCGGAGACGATGCTGGAGCAGAAAAGGGAAAGAAGATTCTTATGTACGCTGCCATTGGAATAATTGTAATACTGATCTCTTATGCACTGGTGAATACATTGCTCGAAGCAGGAAGCATAGAAGCACCACAAACATTTGAAGCCGGAGGAGGAGGGGGGGGTGGAACTCCCCCGCCCACACCATAATAAAAAGAAAACAAAAAAAAATTTGCCAAAACAAACTTTTTGTTTGAAAATTGAAGAAGTCATACTTTTTGTATTCTTTCCTCTTATGAAAAAATTCGTCGCTCCTGTTCTCGGAATTTTATTTGCACTCGGACTTTCTGCTGGATTAACCGTTGATGTTGGGTTCGCACAGGTACAAGGTGGACTTATTACGGAAGGTGATATGCCAGGGAATATACTGAATGCTACAGGACGATTCGGAGGATCTTTTCGATCGGCTCTTACACAGATTGTAAATTATGTACTCTTTTTATTGGGACTTATTGCAACTATTATGGTGATTTACGGAGGATTCCTTTATATCACATCTGGAGGAGATGACAGTGGAGCAGAAAAAGGAAAAAAGATTCTTATGTATGCAGCTATCGGACTTATCGTGGTGCTTATTGCATACGCACTCGTGAATACAATACTCGAAGCAGGATATCGAGAAGACCCAAATACCTTCCAATAAAAAGAAGGGAAAGGAGAAAAACTTCAAAAAAAGTTTGCAAAAAGAAAATCTTTGGTGGAAAATCTAGAAAACGTTTTTAAAACTTTGTTTTTATTCTGGCTTGATCTATACTCGACCGTAGTAAAAACAACCTCTTCATCCCCCTAAATCAAAAAGAATGAAAAAATTCGTCGCTCCCGTTCTCGGAATTCTCTTAGCTCTCGGTCTTACTGCCGGTATTGGATTTGCTCAATCGCAAGGAGGATTGATTGATGTTCTTGATCGTCCAGACACACTGAGCGATGCAACAACACGATATGACGGATCTTTCCGTTCAGCATTGACGATGATTATTAACTACTTCCTCTACTTCCTTGGATTGGTAGCAACCATCATGGTAATTTACGGAGGGTTTCTTTACATCACATCAGGAGGGGATGACAGTGGAGCAGAAAAAGGAAAAAAGATTCTTCTCTATGCTGCTATTGGAATCGTGGTAATTCTGATTTCATACGCATTGGTAAATACATTGCTTGCTTCGGGAAGCGAAATATCTCCTGCAAACGTTTAGTTCAAAGGAGTTCTTACAATGAATATAAAAGCCCTCGCTTTGCGGGGGTTTTTTAGTGGGCAAATTTTTCAATCTCTTCCAGTGTCAATTGCCCTTCTTGTGCCCCAAAGACTTGCACCACTGATCCTGCATTTGCACTTCCCCAGAGAAGCTGGGTTGTAGAAGGATAACCTTTGAGAAATGCTGACATCACTCCCACCGAGAAACTGTCCCCAGCGCCAAGTGTACTGACCGAAGGCATGTCTTCATAAGCGGGTGAATAGAGATGTTCTCCATTGATTCCAAAATACTGTGATCCGCCAATCCCATCTGTAATAAATACTTTTTTCACGCCGGCTTCCAAAAACATTTGCGCCTGAACGCTCACATCAGCAACGTGCGTGTTTTTCGTCGGAAGCAGTGGTTTTGTTCCGAGAGTGTTTATATCTACTTGAGTAGATTTCTTTCCGGTAAAGAGTTCTGCTTCTTCGACATTTAAGATGAGGACATCAATCAAATGCAATATGTTTGCAAAATGTTTCAGTCCTAATGAAAACTGAGTTTTTCCCGGATTCCAGGCAATTACACTGTCAGGATTTTCATCTTTCCAGGCTTGGAGATGATCAAATATTTTCATTTCAACTTCATCAAGGTGTCCCATATAAAGCGCCTTTGTGTGAGGAACTTGATGAGGAAAATGATCAAATTTCCCGTGCGTTGTGCGTTCACTAAAAACAGTTCGTCGACCATCGGGAGTCATAAAAATAATAGAAGCACTTGATGGTGCATCTTTCTGTATATTGAGAAACTTCGTTTCCACTTTTACCGTTTTTAATTGATGTTGAATGAACTCTCCATGATCATCATTTCCAATTGTCCCAAGACAAACCGTCTTAAATCCCATCTTTGAAAACCCAACGGCTGTATTGGCCGCTCCTCCTCCTACGTGACGAGCAATAGTTTTCATACGAATTTTTTGTCCGATTTCAAAAGCCATAACATCTTCTTTTCCTCCTTTTTGTTGCACAATATCCATCTCTGCTGGTTCAACAAAAGTGTCCAGTGTGATAGATCCGCAAGTAAGGATATCAAAAGTCTTATCCATCTCAATATTATACCATAAATAAGCCATAAACACAATGATGAACGACTTTAAAAGTTAAATGTAAAATATAAAAATCCCATTCCTTGTCATCCCGATCGTAGCGGAGGGATCCCTTAGTCTGTGAGTATTTTAATAAATATCTTTCACACAGGATTCATATATTTTGTTATTTATTAACGCAAATAAGAGTACTTGAAGGGATTCCTCTATTCCCCCCGCTTAGCGGCGCACTAATGTGAGTTGTTCGCTACGCTCAGAGAACATGAAGTAAACGGACACGATTCCGGCCAAGCCGGAATGACGGGGCGGAGAGATTTATTCACTCCTTCCTCCCATACACCTCTCGTGCTTTTGCTCCCTTAGAAGGTCCAATAACTCCACGGGCTTCCATTTGATCTAACAATCTTGCTGCACGTGCGTATCCAATTTCCATTCTTCGTTGCAAGAAACTTGCAGAGGCTTTTCCCGTCTCGGTGACAACGTCTACCGCGTCTTCATAAATTTTATCAACATCACCCCCCTCAACCTTTGTTCCGGCCGTAAGGACCCCTCCCTTCGCCATTCCTTCGATGGATTGAGACGTGATCTCATCGTTCGCCACCATCTCTGGAAATTGAAGTTTAATGTGATTCGTAATGCGCTCCACTTCTTCATTTGAAATAAAGATTCCCTGAATTCGTGTAATAGCCCCAGTGTTTCCATCTAGGCTCAGCATATCTCCAAACCCGAGTAAATCTTCCGCCCCCACACCATCTAAGATAGTTCTCGAATCAATTCCAGAGGAAACCTTAAATCCGATACGCGATGCAAGGTTGGCCTTAATAAGTCCCGTTACCACATCCACAGACGGTCTCTGTGTTGCGATAATAAGATGCATTCCAACCGCTCGAGCCATTTGTGCAATTCTACAAATCGCGGCTTCTACGTCCTTTCCAGCGACCATCATGAGGTCAGCAAGTTCATCGATAACGATAACAATAAAAGGTTCTTTCTTCTCCGCCTTCTCATTGTATTCGGTGATATCTCGACATCGAGCTTCCGAGAACATTTTGTATCGACGGTTCATCTCTGCCACGGCCCACGCTAACGCGCTGACACATTTCTCGGGCTCCACAATTACTGGGGTGAGAAGGTGAGGAAGGTGATTGTACAGCGTTAATTCTACACGTTTTGGATCAACCAAAATGAGTTTCAATTGCTCTGGAGAATTCTGCCAAAGAAGAGAACAAAGAAAAGCATTCATTGCTACAGATTTTCCAGATCCTGTTTTTCCCGCAATCATTAGGTGGGGCATTTTTGCTAAATTTGCTACAATCGGTTTTCCGGCCACATCTCGACCAAAAGCCAATTTAAGATCGGATTTCTCCTTCTCCCAAGCTTCTGATTCCAAGATTTCTCGCATTCCAACAACCGATCGTTCTTTATTTGGAATCTCTATCCCCACCAAAGCCTTCCCTTGTATAGGTGCTTCAATCCGGAGGTTCTCAGCCGCTAATGCCAAAGCCAAATCACGCTTGAGAGCTGTGATTTTCGTCAACTTCACACCAGCCGCAGGTTCCAATGTGAACTGCGTCACAGTCGGTCCTACATGCACAGATTTCATCGTTACCTCTATTCCAAATTGTTCGAGTTTCTCACGAATGATATCTGCTTTTCTCCTCAGGTCTGTTTCGTCGACAACGATTGTAGACGTCGTATCTTTCAAAAGATCGACATTCGGTGGCTCCCATTGTCCCCCAAGATCACGATCTTTCGCCGCTGTAAGTTCATCTGGTTTTTCAAGGTTTACCGCGGCCTTTCCATTTTTACCATTGGTCGTAGAATCGATAATTTCGAGTTCATTTTTAAATCGTCCAGATTTCTTGTCTTCTTTTTCTTCTTTAGAAGTTTTTGAAGATTTCGTTTCAATAACGCGACTCGCTTTTTCGATATCGATTTGTTTCAAGTGTTTCCCTTTCAAAAGCTCTGAAACCCGAATCCCAAATCCCAGCACGCCTGACACCCAAATAATTCCGAGCAATATAATGAGTGTTGGAATTGTTCCCAAGAATTCACGGGGGAAAAAATCAATCGCAAATCCAACAGCTCCTCCATAACTCCCTGACAATGCCAATGAATCGGCATGTAAAACAAGTAAGTTAATAAGCCCGAGCACCGCAGCAAAGAAAAGAAGAAGGGCAAAAACTCTTGCAGGGGGAAACAGGGTTTCTTTATTTGTGAATAAAAACACCCCCAATCCAATCATCCCCAATGGCACAATCCATGCCCCAACTCCAAAGATTGTTTTAAAGAAAACGAGTGTTGCCATGGAGAATTCTGTTTTTCCCCAAAAAAGAACCAAAAGGAGGACCGCACAAACAATCCACACGCCTCCAACGATTTCTCGTTTTACTGAGTCGGACAAAAAAGTCTCCCATTGTTCTGTTTGCACCTTTTGTTTCGCCACTTTCTTGGTGGCTCTTACCTTTGCTTTTGCGCGCATTTCTTGTCGTTTGTCTTTCTTCGCTTCTGCGACTCGCATTTTTCGTGCCATTTTTTCCGCTTCTCGCTTGAGAACTGAAGCTGGAATTCTTACGCTCGGTGATTTTCTTCGTTTAGCCATCGTTTATAATTTTAGCCCAAAGGGGGATTGCTCGCAAACTGGCAATCCAGTTTAAAAGTTAAAGAGTCTTAATGAATGTAATGTCTCAACCTCGGAGTTGAAAAGAAATTCAAATCTCTTCTTTCTATCGAAGAGAACTCATCGTTAATTACGTAATCGATTACGTAATTAAATTTATTTTATTGAGAAAGATTCGTCAGAGACTAGATTTTCGGCTGTTCATTTTTTTATTGGCAACATAGCATTGTTCATCACGATGAAATAAAGGAATCTTTTATCGACTGGGTTCCCGTGTCCACGGGAATGAGGGGGAATAAAAATTGAAAATTGCATTACACTCTCATCTTTTTAAGTTTCTCCAACGCTCTACTATTGGTATCGAGAAATTCAACTTTATCGAAATCCTTGGGCGCTACCCAGTCTATTTTTTGCCCTTCGAGCGGGTTTGGTTCGCCTTTTTGTATCTGACAGCGATGGAATCTAAGGAGGAGTTCAACTTTATTAAATGGCAAAATAATTTCATAAAAATGAGGACGAACAGACACTTCAATATCGAGTTCTTCCATTATTTCTCGTTTCACACAGGTGCGAAAGGTCTCCCCTTTTTCTCGCTTTCCACCAGGGAATTCCCATTTCCCCACAAAACTTTTCCCTTCTGGACGCGTCTGAATCAGGTATTTCCCATCTTGATAAATGCATGCGGCACCAACTTCTATTCGAAACTTTTTCCGTTTTAAAACATGAGGGCCTTTGTGTTCTGGGAGGAATTTATCTCGCGTTTCAATAGAGAAAAATTCATTCAATGGTCGCTCAATGTTGTCTCCTACTTTAAGTTTCGTGGCAAGATCCATCATGGCATTGTTCCAGTCTCGTCCTCCGTTCGTGTAAGAAATCAGTTCCTGTGCCACCGTTTCAATGTTTTCATTTGGCCAGAGGATAGAAATAATTTTGGAAATATTGGTATCAATCGCCGGAAGCTGTTCATCCCACGCGAAAGCAAGAATCGCACTAGCGGTGTATTCTCCAATTCCCGGAAGTGATTCCAATTGCGCTTTGTTATGTGGCAATGCGCCATTAAAGTCTTTCACTATTCGTTTGGCTGACTTGAGAACATTCTTCCCTCGTGCGTAATATCCCAACCCTTTCCACACAGGATACACCTCTTCCCAATTCGCCTTAGCAAGATCCTGAAGTGTCGGAAACTTTTGTAAAAATTGATTATAAAAATCTTTCTCCACACGAGGCACTTGAGTTTGCTGGAGCATGATTTCTGAAATCCAAATAGCATAGGGATCTGTTGTCTTTCTCCATGGCAAAGTACGACCGCACTCTTTGTACCAGTCTAGCAATGCTTTTGAGAATTTTTGTTTGTTATTCATTTTCATCAAACTTGTACTCAAAACGAAAAAAAGAGCAATAGCGCTTCAAGGCTCCTAAACAAGGATGTATTAGAATACCTTCGCCAAATCTGCCCAAATACTGCCATCGTGCACAAGCAAGAAGTACATAATTGTCCACGCAGAGAAAGCAAGGATAAGTCCAATCGCTGCTGCCATGAGCGTTTTCTTTGCATTTTGAATCGCTTGTTCATCAACCCCGAAATTCGCTACCAATCTGATTCCTCCCCAGACCAACATCATGACTGAAATCGTTCCGATAAGACCAAGGAAAAAATTCCCCCAGTCAACAATGAGTCGAATCATATCGGGAATATCTGGCGTTGAAAGTTTCGATGCTAAACCTCCTTGCGTTTTCGTTGTAAAGAAAGATACCAATTTTTCAGCGGAAACCAAAAGCACCATTCCACCTGTCGTGTACACAATCCGTTTTTTCATATTTCCAATTTGCGCTTCTTCTTCCCCTCCTGCCAAGATGAGTTTAAGGGCAGAAAAAACAACAAAGGCAACTCCCACCGCCACCGCGAAGGTAATCAAATATTTGAAGAGTCCTTGTAATTCTGTAACAGCGCGAGAAGCGAAGGTTTCGACATTGCCGTTATCTGTTTCTCTGAAGAGATCTCCTTTAACTCCGAAGAATATGTTATCTACGAGAACAATAGCAGTCAGTAAAATAAGCCACCCAAAAAAGGCCGCGTAGACCATGCGTTTACGTCGATCAAACTCTTCTTCTTGTCCAGAGGAAAGAATGAGTGTAAGTCCCGCCCATACTATAAAAAGTATGGTAATAGGAACAAGGATTTTCTTGATATATTGAATAACAATGGACACGGTATTACTAAAATATTTAGCCCCTTGATTACTCATTTGAGAAGTGTCTCGCTCGTTAACCTGATCAATACCCGTATTTGATGTGTAGTCTTTTACAAACTCAGTTCCCTCTAAAAGAAGTCCATCTTCTTTAAATACATCTGCTGTTGTTTGTGCATACACAAGATGCCCTCCCGTGAAGAGAAAAGCAAAAACGAAGAGACTGGTTAAAAGAAATTTTTTCATCCGATAGCAAAGCGAACAATCGTAAAGGCGGACACACATATAATAGCACCAACGGCACAAGAGATAACTATTCGTTTCGCACGTCCCATTTGGTCTGAATCTCCGAAACTCAACACGTAATAAATACTTGCCAGGATCAACATAATAACCGACATAACAGCCACAAAAGAGAGCGTGAAGTTAATCAATCCCGTTACTTCATTGATTCCTGTTTTCGCCCCTGCTTCAACGTGCTTCCCAACGGTTGCTAAATCGATTGTACTCTCTCCCATCTTTGTTTTACTTCCGCTCAAAATTCGCGCAATTACTTCTGCCAACAAAATCAAAATTGTTCCAAAAAGAAATGAACGGAAAAAAGTCTTTTCTTTAGAAATGGCCTCATCTTGCTCACTTCGCACTATGAGATCATATCCCGACATAAGCATTTTTATGAGCACAATTCCCACAACAGCAATCTCAATAAAAAGTTTAATTTGATTTATTTTGTCATAAAAATTATTTGTAAGACTTTGGTTACTAAAAATATCTTTCGTTCCTGCGGGATCTATAAAACTAAAAGCTACAAATTCGGCAACTGAAATAATAATCAGTCCCATGATTACATATCCAAATTGAGTTTTATATTTCGTAATATGATCTTCATCCCCTTGTGACACCACAAATTTGAGTCCCAAAATAACAAGAAAAAGAATCGCAATAGCTCCCAAAACCATATTTATTCTAAAAATAATTCCTTTTCCACCCTCTTCTGAGCCTCTAAAAATACGTCTTAAGCTGTTGTCAGTGTTATCTTTGACGTCATCTGCCTTAATGATGTCATAAATAAGATTCCCATCTGTCATTACATTGTCGTAATGCGTTCCCTCCAGCGGAAGCATGTTTTCATTCTTCGCAGAAGCACCAAGTACTCCTGTCGTCAGACAAAGTCCGCAAAGAATTGAGAGAATTAACTTTTTCATTCCCTCTATTATACCAGAAAAAGCGCTTTCCTTCAAATCCTTTTGACAAAAAAGTCTTGATTTATAGAATCTCTCCGATTAGTGTTCTTTTCGTTAACATATGATTGCGTGGCTTTTGATTCCGGGCGGCATCTTAATGATCATCTATTCAAATCGTATTGTGAATTTCACGGGTGAAATTCCTTTCGCGGAAAAATGGATAGGTGGCGGAGGAACGTACACCTTTATTAAGTTGCTTGGACTCGCGATAACCATACTTTCCTTCATATGGATTGCCGGAGGAATGGGAGATCTTTTTGGGGCCACTATCGGAAAAGTTGTTCCTGGTTTGTGACATTACGGGGCTATAGCTCAATTGGCTAGAGCACCTGCTTTGCAAGCAGGGGGTTCAGGGTTCGAGTCCCTGTAGCTCCACCACGTCACTAGGTTAAAAAGTTATTTCAAAAAAGCGGAATCATATACGTTGCCTTCGGCAACGACGGGTTGGTAGCTCAGTGGTAGAGCAGAAGCCTTTTAAGCTTTTGGCCGTGGGTT
>CAZDZO010000008.1:0-19544 GCA_964509975.1 uncultured Candidatus Peribacteria bacterium
AATTTCGGAAGAAAAGATATTTCTTTTCTCGCACGAACGGTTTGAACTTCCTCCCACCTCCTTCGTAAAACTTTCCGAAGAATTCGATAAATTGGAGACGTCCAGAATGAACAAAAGCTCCAAGAAGAGAAAGGGCAAAGTTAAGTGAGTGGCCAAAAACGATAACAATTATCGCTACAACAACTCCAATAGCTGGGTGCGGCATCATGCTGCTTAAAATCCCAGCGGTCAAATTCATAGCAAATCCAATCACTCCCGTCGCAAGCCCCAAGGCCATAATACGAGAATAACTGAGCAAGTCAGATACGTATCCGGTAATGTTGTACAACCCCAAAATTCCAGACAACGGTTTAAGCAACCAAATCTTTTGTTTCCGTCCTTGTGTAAGGACAAGGATACCGGCGGCAACAAGAACGAGTGTTGTCATAAGTCCTTTATCCAAGAAGCCAACAAAATCAGCCGCTACATAGAAAACAATCATAAGAAGCAAGAAGAACCATGCCAATGGATCACAAATCGCATCCACGTAATCACCATTTTTCATTTGTCTATAGAAGTCCAAGAATACTCCCGTCAAAAGCTGGATCATTCCCAGTCCCATCGCAAGTCCGAGGAATAAAATGGGTCCTTGTCCTACCATTGGGTCAATGAATTGTCCGCGGAAAGGATTCACTCCTTCTATTCCTGCTACAAAGTCTGGATTGAGTAAGAAACTTGGTGCTTGTTCTGGTGTCATTCCAAAGTATCCACCAAGGAATATTCCTCCCAATGTTGCCCCTACTCCACACAAGAAAAGCAGAAAGAGTCCGTCTTTTGCTGTTCGTGAGAATTTCCCAAGAAGAAGGAAGTATGCAGAAACAAGTGTCAAAATCATTCCATATCCCACATCTGATAAACAAAGTCCGAAGAACACAAAGAAGAAGGGGGCCAAGTAAACGGTTGGATCAATATCCTTCGCTCCTGGCAATGCAAACATCTCTGTAATTGGTTCAAAGGAAGCAATTCCTCGTCTGTTTTTTACCAAAACAGGTTCTTCTTCATTTTCCTTCGCTTCAATTTTTTCAATAGAAACTTCTCCTGCAAATGCGTTTTGAAGCCACACGGTAAAACTATCAAACGATTTTTTTGGCATCCATGCCTCAAAAGCAAAGAGGTTCTTTGTCTTGAGCATTTTGTGTTGAATGTCATTCTTTGTCTTTCCCCATGTGTTGTAATCACAAAGGATTCGAAGATCATCAAGATTCTCGGCGAGTTCTTTCACTCTCGTTTCAAGCTTCTCTCGTTTTTCAACGAATTCTTTTTCTTCTTTTTCAAATGTGTACAACACTTCTCGTGGTTTCTTTCCATAAGCGTCAGCAAATTCAACCGAGAAATCAAATTCTTCGAATCGCATTCTGGTCAAAATTTCCGAAACGAGTGATTCAACACTATTATCTGCCGTCACACGGAAGTACACTTTCCCATTTTCTTCTGCAAAGATATCCATATCAATAAGATTGGATTCTCCCAAAAGTTCTTCCATAAGTGTTTTTTGTTGTGCCTTGGCAACCGATCCTACCCATGATTTTGTCGTTTCGGTAGAATAGTCTACTTCAATAGACATCTTAAAGAGTTTGAATGGTTCAAGTTCTTCTCGTTTCTTTCTAATCTTCACGACTTCATTCTTATATCGTACCAAATTTTCTTCCGCTTCTTCTGCTTCTTGAAAAATCTCATCTGACTTTACACTAAATGCTTTCACTCGTGCCTTTGCGTCTTCTTCACTCATAACAAGCTTTCCGCCAGAGAGCATTGAATCTGCTTGTGTTTTCATCGTCTCGTACGGTTTGAGAAACTTAATAACACCATCAATTCGCGCCAAATCATAGACTCCAAAATGTTCTTCTGTTTCCACTTCTCCTGTATTGAGGTCGGATGTGTCCACAATTTCCAAGAGCCCGCTTCGATGCAATTCTTGCATCAAAATCTTGTAGTGTGTTCTGAATCCGGTCACTAATACTTTTTGAAGTACGACTTTTGCCATGGTTTAAATAAGTTCGTTGGTAAAAAACAAAAATGCACTTGATTGCACTTTGTTCATCTTCTTTTCTGCGTCTGATTCGAGCGCTTGTGCTTCTTTTTTCCCTTCTGTCACAAGCTGATCATATACTCCACGCATTTCTTTCTGCTTTTCCGCCAATTTCTCTTTGGCTTTTGTTCGAGATTTTTCTAAATTTTTTCCTCGATTTTCTGTGAGTTTTTGTTGCTCTTTGCCGAGTTCGTTTTTCTTTTTTTCAAGCGCTTTTTCAATCAATTGTTGCGCTTCTGATTCGGCCTTCTGGATGCGGGTTAGAAAATCGTCGCTCATGAGTGGGTGTGAAAATTTGTCGCGCGTAGTTTCACAAACTTTCAAATATTGTCAACCGAAAATGGGAGAAAATGAAGCGATTTACGATTTACGATTGGCGATTGTCGATTTTAAAAATCCGAAATCTGAAATCGAAAATCAAAAAATCATCTCATTGGAACGAAGTTCAAAATAGTAGTTTATTTTTATGAACAGCATAAAGTTGAAAATTGCCTCTCGTCCCCTATAATCCCCCTCGAAATGAAAAAACGAACTTTTTGGTGGCTTTCATGTGGACTCGCCGTTTTAATTCTGGCTTCTGTCGTATGGGTTTTTGCTGAACCCATTGGACATTTCTTTGCCTATGAATCATCTTCTGTTGGTACAAAAAAACTCGAAGGGATTAAGCGCAAAACTTCTTATCAAGGCCGACTACGAGAAGCACAAAAACTCATTGATCATGAGTATTTTTCACTTGCAACAATAGAACTTTCCTCTGCTATTCAAGAAAAACCTAAAGTGATTGATCCCTACCTCCTTCTTGGAGAAATTTATATTCGAACCCTTGATACGAATAAATTAGGAAACTTAATTGCCCAACTCAAAAAGGATTTTTCAACCAGTCCAGATGTCGTTGTTCTGGAAGGTCGGAAACTTATATCAGAAGAACACTTTGCCGAAGCACTCGAATTCTTTAAAAAAGAAGGCAAAGATCTGAGTCCTGAGCTAAAGTTCTATCACGCGGTCTTGCTTTCTTTGCAAAACAATCACACAGGTGCCAAAGCAATTTTAGAAGAATTACGAGGTCTTCCTGCCCGTTCTGACAATTGGACTGATTCCCCTACCAAACGAGCACAAGCACTTACTTCTTTCGGAGATAAAGTGAAAGATTTATACAATGTGTACGGAGAATTCGAAAGTTTAAGTGAGGGAAAAAATCCACATCTTTTTGGACTTATTGGAAAAGTACTCGCACAACACAACGAAAATATTCTTGCAAAGAAATTTGCTGAAATTGCTATCAAAGAAGATATCGATTATGTCGATGCATGGATCGTGAGAGGGTTTGCAAATCTACAACTTGAAGAACATGAAGTCGCCCTCCAAGACCTTCGTCATGCCTACGAGCTTGATCCTATCCGACCACAAACACATTATTTCCTGGCCCTTGCTTTACACAAAGTTGGAGAAGACGAAGAAGCGATTTTGTTTTTTGAAAAATCCCTTGAGCACGATTTTGAATTTAGTGATGAGGTCCGTTGGAAACTGGTAGAACTTTTTACTGCAGAACAAAAATACGATCGTGTTATTGAACTCTATCAAGATTTACTCGATACGGATTCAGAACCTCAGAAGTTTGTTTCTGCTATCCACACAGCCGTAGATATTTTAAAGAAACCAGACATTGCTCTCGGCTTTGCAGAGAAGCTTATTGCTGATGATCCAGACAGCGCCTTTGCTTTGAACATGTATGGATGGGCACTTGTTGTGAACAAAAAATTTGTTCAAGCAGAACAAACTCTTTCAAAAGCCAAGAAGCTCGAGCCTCTCAATCCTCGAACATTTCTTAACCTTGGACTTCTCTACGAAGAACAATCTAAATTTGCCGAAGCAAAAGAATTTTACAAAAAAAGTTACGATCTAGGAAAAGAGGCCGAAGGAAAAACTGCGACTGCCGTAACAAACTTGGCTGCTGAAAAGTACAATGAACTTATCGCTCGTACAGAACGACCAGAAGAACAAGAAGCACCGGTTAATCCTGAGAATTCACCGTAAGAGTAGTTTAAGAGTAAAGGAGTTTAAAAGTTAAAGAGTTCTCCCGATTTATTCGGAAATCTTTGATATTACTTTCCCCCGTCATCCTCGTTTGGCGAACCGTTTGTCATTCTGAGCGGAACAAAGTGGAGCCGAAGAATCCCTTAGTCTACAATTTCTTCGGTTAAATCTTGCCATATCGGATTCATATCTTTCCCTCATCCTTTGACTTGATCAAAGGATCTATTATGGATCCTCTAATTAAATTAGAGGATGAGGAAGTAGTGAAAATGTCGCTGGATCATTGGAAGGGACCCTTCGATGAAGCCTGTCCTCGACGAGATCGGGGACTCAAGGTGACAAAAGAATCTTGTTTTTGAATAAAAGATACAACCGTCTTATTTCATATTTTTTTCACTTCCTTACGCCGCTCTCCTTCGAGACAGCATCAAGATTCCTCCTCCCGCCAAGACCGCAATAATGATGGGCCAAATAGGAGTGGTTCCTCCTGATTTTTCTAGTTCGTCAGGCTCTGGCGCTGAAGTATACATATCGTCATGTGCACCAGCTGTCATGGCAAATACTTTTTCACTTGAAGGACTCTCATTTCCCATATCATCGATAGCCACCACTTGAAAGTAATATTCCTTGTCATCGGCGAGTCCGTCTATATACCATTGAGTTCGGTTATCTGGGACAACATTGAAATCGCCTTCATCAGTATCCGCTTCTCCAAAAAGAACCCGATAATTCGCAATACCAGAATCATCTTTTGCGGGAGACCAAAACAGGGTTACTTTCCCGTCACCACTTTCTGTAGAAAGATTCGTAACAGCTGTCGGAGCAATTGGATTTTCCGTACTAATTTCATCACATCCTGAAACACGAATTAAAGCCGCATTTGGAAAGTCTGTTTGATTCCCTAGTAAATCAGCTGCATTCGCATCAAGGGGAAATTCTCCACATTCTTGAGGGGCACTTAAATCTGCCACAAATGCATCTCCCTGCATTTTGTGCGCTGTCAAAATACCTCTGAATATTGAGTTTGCTCCTGACAGTGGTTCGTCGGCTGTAATGGTTACTGTAAAAGGTTGTCCTTTTTTCAAATCACCCGTTGGATTCACATTGATCGTAATATTTGATGGAGGCGATTGATCAATTCGAATCGTGAGTTCATTGGAAATCAATTGCTGATTTGCTGTGCAAGTAGCTTTGAATATATGGATTCCATCTCCCAATCTTGGTGTTTGATAGAGGAAGTTCCCTCGTGGATCAACTGTAAGATTCGTTGTAAGGACCGTTGGACCATCTACCAAATCAACCGCATCACATTTATTCGCTTCTCCTGTAATAGTGACACGTGCCGATCTATATGTCCCTGGCCGAGGAGTAATCAGGGCAATGGATTCATCTCCTGGTGGAATTCGTATACTATCTCCACTGAGCGTCACACGCAGTTCTAGTTCCCCCGCTCGACGAAAGTCGGCTAAGTCGTGCACCGCCAAAGTTTGCGTCCCTGGCGTTTGGAACGTGAATGCCAAAAAGAAGGAATGTTCCCCCTGGTCTTCTGAGGTAAACCGATAATCAGCCGGAAGGTCTGCTCTGTCGTCACTCGAAGAGAATCGAACCGTTCCACGGAACGTTGGGACAATGTCTCCTTCTTGATCCCGTGCCACAATTTTGGCAGTAATATCCTGTCCAATAGTTATATCTGTTTTTACATTTTCAAATGTAAAATACGCCACATCCGCGCCTCCTTCATCATCAAAAAGTTGTGCTTTGAGGTATTCTCCAAAACTTTCATCAGAAGACCCGACATTCCCCAAAAGACTGTTAGATAAGAAAAATACTACTTCTGATTTTTGGAAGAGAAGCGTGTCATCGGCTAAAACCGAAAGCGTGGAAACGCCCGGTGTTTGAGAAGACACTTTTCCATTTACCTGTCCGTATTCATCAGAAGCTCCCATCGCAATGACGGCGTCTTCGTTTCGTGTAGAAAACACTTTCACACTTTCCCCAATAACAGGATTCCCAAAGGCGTCTCTCAGTGCTACTGAAAAATGTGCCTGTGCCTCGCCATCTGCTTCGACTGATTTATCTTGGAATTCGATAGCCGAACGATACGCTGACACGGGCCCTGCAAAGACTTGAAAGTTTTGAGAAACTGTTTCTATCGCTCGGAGTACATGCAATGTATAGTCTCCAGATTTTTGGAAATGGAGATTGTGAAGCGTTGATCGAAAAATTCCAAACTCGTCGGCTTGTGCATCAAAAATGATTGAATTCTGCCCTGGTCGGGCAATCTGTACGTCTACATTTTCATTGGAGAAAAGCCCTGATACCCGCACGTTAATATCTTCTCCTGCTATGCTATCGGGTATTAAAACCTGCGGTGCAGCTGCCGAAGCTACTCCTCCGAGGAGGAACAGCACTGAAACGATGCCGAATATTTTTGTGTTGAGGTGCATTTTTTCATTCCACATGGTAGCACAAATACCGATTTTGGAAAAAATTTTCATAGAAAAAAAGGCTCAGGGATCTGAGCCTTTAATTTACACTAACCTTTTGGATAACTAATTAAGCTTCAATGCTTTTTCCGCATTCAACTTCTCAATACCTATCCAAAGGAATACTGCCCCCAGAACAAAGAATACTAATGCAGCTAATCCGCTATTTGCTTCTAAGTTTCCAGAAACGGAAATACTTCCCCCTTTTACAGCGAGGGCTCCTATTGTCAACAACAATAAGATTACTCCAACAACAATTTGAAGAATTGCCTTAAACATATTATCTGATTTTAAAGAGCAGTTAGTGAGCTTCTGTTGAGAAACGCACTAACCACCGTTGTTAGTTTCTACGAACAAAAGTTAAGACATCACTACACCTGAATCATTTTTTTGTCAATTCTTGATAAAACTTTTTTTTTGAGGGAATATAAGCCTGAACAAATCTTAACCACTCTCAAAAATGATCGTAAAGAACCCCCTCGACCTCATGATGGACGCAAAAAACGGTGGATATGCCATCGGTGCGTTCAACGTTAATAACATGGAAATCACACAAGCCATCGTGGCAGCCCACGCAGCAAAGAAGGCTCCGTTGATTTTGCAACTCTCAAACGGCGCTCGGAAATATGCGAGCACCAAAATGCTCATGGATATTATTAAATCTATGGAAGCACAATACCCAGAAGTACCGATTATTGTACACCAAGATCACGGTGATAGTTTGGAAACGTGCAAAAGTGCTATCGAGGCAGGATTTAATTCCGTAATGATCGATGCTTCCGCACTTCCTTTCGAAGAAAATATTGCCAAAACAAAAGAGGTTGTTGATTACGCACATGCTCGAGGAGTAATCGTCGAAGGAGAACTCGGAACACTGGGCGGAATAGAAGAACACGTGCAAGTAGACGAAAAAGATGCACGACTCACTGACCCTGAAGAAGCCATTGAATTTGTAAAACGAACAGGCATCGACACACTCGCTTGTGCCATTGGAACGAGTCATGGAGCCTACAAATTCGCCGGAGGATGCAATGTCGATGTGCCACGAGTAATTAGACTCACTGAAGTGCTCCCAGACACTCCGCTTGTCATGCACGGATCATCTAGTGTCCCTCAAGAATATGTAGAAATTGTGAACAAATACGGTGGTGATTTAGCCGGTGCGAAGGGGGTTGATGAAGCCACTATTGCTGAAGCCGTGAAACACGGAGTTGGGAAAGTGAATATCGATACGGATCTGCGACTCGTGATGACCGCTATGATTCGAAAGGTTTTCATCGAAAGTCCAAAAGAATTTGATCCACGGAAATACCTCGGACCAGCACGAGATGAAATTCAAAAAATGGTCGAACACAAGATCGATGTTTTGGGATCTGCAGGAAAAATACGGAATTAAAACTTATTCCTCACTCCCTGCTGTTTCGGGATACATTATCTCATGAATTCTTTTCGCAAGACTTCCAATGTTAAATTGTGAATTGTCGACTTTCTTTTCCCCAGCGAATACAGTTTTTTTGCTGTTCACGGCATTCCAATACTCCTCTACTATGTCTAGTTCTTCTGAATCATAAATGGTCTCATCCTTTGTTATTTCTGATATCTGTTTACCCACCTCCATCACAAGTTCCAGAACATCAATGCTATCAAACATAAACTCCAACAACGGCGTTTCTGAAGTAACATTTTTTACCAAATTGTTACTTGGATGCTTTTGTAGTCCTTCAACTAGAATTCCTTCTATTTCTTCTAAGGAAAGATTTTTTGTTTCTTCCATTCTTTTAAATTAAAAACACAATGCCTTTATCACAAAATAACATAAACCTGTCAAGTCCTTATTTCCAAAACCCATCCGGCACGACTGAATCGACCACCATCACTTCTCCTTTCTTATCTGGATCAGGAAACTGGAGTTGCCCCGCATGGAGAAGGACTCTGTCGGAAGGTTTTCCCTTGTATTTCGTATCGCCTACAATCGGAAATCCTATTGAAGAAAGATGCACGCGAATCTGATGTGTTCGTCCGGTAGGAATATTTATTTTGAGGAGAGATTTATCGCCTTTTATTTCCAGTACTTCAAAGAAAGTCACCGCTGATCGTGATTTTTCAGAGGAAGAAACCGCCATTTTTTGGCGATCTTTACTGTCACGCAAGATTCCTCCTTCTATTCTTCCTTTTGCCGGAGGTGTTCCTGTGACCACGGCGAAATACGTTTTCACCACCTCACTCCAATGATCTTGCAAATACGTATGTGTTGCATTTGATTTCGCCACGAGAAGTACTCCTGAAGTCACCTTATCCAACCGATGGACAATCCCCTGTCGCGACACATCTTCGTCAACAGACGATAATTTTTTGCCAAACTGAGAAACAAGTGCATTTACAATTGTGTGGTCTGACTGATCACTGGGAGACGGATGAATCGATATTCCTTGTGGTTTTTCGATCGCTACCCATGTTTTTGATTCCGCGAGAATCTTGAGTTCGTGGTTCCATGGCTCAATTCCACTGGAAAAAATCATCGTTTCTTCTTCACACTCCACACTCCACTGCTGATCAATACGAACTTTTGTGTTTGATTTTTTCTTCTGTCCATCGCAAAAAAACAGTCCTTGTTTCTGCCACCGTGTTCGAGAAATTTCTGGAAACTTCTGCGCGCAGAGCACGTCTATCCGTGTTCCTGACTGATCTTGAGTGACGGTGAATGTGGTTTTCATGCTGTTTTAAAATATTTTTTCCAGGTAAAGAATCCAAATAAAATAGCTGAAAGCGTATTTGTCACAAACGTTCCCAAAGCCAAGCCCCATATTGCATTTTCTGGTGGAAGAACTTGAAGTGCCAGAATCGCCGCCGTAGCGGTTCCCGTTCCTAGAGACACAATCCAAATTCTCATTGGTGTCCTCACATCATCATTGGCGAAGAATACTCGTGCCAAAACCGGAATCGTACACGCAAGTGGAAGTGAAGCGATAATCCACGCAAAGACAAGTGCTGTATTGTGGAGCATTGCTCCAGAGAGGTTGAAGAGAAGTGCGAGAATATCTGAAGCGAAAAATACTCCAATCAATGCTGTTGGAATTGTAGCGAGAAAGATCCATTTCAGAGTGTCTGTGAGAATTTTTTTCTGTGCAGGGAAGTTGTTTTTCTGTTTCGAAAACTTTGGAAAAGCCGCATTCGCCAGTGGCATTCCAACTATTGAGAGCAGTACGTGTCCCCAGTTCGCCCCGATAGAAAAAGCTCCCACTGTTCCCATCATCAAGAAACTGGCAATCCACACATCCGCTGATTGACTGATCTGAAAGGCGGCACTTGTGGCAAGACGAGCAGAGAAGTCCCCACTAAATCGTTCCCAACTTTTAACGGGTTTTTTCCAGTAAAATCCAATTCTGTTTCCGATAAAGAAAAAAGCGACAGCGTTCGTGAGCAAGTGAAGTAATGCTCCTACAATAGCCGCAAACCCAACTGAGACGAGTCCGTAATTTTCTGCGAAAAAGTATATCCCTGTCGCAATTGCCCCTGTATAGAAAATAGGCGCCATGGCAACAGACAAGAATCGTTCTTTCAATTGCATTGAAGCGGAAAACACAGCTGACACTGCCAACAAGAAGACCGACCCAAAGAGCAGTTGTGCGAGTTCTGCTATTTCTGCACGAGAAGCAATATCAAACCCCGATACAAAAATACTTACAAAGAATTCTGGGAACAAGGCTCCCAGTCCACAGAGCAATCCGAAGAGAATAACAACACCCCAGAAAAAACTTGAGAAGAATTGCATCCGTTCCTTCCCTTTTAAATCCGCTGCACGAGGGAGGAATAACGTCGCCACCGTTCCTCCCACAAGAAGGAAGAAAAAGAAATCAGGAATACGAAAAGCGGCAAATACAAAATCTATCTGCTCACTCCCTCCAAAAAAATCGACTAAGAATCGATCACGCAGAAACCCAAGAAATTTCGACGCCAACGCCGATCCCATGAGCAATGCTCCGCCAGAAGTAAGTATTCGTTTCACGTGCTTCAGTGTGCGAAAAATTCACCTTTTTGCAAGAGGAATCAAATTAAACACTTCCCCGATTTATTCTGAGATCTTCCGTTGTGTTTTTGAGATCCCGCCAACATTTAAACGTCTTTTTGGCGGGAAGTTTTTCTTCTTAACCTCATCACTTTCACACTTTTAGACTCTTTTTCTCTTCAACTCTTAGTCTTGCTAATAACACATCACGTCATACGTGAACATATCACCATTTCGGCTTGGTGTAATTTGATATTCAGGAAAAAGTGTATTGTTGTTATAGACCAAATCTCTCGGCAGATGAAGTACTTTAACCGGATTTTTTCGCGTGAGTGTAAGCACTTGATTATAAGTTTCTCGACTCGTTCTTCGGGAAAGCCCATACACATGCAAAGTTGCGGTTGCATTGCTCGATTCTAATAATCCTTGAACTAATATTCGAACTCCGTTTTCACAAGTGTTTTCTGGAACCAAGTATCGCTCTGATCCTTTTTTATTATGTACAAGATAAAATTCTCCCATACTTTTTTCAAAAAGTCCTTTTGTTTCGAGTGTTGTAACTGTTGAAACTGTTGAAACTTTTATCGGAACTATTGGAGCTGAACTCTTCATATTAACTGTTGTTCGTGAAGACAATGGAGTTTCAAACAAGTTCGCCTGAAGCATCTCTGTGGTCTTTTCGAAAGGAACAAAAATAACCGCTCCCAAGAAGAGAACCACCACCGAAACCAATTGAATCGCTTTTCTCATGGATATTTTTATTAATAGTACGCCGAAACGCATTTTTTTCAAAATAGTCTTTCACTTGATTTTTTAGTAATTCTTGTCAAAATAGTACTAATGGTAGAAATAATTGGAAGCGAATTTTCTCTAAAGAAACCAAAAAAGTTTCCTAACCCCGAACAAAACTCAAAAACTCCTTGGAAAAAACTTGTTCGAGGACGTCGAATTATCAAAAATGCAGATCAAGAAAAAATCGGAACATTTGTAGAAGCGGTGATAGAACTCGTAAATACTAAATATGATGGTTGTTGGGAAAAAACCTCTTGGGTCGCACAGTTTTGGCCAGTATTTGCAAAATTTTATCCACAATTTAAATATGCAATATCTATAAATCCAGGACTCGATGGATTTTCTGGATTCACAGGTGTGTCTAAACAAGAAATTGTTCAACGGCTCAATCCCGAGTTTCGCCCAGATCACGTGTTCTTCGAAGAAGTTCCCACAATGGAGGAACTCGAAGAACGATTCCGAAAAGAAAATGATAATCAGCCACTTACCTTCCCGATTATTTGCAAACCAGATGTCGGAGAACGCGCCACTGGTGTGACATACATGTATAGTCGTGAACAACTTGAGGAATATCTTCAACCAATTGATGAAACTCTTCCTGAGAAAAAACAACTCAAGCTCAAAAAAGAACGAGCTTCTCGGAATTTTCATCTCGAGAAATTTCATGATGATAGAGAATTTGCACTTTCATGGACAAAAGATCCTGAAACTGGGGAATATCGAGTTTGGTCTGTGATAGAAAAACAAATTCCATCTATTATTGGTGATGGAAAGACTACTTTTCGAGAACTCATTGCTCATAAAGTTGACGCCATAGAGCTCGAAACGGATAAAAAAGAGAAGATTTTAAAATGTTATTCGAGAGAAGAATTAAATGAAATCATTCCAGAAGGAGAAGAAAAAACAATGGTCAAAACGGCCAGTATTAGCTACGGAACAAAATTCAAAAAACAAGAACTCACTGAATTACAAATCCAAAGATTACGAGAACTTTTACCACAACTCATTCAAAATGATGAAGGACTGTATCAAGGGCGTTTCGATTTTCGAGCAAAAGATCTTGAATCACTCGTGTCTGGAGATTTAAAAATCATAGAACTGAATGGTCTCGGTGGCATGCCTATGGAAATATATGAATCACATCTGACAATTGAAGAAAAATACGAGATTCTCTTTCGCTATTTCAAATATCTCCTACAACTCGCAAAACGAAATGTAGAGATTGGAAATGCTAAAAAATCCGTAGGAAGTGACGGTCTTGTTTTTCATGTAGGAAAAACAGTAGTTGGAAAAAACAAAACACAAGATCTCTTTGCAGATGAACGAGTTGAGCGTGATATAAAATTTCTCTCAGATTTCATGCAAGCAACATAATGGCTTTAATTACAAAAATGAGTGCCCCGCAGAGAGGCACTCGTTTCTGATTAATTTCTCATTTTTTGATTAGAGTTCTTCTGTCGCTTCAATAGCTTCTACATGAGGCAAAAATGCTTGGTATTTTTCAAGCACCCGTTCTGCTTTCTCTATAATATTTTTGTAGTCTGAGTTTGCTTCCTCAAGTTCTTTTTGGAATTCCTCAGGAATTTCTAACGTCTGCCATAAAGATTCAAGAGAAACGTCTCCATAATATTTCTGTCCCATTTTCGCTAATAGTTCTACAAAGATCTCATACTCCGCAAAGAGTTCTGTGAAGTTTGGTCTATCCATTCTTTTGGTTACCTTTATCATCTTTCTGTTTGACCAATTCTTTGTAAGGTCTTTCAGAATTGATTGAAAAGAAGCATACAAATCTCGAAAGTCTTGTAGTTTTTCTACTTTTACATGGAGATCACGAGCCTTCTCTATTTCTTCTGAAGAAAGAAGTTCTTCTGCTTTTGGACCATAGTTCACAATATTTTGATATACGGTATTAATATCTTGAAGGTGTTGTCTGAAGTTCTGATCCGTAACACTATCAGGCGATGGCAACGCTGAAAGGATTTCATGTGTGGTTTCTTCGAGAACTTCTCTCGCTCCAATTTCTGAATCCAATTCTCCAAAGTTTTTTCCAAGTCCTGCTTCAACCGCAATAACCTCTGGCTCTGTAGCTCCTGCTTCAAAAGCCGCATTTCTGGAATTCCGTACTTTTGATAATTCGTCTGATTCATCCTCTATTTCAAGATCCGTTAAGAGTGTTTCGTATTCCGCAAGGGCATGAATCACGTTTACTCGTTTTTCAAGAGAAAGGAATATACAAAGGTTTTTTACATCGCCTTCAATGCCCAAAACTCTCACCTGATTAACGGCTTCCAAAGCCTCTTGATAGTCGTCTCCAAAGGGTCCTTCAAGATCTTCAACTGTAAGTGAACTTGGATTCATGCTCACAAGCACTGAATTATTACATTTCTCCATAGCTTCGAGAAGAGCTTTTCCGTTGAATATAATTTCTTTGTTCTTCTTTATTTCTGGAGCAAATGGTGCCTGGATTTCATCCACAGCAGCTTTTAATTTTTGAGGATCATTTTTTACAGATTCCGAAAAATATTCTGTCGCCTTTTCTGCCGCAATCTCTGCTTTTTCTTGAGCGTTTTTTAAGGCAATTGTTGGAACTTCCATTTCTATCTTTTTGTCCGCGATATGTACTTCTGTACTCTTGGCAATTTCCATTCTGTTGAATTTCTGCTTCTCCTTTTGTTCTGTTATAACCCTCTCTACTCCCTGCAAATGCCCTTTGCAATATCTCACTAAGCCATCTTCTATCTCTTCATCAGCCAGAACCCCTTCCAGAAACTGTTTAATTTCCATAAGGTAAGCTCCTTGATCTTCAAGTAAAGCTTGAAGTCTTGTTCTATTTATCGATTCGGATCCTTCTGCTGTTTCTACTTTTGCTTGTTTGTTCAGTGCCTTTGTATACATGCCGATAAGTTCATGGCTTACTTTCACAGAATCTACTCCAAGATCTGGTTCCAATCCTGGAACAAAATTTGCTTCCCCGTAAAAGGCGAAATATGTAGCTTGTTCCCAGCTAATAGTATTTTCCACATTATTTGACGTTTCTCCTACGTTTTTATCTACCCCGCTGTGCGGATCTACCGCTTCTATTGGTGTAGTAGGAATGTCTACATTCTGGGGACTTTTATCGATATCGAAATACATTTTTTGGGAATTAATATTCTTCATGTATTTTTTAAACTATTTGCACGCTCTTGTCAACCTTTTTTAAAGATACCTACAAAAAACCCCCGTTTTCACGAGGGCTGTTTTATCTTTGTAAATTATTGAAAATTTTTATTCTACATCATATCAAATTCGTTTTCCTTCGGTGCCCATTCCCCAGAGAGTTCGTCTTGTGAAAAAAGATATTTTTTCCCATCATATTCAGCTGATATTTTCGTTGGATCCTCTTTGTCCAAAGTAATTCTAACCAACCCGACCCCGTGTCCACTTGCGGTCTTCTCTGTGTTCTTTGTAAATTTTTCATAATCGTCCCCCCATGCAACAGCACGCATCGCTTCCCGAATAAGAACTTCCTTTCTTTCTTCCGGGAGACCATCTTTCTTTGCTTTTTCCAAAAGATTGCTTGTATACATAACCCTTGAAATATCATTGTCCGAAGTTTCTAAGAGCTCATCATTTCTTTTTCTTTTTTCGTCTGATTCACTCATTTCGCTTTTTTTCTCAAATTCAGTTGACACCTCTTTTTGCCAACAAGAAGCATCATTCACTTTTGATGGAACATAACTATTAAAATAATCAGCAATAGCGCTCATTCCTTCTTTTTGATTTTTGTATTGTTCAAACCAAGAAGGGACTTGTAATTTCAAATCCTCAAATTTTTGTACAGTTTCTAATTCTCCTTCTGCTTTTTTGAAATAGAGGTTGTGATCATCTTTTACAAAAAATGGAGCAACAACATCACTCTTCTTTTTAAAATCATTATAAACTTTTTTAATCATTATATAGAGGAACTTTACCTCTTCATCGGTTTCTACAACCCCAAGTCCAGCAAGTTCAAAATTCTTTTTTGAAACCGTTAATTCCTCATCTTTTTTCCCGATAAGATCACTTGCAGTGGTGTTTTCGTCAGCTGTGTTCAACTTTGGTTCTAGTTCTTTTTCTGTTTTAACGCTAATTGGTTCGTCTTCCTTCGAAACATCTTTTTTTCCAATAAGGTCATTGGGAGTGGTGTCTTTGTCAGCGACAATACCTGGCATTTCCTGTTTTTTCTCTTTTGTTTTCTCTTCCATTATTGTTTGTGTTGGTTCAATTTCCAATAAATCTTTATTCCTTTCTTTGAATTTCTCAGCTGCTTTTGTCATTCCCTGTGCTTCCAACTTCTCAAGTCGTTTTTTGGCTTGTATTTGTCTAAAAATTTGTCGATATTCTGATTCGATAACATCGTTATTCATGATGTCGTAGGCTTCTTCTTGTGAAACTCCAAATTCTTCAAGTTTTTCTTTAGAAATAACCGGAATATTTCTCCGATCGATTCCATTAATAGTTTTTCCGAAGAGTAATTTTGATCCTCCTAATGTACTATTTGTTACAACAGCATTGATTCCTTCTTCAACTTGAACAAACAAAGGATTCGCTTCTCTGTTTCTATATTGTCCTACTCGTTGATCCAAAAGCTTCCAGTGAACATCTTTTATGGCTCCAACACCTTCTGCGCCATTTTTTCTCGCATCAAGTACAGAGTTAACAACGGTTTCAACAAGTTGTCGTTCTTTTCTTTTTCTTTCATTTTGATCCATTCCTTCTGGAATTACTTCTTCTATTTTTGCTTCTACCTTTTCTTCAATTTCCTCTTTTATTTCTTTATCTTTCTTAATATCTTTTTTCACCTCCTCCTTTTTTACTTTTTTTCCAGTTTTATCACATTCAATATTCTTGGTTACTTTGTTTTTCAAGGCATCAAGTTGTTTCTGTGTGGTTCCCGTATCCATAATCACTTCCACTTGAGTCTTTCCATCTACTTGTCTCAAACGAACTTTCCATTCTGGTTTAAGCGCATTCGCTTCAGAAAGTGGCATAGGATCTCCTGCTGGAGTTAAATCCGCATTGAGATATTGCACTTTCGTTCCCCAATTAATGTCTGTTGCTTTTCCGGCTTTCTCCATTCCAAAAGCAATTTGTCCAATCGTATTACCTGCTTTCGCAATAATCATGTCCACCTCTCCTCCTTTTTTAATTTCAGTGGCAAGTGCATTCAAAAGTTTATTCTGACTATTCGTATCCCATGGAGTTTTTACTTCCTTGTCACATTCACTATCACGAATAGGGCCTTTGCCATCTTCAATAGCCACTTCATCGCTTTTTCGTAATACATTCCCATCAGCATCTGCAACATCCCCGGGGGAATAGCTTGGTTTTTGCTGATAAAGAAATCTGCTATTAACTTCTCCGAGACCGAACATATTTAGGTTTTTCATGTTTTTTAATGAAAAATTCAAGATATCTTACCATATTTAAAGAAGAATTGCAAGACCCATTTTCTAAAAATAGACAAACCCCTTTGTCATTCCGACCGAAGTGGAGGAATCCCTTCCGACACTCCTGTTTATTTTAAAAATAGACAACACATATGAATCCTCTATGAATAATATTTATTAATATACCTACAAGCTAAGGGATCCTTCGACGGAGCCTGTCCTCGACGAAATCGGGGGCTCAGGATGACAGGATTGTGTTATTTTCTAAAAGAGGTCCCGCACTGCGGGACCTCTCTTTTCAACTCTTAAACTCTTTAACTTTTTGACTTTTTAACCTTCCAACGTTCGATATGGTCGTCGTTCCCACTTGTTTATTCGATTCGCTTTTTCAAGCTTGTACGCTCTCCATCGTTCAAGATCATTATCATATTGTACTCGTGGCACGCCTTGTCCGTTATTAAGGACCGGCACCCTATTTACTGAACTATCCGGTTTTGCAAAGGTGTCATTAAAATGAATAGTTTGTCTTAGTTGATTTGTTCGATTGAGGAAGCTTCGTTCCCAAGCTTCTTGAGATGACTCAACAACCGCTCCATATGGAGGATTAAGTGACATTTCGATCTTGATAGTTCGTTCTCCTGTTCCTTGTCCGGCATGCATTTCAAGTGTTTCTCGTCGGTTGAAGAATTTATCATCTGCCCATGGATTTTTATTATCTGTAACAAATACTTCATATGCTGGACTCGCAGCACTTTCGATTCGCACTGGTCGTATTCGTGATACTCCTCGTGCTACAGTATATTGCAATGCGACTCGTCGCACTCCAAGACTTGTTGGTTGTGTTTGTGCTGTTCTGATAGAAAGCCGTGGTAATTGGATTGGAAGAGGTTGGTAGTTTGTACGATAATTTCTGTTCACGCTCACGTGATCACGCGCCCAAACACCTCCTCGTCTCCATTGTGGACGAAGCCAATCTTGTCCTCCTTCAATCTTCATAGCGTCTTCTTTTGGATCAAATGCTACTGCTTTTTCGATACCCATTTTGGCGTTATGTGCCCATCGGTTTCGGAAGTAAGTTTGTGGGTGTGTTTCCCATGGTTTTTCTACTTCTCGTCGTATATTTCCTGATCGTTGACTTCGTTCTCCTCGGTACACAAATTTGTGTGTTCGTGGAATTCGAGAATTCAAGTAATCAAGTGAGAGTTGTCCTGGAAGGTATCCTGCAAACACACGGAATCCGTTTCGATTAATGTATGTGGTTACTCGTCCAAGGTATCCTTGGTTGATTCGTTCAATATCAGCGAGACTTCTACTCATGTCCCAAAATTTTCCAGAACGAGCGTAGTCATCTCGTCGTTGTCCAGAGAAACGCATTCCTGCTTTTCCCGATCCTGAACCTCCACCACTTGTATTTGCTGGCGGTGGTGTTGGTGGTGTTGGTGTCGTATTCACAGTAAATGTTCCAAGAACGAGAACATTACTCATTCCATTAGTATTTGTTACTGAAATTTTACAATCACTGTACGTCACTCCATTTATAAGGGAGTAGGTTGCGATATTATCTCCAGCTACTGCTGTGGCAGGATTTCCCATTCCACACGCTCCTCCGTAATTAATATTTCCGGCTTGCGTTGAGTTAAATGTGTAACTTGGTGTTAATGTCGTTGATGGGTTTGGAATTGAGGTTACTTCAGTAATGATCGGAAGTGTTCCTCCTTGATTTACAAAGAATGTTCCGAGTGAAAGGATATTACTTCCTTCGTTGCTTGCGTTTACTACTTGGATTGTACAATCGTTATAAGTTTGTCCGTTGTTTAATGTGTAGGTCACTGTATTGTTTCCAGTAATAGCATTCACAATGTCTCCATTTCCACATGATCCTCCGTATACGATTGTTCCCGGTTGTGTCGAATTAAAGACATAACTTGGAGTCGTTATCGTTGATGGATTTGGAATGGGAGTTACTTCTGCAAGAATTGGAGGATTTGCTCCTGTGTTTACAGTGAACACTCCAAGAGAAAGGACGTTACTATTTCCATTCCCGTTCATTACTTGAACTGTACAATCTGAATAGGACTGTCCGTCTGTAAGCGAATAAGTGACTGTGTTATTTCCGGCAACAGCTGTTGCTGGTGTAGCACTTCCACATGATCCAGCATAAACAATTGTTCCGGCTTGTGTTGAACTAAACACATAACTTGGAGTCGTTATTGTTGATGGATTTGAAATTGGTGTTATCTCGGCAATAATTGGTGCGTTTCCTCCTGTGTTTACGGTGAAAGTGGCCAGTGTCAAAATATTACTATTTCCATTTGCGTTCGTTACTTGGATCGTACATCCGGAATAAGTTACTCCATTTATAAGAGAATAAATTACCGTATTTGTTCCTGTTCCAGCTGTTTGTGGTGTTCCCGTTCCACAGGATCCTCCGTAGACAATCGATCCTGCTTGCGTTGAAGCAAACTGATATACCGGTGTTGTTGTCGTTGATGGATTTGGGATTGGCGTTACTTCCACAATTACTGGTGTTACTGGTCCGCCTCCCGTATTTACGGTGAAAGTAGCCAGTGTCAAAATATTACTATTTCCATTTGCGTTTGTTACTTGGATCGTACATCCAGAATAAGTTACTCCATTTGTAAGGGAATAAATTACCGTATTTGCTCCTGTTCCAGCTGTTTGTGGTGTTCCTGTTCCACAGGATCCTCCGTAGACAATCGATCCTGCTTGCGTTGAAGCAAACTGAT
>CAZDZO010000008.1:19644-42068 GCA_964509975.1 uncultured Candidatus Peribacteria bacterium
TATTTGCTCCTGTTCCAGCTGTTTGTGGTGTTCCTGTTCCACAGGATCCTCCGTAAACAATTGATCCCGCTTGCGTTGATGCAAACTGATATACTGGTGTTGTTGTCGTTGATGGATTTGGAATGGGCGTTACTTCCACAATTACTGGTGCCACTGGACCTCCTCCGTTTGTTACTGTAAATGAATCTAGAAAGAGTGTGTTACTTTGTTCTCCATTTGGATTTGTCACAGAAATTTTACAATTAGAATAAGTTTGACCATCTACTAATGGCCCGTAAGTAATCGTATTATTTCCGGCAACTGCCGTTGTTGGATTTCCTATTCCACAAGATCCAGCGTAATTAATCGTTCCCGCTTGAGTCGAATGAAATGTGTATTGCGGAGAAAGTGTTCCTGTTGGATCTGGTACGGGTACTACTTCTGTAAGTACCGGTGGGTTTGCTGTATTTGGGTTTATTTCAAAACCAGGAATATTGAATGGTGCACTAAATCCTACCAAAGCGTTCCCTGCTAAATCTGTAAAACTAATACCAGGAATGGAAACCGTTCCACTTTGTGAAGCTTGTACGGTGAATGACACTGTTGGGTGACTTGTTTGAACTCCATTAAGAGCAATGTCTATACTTTCTTCTGCAGCTCCTCCTACTGAAAAAGCCATTGTTCCTCCATTTGAAGAATCTGCTGGAGATACATTCAAATGAAACGATACTTGGTCTCCTGTTACTGCAAGGCTTGGATTCACATTTGTTGTTGTTGGAGAAACTAATGAAAACACTGGTACAATATTATCAACTGTTACATTTGGTCCCGGTGTAATGGGGAGTGGTAACGGAAGAATTATAGGATTCCCTGTGTGATTAAAGAGTGTTAATTCTGTTACTTTAATAACTCCATCTTTATTAGAAGGTACGCCATTATATGTTGCTACATGTGTCGTACTCGGAATAGTTGTTTGATTTAAATTGGCGTTATATACCGTCGTATCATTTCCAATAACAAATCCCAGTACTGATCCAGGACCGATTGTATCGGCTTCACTCAATGTGAGATCAAACGTAAGATTATCTCCTCCTTTTGCATATCGAGGATTGAGTCCATCAGACTCTACAGACAGTCCAACTAGAACCGTCGCCCAAGAACTTAAGATAAGTGATAGCGCTATAAAACAAAGACCGGTAACGAGGGGGAAAAGTTTTTTCATGGAAATGCGGGTCAGCAATTCAATTGGTTTTTAGTAGAAACTATTTTTTTGTCAAGTTTTTTTATCACATTTTACATATTTGAAAAGCATGAGATATTGACAAAATTATATTTTCCTGTATAAGAGAACTGTTCTTTTGGGGCTTGGACGACCGAAAGGTCCTTCGTGACCCCACGAGACACTGTTCTTTGACACAGTCAGACAAACACGCTTTATTTTCATGGTATCTCGTCTTTTACACTATTTGGTGGAGCGGCTGAGCGCTGACTTTCCAGTTCTTTGGCGCTTCAACAAATAATTAGAAATTTAAAAACTAAAAAATAAGAAATCGTGAAAAAAACAATTACATTACTGATTGCACTCTGGATGAGTGTGTTCAGCTTCGGACAGACAACAATACTGTTTCCGGGACACGGAAACATGACTGTTGCTTATGAAAGTGGAACATTCGTTAAGACTGTTACCGCTAGTTCCAACCTCCCAACTTCGCTTACGAATGTTGGAGATTCCGACAACATCGTTGTTGGCGGACAGGTTGTGAATGCAACTACTTTACTCCATTCTAATTCTTTGACCGTTCTACGGTTAGATATGGATTGGTCAGGACAAGTGGCAAATTTTTCTGCTACGAACTTGGTGTATAACCAGCCCAGTGATCTCAACGTCGTGTTCACGGACATTTATGAAAATGAACTCGATATAGCTTTTGACAGTTTACTTGTAGTGAATTCTACCATTCATGGTGGATATCTTACAGGTGTTCATCCGACTATTGTCGGCGCAAGCCTGTATGACACAGGCTCTACTGTCAAGGCAGTAATCACTACCAAAGGTTTCTCTGGGAATGTAACATTCGTTGCCTGGAAAATGGTGACCAATGAAATCATTGCAGAACTGGAAGGCGATCTTCCAGATGCTGATTTTTATGCAAATGAAACCAGTATCGATGTGGGAGAACGTACCGATTTTTTCGATGATTCTTCTGAAGACCCACATACGTGGTCTTGGGAATTTGCCGGTGGTTATCCATCGACATCTTCTGTTCAGAATCCTCAGAATATTCGCTACGATGCTCCCGGTGATTACATGGTAAAGTTAACCGTCTGGAATGATGACGGAAGTGATTTTGAAATTAAGTATAACTACATTCATGTAGCAGATACTGGCAATAAGCTTATTGCGAATTTCTACGCAACTCCAACAACTTTGTTTGAAGGAGATGCGACTCAATTTCATAACACATCCGAAGGCAATCCAACCGGTCAAACCTGGTATTTCCCAGGAGGGACACCTGACATGTCTACTGATTTTAATCCTGAGATTGTTTACAACGAGAGTGGCGATTATGACGTTTCCTTGTTTATCTATGATAATCAAGGGAATACAGCTGACACCGTGAAGTATGATTACATTCACGTTCAGCCAAGTATCGCTCCGCCGATTGCAAATTTCACAGCGAACGACACGATTATTTATGTAGGAGATGTGGTGGATTACACTGATCTCTCACTAAATGATCCCACAAGTTGGCTTTGGATTTTTGGTGGCGGAACTCCGTTGACGTCAATCCTAAAAGATCCGAGTATTCAGTATAATACACCTGGAAAATTCCCTACCTCTTTGACGGTTTGGAATGTTGCAGGAAGTAATACGAAACTCGAATTGGGTTACATTACCGTACTTGATACGGCAGCAGTGGACACAATTCCGCCTCATTTGATTTGGCATAATACAGTCATCAATGGAAACATTGCTATGATTGTGTATTCCTCTTCAGAGGGTGGTGATTTAGCTCTTTCAACCGGTTACTCTTCACAAACTGACACCACAGAAATGGGACCAAACATCCTTGTTTTGGATCCTGAGTCTGTTGGGATTCACGATGATTTATCATTATTTGTGACAGATACTGCCGGAAATATTGGGACATTAGATGTGCCTCCGTTTGAGATAGAATCCGTGATTGTAACGGATACTATTCCACCCTGTCTTTCTTGGGTAAAAACAACCGTCGATGGAAACATCGCTACGATTGAATATACCTCGACAGAGAGCGGTGATCTATCTCTTTCATCTGGCTACTCTTCGCAAACAAATACCACGACCGCTGATTCAAACGCTCTTGCGTTAGATCCTTTGGCCAATGGTATTTACAATGATTTATCATTATTTGTGACAGATACTGCCGGAAATATGGGGACATTACACGTACCGGAATTTATAATTCTGGAAGTCATTCCCGATACTATCAAATTGATTGATCGGGATATGTGGACGTGGTTTGTAGATCCAAAAATCGCCTATCCGAATGAAAACGTGGAGCATGAATATGAATTCAATATGCTTCCAGATTCGATAGATGATGTACGAATTAATGGTAATAAAACTACTCTTTCTTGGGGTGGTGGAACGACCTTTAATGGAAACTTCTCAGTACCTGACAGCATGGCTACTGGTTATATTCAAGTCTATCTCTCCGTATGGAAAGATGGCATTAATGTTACTTATACTTTTACGAGTGATGTATTCGTTAAGGGATATGACAATTTTCCAAAATTTGTGAGATTGATGGGTGAACATCGGTTCATTCCCAGTCCACAAGGCGGAAATGTGTACCAAGCTACGGAAGGTGATCGTGTACTTTTAGAATTTAGAGGTCCAAAACCAAAATCCGTAACGATGATAGGCCGGAGTCTTACTCCTTTCTTGAATCATGAGGAGCTTTGGGTTGTAGAGACCTATATTGACGAATGGGACATAGATCATAATGAGTTTGTAGATTTTATTGTGGAATATGAGAACGGTAACGTTTTCAAATCCACAACAGATGAATCCAGCATCAAGCTGATTCCTCTGGAACAAAATTTACTTCAGAACTCACCCAATCCAGTATTTTCTGGTAATCCAACAAAAATTACTTTTGAACTTGAAGAACGAAGTGATGTTCTTCTGGAAGTTTTTGATATGTCAGGACGCAAAAAGGAAACTCTTTTAGTGAGTAAACTTGAAGCGGGCTCTCATTCAATTACTTATACATCCTATGAGTCTGGCACTTTTCTTTACTGTCTTACAACCACAGTAAAAGGGAAAGTGGTAACTCGCAAAGCAAAGAAGATGATTGTACAGCGATGAAGCGACGCCGTACAATAAATGTTTCTGTAAACAATTTTATGTTTGTCTTACGGTTTGCTAGTTGTTAATGTTTTCACGCCTTGTGTGATGGAAGCGTTACTCTAAAAAACTGACACTGTGTTAAGAATCCCCTAAGTCTTATGACTTGGGGGATTTTTTTATATACTCAAAATAGACTATCTCGTGTCATAGACTCGAAAAACACTTGCTTTTATTCCGGATATGTGGTATACTTAGGAGATAGGGGGATTTTTTCAGAACCGCCTATATCCAAAACTCAATAATGCCGTCACCGCAATAATCCATCCTAGTGCCATTTCTCCCCATTGAAGCACTGCGAGTGCAGCAAGCGTAAGCCAAATAACGCGAACCGTATTTATAAGCCATTCTCGCGCAAGAACAAATTCGAGCACTTTTGGTTCTGTTTTTTCTGCAATTTCGCAAAGTCGATTATAGAAAGAAATATTAAATATAGGACCCAAAAGCCCTGCATTCACCGATACAATTCCCGCCCAAAGAACCGTTGGGAATTTTATGAGTAGTGCCCTGAGTCCAATATCAAAGAACCGAGCAATCATTCCTATTTTCAAGACTTTTTTCGCAGAATGTTTATCCGTGAGTTTCCCGAACACCTTTGCCGATATCATTTCTCCAACTGCTGAAATAGCGACCACCATCCCCATAAGGGAAAACTTTCCCAAAACTACTCCCAAAAAGAGTGGCCAAATAATCCACAACACTTCTCCCTGAATACCGTCAATAAGAAGTCCTAATCGATAACTCTTTTTCCAAATTTCTTTGAGAAAGAATTTCCAAGCTTTTCCAAACGGCATCATTTTTTGTTTGGGCAGATGAATGTTTTGTAAGGAGACCATCGCTAGTAAAAAGAAAAACACTGATAACAGTGCGACCGCCCAATCCTTTCCCATATCCAAGAGAAACCCCGAAATCAATGGCGCCACAAGGTTTGCTCCGACAATAAGAAGATGTAAATTCCCCACAAAATCCCCTCGGGTTCCATCGCGAGACGAATGAAGAAGTGCTACGTGCCAACTTGGCCAAAAGGTACACAGATGAAAAACATACACCACTCCAGCGAGTAAAAACCAAAATATATGTTGCGGAGCGAGCCCGATAATTACCAAAAATATAGCTTGCAAGAAAAGCCCCAATTGAATCATTCTTTCCGACGTGAGCCTCTTTCCTAGGTAAAAATTAATCGGATACATCGCAAAAATAAGACAAAAATTAATAGCGACCATCCAGAGAAGGATCCCTGCAAAATCGAGTCCAAAAGCCCTTCCTACTAAAAATGGGAAAAAAATCCCCACCACCGCATTCCCGAATGAGGAAAGCGTTTGCGTAAGGAGGAGTTTCCGTTTGTTTTGTTTCATATGATGATAGTGTTTATCCTCCCGTTAAACGTGTCAACTGAGAATCCGCTACACAAACTCCTTACCGTTCTAGTTTCTTCGTCATATACGTCGATCGCAACGCGTATCCAAACTTCTCATAATATCCCCGTGTTCCGACTCCGGCGATGATGGTCATTCGACCAAGATGCCACTCATCCTGAGCAATACGCTCAGCCTCGGCAACAAGTTTCCGTCCCAGTCCTCTGTGTTGTCCGACTCCCATGCCGTCCCCTACTGAAATCTCTGACCCGTAAGAATGCACTTCTCGAATAAGAGCAGAGTTGTGAAGTACTGAACCAATTTTTGAAAACTTCTGTCCGCTTGGTTTCCGCAAACGAAGCAGTGCGAAGATGACTTTCTCGTCTTCTGATTCGTAACTGAGGAATGTTTCAGTCCCTCCACTGGCTTCGTAATCTCGACGTACGAGTTTGAGGGGTTTCTCAAGCGAAGAAGGATCTGCAAACCCCACCTCCCGACACCGAATACATTTACATGGCCAGTCTCCAGTGAAATCCTCGCCCGTGATCTCTTTTACTTTCTTGGGTTGAGACTTCAAAATTTGTCGCAAATTCGAAAATCGCGCACCGTCCAAAACATCGTCTACAGGAATGTCGCGCAAAAGCCGCATAATTCGCGTCCACTGCGGCACGAACTGTTTAAACTTAAGCAATAACTTTACCAATTCTTTATCCCTTAATGGGGTAAATTTTCCTTGTTCCCACCAGCTTTTAAGTTCTGAATTATCAAGCACTTGGCACGGGTATATTTTTACAAAGTCCGGACAGAAGTCTGGATTTTCAAAAACCTCTCGCATCATTTTCAAATCCTTCGCGGGCGTTGATCCGGGAAGCCCTGGCATCAAATGATAACAAATCTTGAATCCAAAGTCCTTCATCAGTTTCGTTGCTCGAACTACGTGCTTCCGTCCATGTCCGCGTTTGGTTAACTTAGAAACTTCATCGTCTAATGTTTGCACACCAATCTCAATACGCGTGCATCCCATCTTTCGCATGCGAATGAGTTCTTTTTCGGTAATGAAGTCCGGTCTTGTTTCAAGCGTAAGTCCTATCACCCGATGTTCTGCTGATTCATTTAGGTGCTGTGCTTCCGTCAGAGATGCGGAAGAAGTTCCATTCGCGGCATCAAAGATGTTTTTCACATACCACGATTGATACCGGTGAGGCAAAAAACTCCACGTCCCTCCCATGACAATAACTTCTAATTTTGAAACCGGATGCCCTGAATCTTTCACCGCAGCGATTCTGTTTGTCACTTGATCGTACGGGTGAAACTTGTTTCGCAAAGCCCGAGCCGCCGCGGGCTGAGAAGCCAGATAACTCTTTGGCATACGAACATCTGTCGGGCAGTACACACATTTCCCTGGACACGGATAAGGTTTCGTGAGAATCCCAATCGGTGTTACTCCGGAAATAGTTCTGACCGCTCGCTTTTGAAGAATTTTTTCTAATGTTTTCCAATTATTCCTCTCCCCTAGGGAGAGGTCAGGAGAGGGTCCTTTCTGCATGACTGCAATAAGATCACGATTGAGAATCGGCGTTCCTTTTTCTCGTGCACAAAAATTTCGTTTTTTCTTTTCCAATTCCGCGACATTTCGCGGCACGTCTTTGCAAAGTTCCTTGAAAAATTGCTCCACTTTTTGTGGGTTCTTTACTTGTTGTCGAACGGCAAATTCTTTCTTTTTCATGAATACGAAAAGAATCTACTCAAAAAATAAATAAAGGAAAGCTTGACACGTTTATTTTATAGTGCTATTTACACGCTGAATCGTAAGTTACTTTTTATTTCCTAAAAAGATATTATGAATAAACAATTTGATAGAAGCTGGGGGGATAATAATCCTCAGAGAGTATCCAAAAGAGAGCCTTTAACGCCGGAAGTCTACGAAACTCAATCATGTCCTTTTGAAGGAAAAGATTCTGAAGTTCTCACTGAGATTGCTCATCGTCAAACATATATAGCAAAAGTAACTTCTTCAAATGAATAATCTAACTCTTTCGGATATCGCCGATGAAATTGGATCATCTTCTCCCATAAAAGATCTTCTTAAAAAACTCAATCCTTCGATACTTATCTCAGAAGAGAGTGTTGAAAGAGTTCGAGAAATGTTGAAAAATTTTCATGAAATCGGAGAACGAACAATGGAGTATTATCCTGTGAAACATCGAGAAAATGTTGTGGCAATAAAAATGAGGATTCTTGGCCTCATCGACTCTGAAACTCCCACTCCTGATCTTGCAATCCAAGAATAAACCCTCCCGTCTCCTTCACAGAAACCAAAGGGATGTTTTTTTCTCGTGCAAAACTTTCCAATTTCTGTGAGGGTTTTCTTTCGTTGATCGTGAGAATGGCTTGTGTGGGAAGAGGGAGAAAGTCAGGATAATTATTCTTTTCTAATATCCAAAAGTCACTTTCTAATAGAATTGGCGTTGATTTTAATACCGTGAGTTCTTCCTCAATTGGAGAACCATAAAACCAGACTGTGGAATCTACGAAGGTTCCACGAGCGATGTGTTCTGATATTCTGACAAGCGTCCAATCATCCCCCTCAGCCGTTGTTCCTATCTCTTGGTTCTGGATGACAAAGGGTTCTTTGGGAAATAGATGA
Organism: uncultured Candidatus Peribacteria bacterium; assembly: GCA_964509975.1. Classification (GTDB taxonomy): domain Bacteria; phylum Patescibacteriota; class Gracilibacteria; order UBA4473; family UBA4473; genus CAZVBV01. Next base: position 28,019 of record CAZDZO010000008.1, read on the forward strand.
GATTGAATAGCACGTAATAAAACATTCTTTTGTGCGTTTTCTTCTCCCCAAAAAAGAGTGTCCCCCGAAGGCGTTTGGACAATAGTAAAATTTTCTTCTCCAAAAACACGAAGGGAATTATTTGCTACCCAAAACTCTCTCATGAAAAAAAGACAAAAAAGGAGTCCCATTCCAGTGCCCCATATCACCATTTTCTTCCGTTTCATTATCCAATAGGGCCAGTGAAAATATCATCTTCTGGCATTACTGGTGCAGGTGTTACAGTGGGAATTTCCTCTACTGGAGGCATGCGAAGTTCATCTTGTTCTGCACGAAGAGTCGTAAACCCTCGTTCCCAAAATCCAATTGAAAACACTTCAAGAACCGCTGTCAAATACGCGGCGAGGGCCAAGAGTCCTATTCCCAAAATAACAGCCAATGCTACCGCCACCCCAAACCAGGCCGAAGACGCAAAGTACGAAGCCGCTGCCAAAACACCAATCGGCACTCCAACAACCACTATCACATTAATAACAACCCGAATATTCACAAAGAACATAAGAAGAATCAATCCGAGTGTTTTTCCAAAATTGAGAAATACCAATCCAATACTTTTCTTTATACTGTTTCCAAAAGAGTGATTTTCACACACCATGTAAAACGGTGTATACGCAAAGAAAAGATTAATAAACATTGAAATAATCGAGTAAACGATTAATGCCGGAAGAAAAATACTGCTAAAAAGATCTCCGTGGTAATACCGATAAAAAGTAATTCCGTAAAAAACAATCGTCATAAATTGAAACGGAACGAGCACCGCATGGTATTCAAAAAGTCGGAAAAAATAACTAAATCCTTCAATGAATTTTTGACGCAACGAGAGCTTCTTTTCGGGATAGGCAAATTTCTGACGCATCGAAAGAATTAAGGTCGATTGCACCCAAGCCGGAAAAACAAAAGCAACCAAAATTACAAAGAATGTAAAAAATATTCCCCACCCAATAAGTCCTTTGTCCGCTAACACATGCCAGACACCCCCTATTCTTTGAAACGTTGCTCCATGCTCTACCCACCCAAATTCTTCTGAAAACAAAGAGTATTGCCAAGCAACTTCTACTACGAAGACAATAACCGCCACAAAGCTCGGTATAAACGCAAACCAGGTGAGTTTTTTTGTTGTGGTGGTGAGATTCCACGCATCACGGATAACTTGCCCGTAATTCATCACGGCTCATTGTTCCCCTTTGGATAAAAATGTCAATCGTTCAGCTTTTCAAAACTGATAATTGCGGAGTGATATCAACTGCCATTACCTCATCAATAAGTGCTGTATTAATGCATTCCCGATGAGATAAAGTTTTTATAAAGTTTTCTTTTCGCGGGTTTCGATATAAAACACCAAGTGGAAGTTTTTCACTTTTTTCAATGAATGCGCGCGCTTCGGTGAGATTGTGCACATCATATTTTTCCAATTCTTCAACTCGCTGAGTATTTTTAAGCAACCACTCATCGGTCATTATTTTGTTATACGTTGGGCAGGTCTGAAGAATTTGAATGAAGGCAAATCCTTTGTGATTCAATCCTGCACGAATAGTTTCAGTCATGTGATCGATATCGATAGAAGTTGTTTGAGCAACAAACGATGGTTTCGCGCTAAAGACCAAGTCGAGCGGATCGACCACATCAATTTTCACCCCTTCTGGAGTTCCATTCATTTTGCAGTTCTGCGGTGTGGTAGCGGATGCTTGTCCAGTTGTAAGAGCATAATTCTGGTTATCGTGGTGGAGAAAGAGAATTGGATAATCACTCCTCACCGCATGAATAAGATGATTCACCCCTTCGCTCAAAGTCGCTCCATCTCCCGCTTCCGCGATTACGTGTAGGTTTTTATTCGCAATTTTCGCTCCCACAGCGAGAGGTAAAACTCGTCCATGCAAACCGTGAATCGTGTATGTTCCAATCTTATCCGAACCATTTCCATTGCATCCCACATCAAAACACATCAGCGTATCTTTTGGTGCAATATTTTCGAGAACGAGTGCACGCTTGAGAGCATTTTGAATGAAATAATTTCCACATCCTCCGCACCACGTCATCATTTGATCAGTGTTGTAAGCACTGAGTTCTTTTGCACCACAAGCGGGTTGGTTGAGTGTTTTTTTATCCATGTTCATATTTTCAATTTACGATTTTTCAACGGAATTTTTTATTGACTGGGTTCCCGTCTGCACGGGAATGAGGGGGGTCGAGAGAGGATGAAGAAAAGAGTGTTTTCATTTTTAATTCTTAACTTTTAATTGCTCATTGATGTATTTCTCTACATCCTCTATAAAAAATGGTCTCCCATTCCACTTCAGTAATTTCCCAGTAAATGTGTGTCCACACGCTTCTACTTTTTTTCCAAATTGTCCTTCATAATTTCCTTCAATGAGATGGAGATTCTTTTGTTGAACACAAAATTTGTTCAATGTTTCTTCTTCCAATGGCCAGACCACCCCAAAATGCAAGAAATTCACCGATACTCCCTTCTTCTCGTACTGCGCAATAATATCCTTCATCACTGTCTTTGTACTTCCCCAGCCGATGAAAGAAATATCCGCGTCTTTTTCTTTTCCATACACTTTTGGTTTGGGAAGATTTTTTTGAATGAGGTCTAGTTTTCGCATTCGTTTCGCGTACATCTCGCCCGCTTTTTCGCTTTCATCCAATACCCCTTCCCCGTCATGTTCATCACCATTGGCAAAGAAAGTCGTTTCACAACTTCCTGGCAACCAGCGAGTCGACAATCCTGATTGGGTAATGCGGTACCGGTCTTCTGGTTTGAGGTTTGCAAGATTGGGAGCCAGCCCTCGTTCGATAGCAATCTTGTTTTGGGCGAATGGAGAAACCGTCATCTTCGATTCACAGACAACTTTTTCGGTGAGAAGAATCACCGGTACTTGGTATTTTTCAGCAAAGTTAAAAGCGTGTTGAACATTATCAAAACAATCTGTCGGATCACTGCACGCAATCACCACGCGTGGAAATTCTCCATGCGAAGAATGAATCGCGAGATTCAAATCTCCTTGTGCTGTCCATGTCGGCAATCCTGTTCCCGGACCCGGTCGTTGAGCAAGGACAATGACGAGAGGGTTTTCAATGATTCCTGCCAAACTGACTGATTCTGTCATGAGATCATATCCTCCTCCTGAGGTTGCTGTCATTGCACGCGTTCCCGCGAACATCGCTCCCAGCGACATCTGTACGGCGGTGATTTCATCTTCAGCTTGTTTCACGACAATTCCTGTCTCATCACTCATATTCGCCACATGCGTGAGAATGGAACTGGAAGGCGACATTGGATATGTCACATAAAATCGCATCCCCCCGTGGATCGCTCCGAGCGCCACCGCGTGGTTTCCGTCGAGAAGAATTGTTTCTTCTTTTTTTATTGGCAGTTCAATATTCTGTTTGGTTTCAGCCCCATCATAAGATGCCTTCAAGCATTTGAGTGCAATATCTAAAAGTGCTTTTTTCTTTGAAAATTTTTCTCGAACCAATTGCTCAATAATTTTGTAATCAAGTCCGAGCACCTTCCACGTCATTCCGGTAAGAATGATATTTGCCATCTGCATCGTTCCACCGTTTTCAAGGGCGATTTGGCGAGACGGGAGATTCACTATTTTAATATTTCGTTCTTCAATTTTCTGAGAAATATCAGGAATGTTCGGCATTTTTTCATATCCGTGGAGGAAGATTCCTTCTTTTTTCAACGTATCAAAATACGCAATTAAACTCGGTTTATCGATAGCCACAAGAATATCGGCTTCACGAGAAAGTGAATGAACTGGATTTTCTGAAAAATTAATCGTGTAGCACGAGTGTCCTCCTTTGATAAGCGAAGGGTATTCTCGATCTGCACAGAGCTGAAATCCTAACTTTTGCAGTCCTTTCGCAACAAGATCTCCTGCGGTCAGGAGTCCTGATCCACTTTGTCCTACGATTTTAATTCTCGTTCTTTCCATGTTTTTTTAACTTTTCAACTATTCCTCCCGTTTTTCCATAGATAATCTGGAGGTGGGACATTTGCTCGCATTGTGATAAAAAATGTGCTTTGATGCAAAAGAAATGAAAACCATCGTCCCCCTCCGCCCTCATAATGCTGATGAACTCCTCGAAATGGCGGAAAAAATTGGCAATCGTGCAAACTGGATTGAGGTGTGGTTGGACCAATTTGAAGGAGATATTCCGAAGATTGAATCTCACAAATTGATCGGCTGTTGCAAAACACCAGAAGAACGCGGGAATTTTTTGGGCAGCAGCGAAGAGAAGATCGAGATTTTGCAGAAATTTTTGAAAGCAGGCGGTGACTTAGTTGATCTCGATATTTCACGTGTGGAAGAAAACCTTATTCGACAAATTCCAAGTGATAAACTTCTCCTGAGCTATCACAACTTTGACAAGATGCCGAACAACCTCGATGACATTGTGGTGCAAATGTATTTTTTCTCTCCTCGTATTTGCAAATTCGCCGTCACGGTAAACGATCCCATGTCGTTGGAACTGTTTTTAAGTTTTGTGAAAAATTTTCCAGCTGATCAACAAGCCATCTTTACCACCATGGGAGGACTTGGGCGAGAAGGACGAGAAAGTATTGAAGCCTTGAAAAAATCATGGGGGCGATTTGTGGCACTTGATGAGAAATCAAAAACTGATGCTAATCAGGAGATTCTCAATTAACTCTCCTTTGTCATTCCGATTGGAGCGTAGCGAAACAGAGGAATCCCTTCCAACACTCCTATTCGTGTCAATGAATGATAAAGAATATGAATCCTGTATGAAGTATTTTTATTAACATACTTACAGGCTAAGGGATCCTTCGGCGGAGCCTGTCCTCGGCGAGATCGGGGGCTCAGGATGACAGGTATAAAGAAGATGTAATTGAAGATTGAAGACTAATTCCTCATTCGTAATTCAAAATTACTCATTGAAAAACCCTTGACGAAATCGCCCATTAGCGTACCTTTTATACGATTTTTAACCCCTAAAAAATGAAAATCTCATGGTCGTCTCTCAACGATTTTGTTCTTAAGCATTTCCTCATTATCATCGTGGTTATCCTCGCTGGGTGGTGGATTTTCGGGAACAACAATATAAACCATTTTGCTTCCTATGGTGGACCTATTATGGAAGACAGCATGGAAATGGAATACTCTTCAAAAATGATGTCTGCTCGAGGAATGGGCGGCGGTGGGATAATGCCAATGATGGATGGATATATTCCAAACGCTAAAGATCGAAAAATTATTAAAAACGGAAGTTTATCCGTTGAAGTTGCTGATACTGAAGAAGCTCGCGAAGAAGCTGAAGCTCAGATTAAAACGTTGGATGGTGAAATCACCAACATGAATTCTTGGGAAGTTCGTCCAGGAGTTTTATCTTACAACTTTACCGTCCGTGTTCCTTCTAACAAGTTGGAAGAAGCGATGGAAAAGCTCACTTTCTTAGGAATTAAGAAATCAGAAAACATTTCTTCAAATGACATCACTGCTCAGTACTCAGATACAGAGAATCAATTGGAGAATTTAAAAGCTCGAAGAACTCGACTTCGAGAATTGATGGAAAAAGAAACCGATGACCTCGGAGACGTTCTCAAGGTTGATCGAGAACTTTCCAATGTACAATTGCAAATCGAAAATCTTGAACGAATGCAGTCTCGACGAGATGTAAACGTAAGTTACTCAACACTCAATCTTTCTCTTCTTCCAGAAGCACAAATTGGAGATATTGCTGATCCACACTGGACCGTTAAAAAATCTTGGAGAATGGCGATTAATGATCTCATCCAAAGTTCTCACGGACTCGCAAATAAACTTATTATGATCGTTGCTTACATCCCAATCTGGGTTCCTCTCTTTATTATTCTTTGGGTGATTAAGATAAAAGTGATTAATAAAAAGAAAAAAATTACAAAGAAAAAAAAGAAATGAAATCGTTATTTTTAAAAATTGTCGTTGCTCTCGCTACTATCATTGGTTTGGTAGTAGCGTGGGCAGCACTTACTCCACAGGGAGCATTTTCGTGAATCAGAGATTCACAGTCAAAAAGCCTAAGAGTCTAAAAGTTGAAGAGTATGTTTCTTTTTAACTCTTTATCTCTTTAACTTTTCAACTTTCCCCCATTGCAAAAAAAGATACACTCCTCATTGCTATGATTCCTCAACAAATAGATAAATGGATTGCGTCGGAAGTATTCCCTCAACGGGTGCTTCTTTCTGGGGGAGCAGAAGCAATGGAAATTGCGCTTGAAACCGCCAGCCAGTTACAAGAAGTTTCTCGAGAAAAAATCGAGAAAGGAATTCATCTCGACACAATTGTTTTTCGGGACAAAGGAAAAAGTTTCAAAATAAATTGGTCAGATCGCGCCAAAAAAGATGATCAAGGGGAATATGAAAATGTACTGGGAATAATTCGTTGGGCGCATCAAAAACCAAATGAAGGAAAATATCGCATCGTTATATTGGAAAATTTCGAAAGACTCTCGAATGTTGCTCCACATGCTCTTTTGAAACTCATTGAAGAGCCTCCTGCGAATGCTATTTTTCTCTTTACTACAAGAAATCATCATCAACTTCTCGATACAATTATCTCTCGTATGACCGTGATTCGACTCCCGAGAGAAGAAAGTGATTTTGAAATATCAGAAGAGATTCAGTCTTTTTTTGATAGCAAGAATCTTATTGGAAAGTTTCAAACTATCGAGGCTTTGGATAAAGAATCCAAAGATAATAAAAATAAAAAAATCGATCGTTCTGTATTTTTTGAATTTCTAGAAACCTGCATTTTGCACGCTCGATTTTTTGATAAATACCGAAAATTTCTTCCTATTTTATTTGAGACGTATCAAGCCATTTCTCAAAATCAAAATACACGATTTACGTTAGAACGATTAGCGGTAAAAATTACTCGATAAAAGATATTCCTCATTCCCGCGAAGGCGGGAACCCAGTCATTAAGAAATTCCTTATTCTCTAGATCCCCCAGTCAAGCTGGAGGATGAGGGAAAAGGAATTGAATATTCCCTTTTTTTTCGTATATTAAAAGTGCTCTCATTATTCATCCCACATGGCACTCTCTCCCCTCGATGACCGGTACAGTGAAAAGGTAAAAGAACTCGAACCGATTTTTTCAGAATTCGGATTGGCTCACGCCAGAACAAAAGTTGAGATTGAGTGGCTCTACTTTTTGGCAGAAAAAGGAATCGCCCCGAAAGTACCCGCAAAGTTGCGAAAATTGGGAGAAAATTTTGGACCAAAAGAATTTAAAGTCATTAAAGATATTGAGAAAAAAACAAACCACGATGTAAAAGCCGTGGAAATGTTTTTGCGAAAACATACCGATAAAAAGCACTGGCCGTGGTTGCATTTCGCGTGCACATCAGAAGATATCAATAATACCGCTTACGCTCTCATGATGCAGGATGGGCTTACTGTCGTGCTCGATATGTTGGGGGTAATCCTTGATGATTTGTATGGCAAAGCGCGTGCATGGAAAGGAACTCCAATGCTCTGCCGAACACACGGACAAACGGCAACTCCATCAACCATGGGAAAAGAAATGAGTGTATTTCTCTTTGGACTCACACAGAGTTTTCAAACATTGGCACAGATGCCAGTCTTTGCGAAATTCAACGGAGCCACTGGAACCTACGCCGCTCACGTGGCGGCGTTCCCGAAAATAGATTGGATTAAGTTCTCTCAAGAATTCGTGGAAGAAAAACTCGGGTGTTCTTGGAATCCCCTCACCACACAGATTGAATCACACGATGGACAGGTGGCGTTACTCAATGAACTCACGTTGACCGAAAGTATTCTCATCGATCTCTGTCGAGATATTTGGGGATACGTATCCCTTGGATACTTCGGACAAAAGGTTGTGAAGGGAGAGGTCGGATCATCCACGATGCCACACAAAGTAAATCCGATTGATTTTGAAAACGCTGAAGGAAACTTCAAGATGTCTCGAGGAATAGCGAGAACATTAGCCGATGAACTTCCAATTTCCCGATGGCAGAGAGACCTTACTGACTCGACACTGCAGAGAAATTTTGGACTCGTTTTTGGACATTTCCTCTTGGGATTAAAGTCGTTACACAAAGGACTCGGTAAGTTGGAATTAAAAGAAGGTGTTTTAAAAGCTGATCTAGATGCTTCTCCTGAAGTGCTGACCGAAGCCGTGCAAACGGTTCTCCGCGCTCATGGCAACGCAGATGCATACGATGAGTTGAAGAAGTTTTCTCGAGGAAAGAAACTCTCACTCGTTGAAGTGCGAAAATTCATTGATCAAACAAAATTACCGGACAAAGAAAAGAAACGTTTGAAAAAATTAACGCCAGAAACTTACACCGGACTCGCGGAAAAATTGGTCGATACTTTTTTTGAATAAAAGATGTGGATATTTTGGGCCGTTGTTGCCATGTTCGGATCCTCATTGTGGTATTTGGCACCTAAATTTTTCCCGTCTCAAAACTCCTTTTCTCCACTCGTAATTTCAGGAATCGCTGGAATTGTCATTGGACTTGTCGGATCAAAGATATTTCATAAAACATGGTTCGATCCTTCAGCTATACCACTTGGAATCCTTTTAGCATTAACATGGATTGCCACCGTAGGACTTCTTCTTTCTCTCAATGCCGGAGGAAAAGTTGGTCCCATTGCCGTCATTATTGAACTCTCTGTTATTCTCGCAACACTCGTTGCCCTTTTCTTTTTCAAAGAACATCTCCACTGGCTGCAAATAGTCGGTATTGTCCTCGCTGCAATCGGTATCGGGCTCGTTCTCTTTTTTCAAAAATGAAGCAAAAGCGAAGATTATCTTCCCTGCGGTTAAAAGATTTCGATTATTCTGAGGAAGGTATTTATTTTATAACGATTTGCACAAAGGATCGAAAGAACTTTTTTGGAAAAATACAAAATGGAAAAATGATGTTGAATGATGTTGGGGAAATTGCAAAAAAATGTTGGAAAGAAATTCCAAAATATTTTCCTGATACGGTGTTGGGAACGTTTGTGATTATGCCAAATCACGTACACGGATTAATTTATATCAAAGAAAATAACAACTCATCTGTAAGGAACGAAAATTTTCGTTCCCTACCACCAGGATGGCATGGTGCAAAATCTCGTTCGTTATCATCCATAATCCGTGGCTTTAAAATTGGGGTTACAAAATGGTGTCGACAAAACAATCACGATTATTTTTCTTGGCACAAATCCTTTTACGACCATATCGTCCGCAACGATGAAGAACTTGAAAAAATCCACGAATACATCATATTTAATCCTCAGAAATGGGAACTTGATAAATATTTTTCCACAAAATGATTTTCATCGGACTCGGTTCCTCTATCGGAAATGCAGAAAAAATATTTCACAGTGCTGAACAAGCATTAGAATCACTGAATATTCATGTCATAAATAAATCAAATATTTTAAAAAACCCTCCCTATGGTGGTGTCGCTGAAAATGAATTCTCAAATGCCGTCTGGCAAATAGAAACTGATCGCACTTCCAAGGAACTTCTCAAAACGCTTCAACAAGTCGAATCTGAACACGAACGAATCCGAGAAAAACGCTGGTCTGATAGAACGCTCGATCTCGATATTTTGATATTCCATGATGAAGTTTTAAAAACGAAAGACCTCACCATTCCCCATCCCGGCATTGCTAATAGAAGGTTTGTCCTTGAACCGCTCAGTGAACTCGTTGACGAAAATTTTGAAATCCCTACATTAGGCGCACTAGGAAACTTATTCGATCACGAATGAAAACTGAAGATGCCATTGTAGAAATCTTGAAAAATATTGGAGAAGATCCCAATCGGGCTGACTTGGTGGAAACGCCAAAACGAATTGCGAAAAGTCACGATGAGATTTTTTCTGGATACAAAACAGATCCCAAAAAAGCTATTAAAAAGTTTGATGCGAATGGATACGAGGAGATGATTTTGGTGAAAGACATTGAATATTTTTCGATGTGCGAACATCACATGATTCCCTTTTTTGGAAAAGCACATGTCGCCTACATTCCTGACAAACACATTACTGGGCTTTCAAAGATTCCTCGCATCGTTGATATTTTTGCACACCGATTACAAAATCAAGAACGCCTCACAATGGACGTTGCGAATACGCTTTTTGAAGAACTGAGTCCAAAAGGAGTTGCCGTTCAAATCTCTGGAAAACATCTCTGCATGTGCGGACGAGGAGCAAAAAAAGCCGATGCTCAAACCATCACCACGTGTTTCCGAGGCGAGTTCAAGACTGATTCAAGTTTGAAGTCTGACTTCTTTAATCAAATTAAAACAGGGTAAAAAAATAGTGCTTGATCTCAAAAGAAACCAAGCACTGTTCATTAGAATTAAGCATAATTACTTTTTCGACATGTCTGAAAAAATCCTTTAATGCTTCCGAAAACGAACCAGAGCCCGTGGGGAACAAGTAACATAATCGCTCCGTTTTGAGGCAGGGTTCCTTCTACAATAAACTTCATCAGTAAAAAAAGGATTACTGATCCAAACAGGAGAGCGAAGCTCAGCGAAGATCTTTCAAAAATTTTCAATTCTCTTGTGTTCATCTTACCGATTTTTAATTAAACAAAATTTTTCTCAATACGACACTCCTCACAAACATGAAGAAAGTCGTACTGAGAAACCATCGAGTACAAAAAGAGCAAAATCCTAATGCGTCTTCATGAGTGCATATTGCCAAATGAAGAACTATTATTTTGTAGCACTGTAATTATAATTTGTCAATTCCATAAAAAGTCATTCAAACTTTGTCATCCCGACCGTAGTGGAGGGATCCCTTAGTTTGCAAGCATGTTAATAAATATCCTTCACAGATGATTTATATTTTTTGTCATTCTTTAATATAAACAGGAGTGTCTGAAGGGATTCCTCTGTTCCGCTACGCTCCAATCGGAATGACAATAATATGAGAGCATTCGGGAAAAGCAATTCCAGTTGCCCATCCCTCTCATCCCCAGTATTATCCGCTTGATGGCGGATATTTTTTTACACAATACGTTAACTGGTCAGAAGGAAGAATTTAAACCGATCCAAGACGGAAAGGTGACGATTTATTCTTGTGGACCGACAGTGTATGACTACGCGCACATTGGAAACTTCCGGTCTTTCCTCTTTTCTGATTTGCTGACACGAACGTTGCAATACGCTGGATACGACGTCACGAAGGTAATGAACATCACTGATGTCGGACATCTTACCAACGATGATTCTGTTGATAATCAAGGAGAAGATAAGATTGCGAAGAAAGCGAAGGCTGAAAAAATTGATCCATTTGAAATTGCGAGAAAATACGAAGAGGCATTTTTGGAAGATGCAGAGGTGTTACGAATGCAACCAGCCGATAGTTATCCACGCGCCACCGATCATATTCAGGAGCAAATTGAACTCGCGCAAAAGTTAATCGATGAAGGATACGGATACGTATCCGGAGGATCTGTGTATTTTCGCACCGCTAAATTTGAGAAATACGGACAACTGTCCAAGAATAAATTAGAAGATTTGAAAGCGGGCGCGCGAATCGAAGTAAACAGTGAAAAAGAAGATCCGCTTGATTTTGCACTCTGGAAAAAGGCGGATAAAAATCACCTCATGCAATGGGATAGTCCTTGGGGAAAGGGTTTCCCCGGCTGGCACATTGAGTGTTCTGCGATGAGTCGGAAGATTTTTGGAGACCACTTCGATATTCACACGGGAGGAGAAGATAATATTTTTCCACATCATGAATGTGAAATCGCACAGAATGAATGTTCCAATGGGGGCAAAAAATCAGTGAATTATTGGCTTCATGTGAAACACCTTCTTGTCGATGGGAAGAAGATGTCCAAATCCGCAGGAAATTTTTATACAATTCGAGATTTGCTGAAGAAAGGATGGAAAGGGGAAGAAATCAGATTTACACTACTCAAATCACATTACAAAACAGAGTTTAGTTTTTCAGAAGATCGACTTGAAGAATCTCGTAAAAACATTCAAAAAATCAGAGAGGCGTATGACGCATCTGCTGAATCAATACAGTCAATCTACGGAGTCGTGTACGATAAATCACTCGAATATAAACAAGCACTCTTTGACGACCTTAATGTTCCGAGTGCCTTGGCTTTTGTGTATGAGATTATTGAAATCGGGTCCGAATCCGAAGTTCGATATTTTTTGGAAAACGATTTCGAACCTATTTTTGCGGTAGGACTGGAACAAGAAAAACTTTCCGAAGACAAAACAACTGAAATTGAAGCCCTTATTCAGGTACGACAAACTGCCCGTGAAGCAAAAGACTGGGTAAAAACAGACCAGATTCGTGATGAACTGCTAGAAAAATTTAACGTTGAAGTACGAGACGGTCCCGATGGACAGTCGTGGCATGTGAAATAAAAAAAGGATCCCAGTGCAAGCACTGAGATCCTGACCGCACCACTCCAGGCCTAATAATTAGAAGAGAAGAAAGCTTCTCCGACCCTTTTTGTGAGTGGATTTGAGCGGAACACCGGACTCGAACCGGCGACATCCACCTTACCAAGGTGGTGCTCTAACCAACTGAGCTACTTCCGCAATTGTCGGGCGGACGGGATTCGAACCCGTGACCTTCTGCTCCCAAAGCAGATGCGCTAGCCAGACTGCGCCACCTCCCGATTGTCCTGAAACAAAGATTGTGAAACACAACTTTGCAACGAAAAGAACTCATCTTTTTTATCCCTTTTCTATTTTTTGTCAATAAAGTTTCTCTCTTTTTGTCATTCTGGAATCCCGAAGGGATATCCGGGACCTAGCTGTGATAAAGAAATCCCCCAATCCCCTTTAACAAGGGGGCCTTAAAAAATCTCCCCTGTTAAGCATGTCCTCAACTTGATTGGGGGATCCATATTTCCTAGATTCTCTTATCAAGGAAGAGAATGAGGTTTATTGTTAATTGTTGAACACATTTTTTGTTCAATAATTCATTGCTCATTCTTCATTTTTCATTATCATCCCCCCGATGCTTGAATTCATCGTTTTTGCACTGTTGTCGCTCAATTCCCACGATATCCCAACGGGACAAAACATTGATGTGCTTCCAAATATTGAAGTGTTGGAACTCGCAAGAGTCCCAGAAAAAGACTCTAATAAAGTTGCTCCAAAATTACTTGAGAATACTCAAACGGCCGTCCTCGCTATGGATCTAGGAACGGGGAAGGTGCTCTTGTCAGAACGTGCACGACGATCACAACCCATCGCGTCTATTTCAAAGTTGATGACAGCGATGCTGATTTTGGAAAATCACGAACTCGATGAAGTCGTAACAGTTCCCCTAGAAGCAACACTGGTGAACAGCTCTACGATTGATGTGTATGAGTATGAACAATTTACGGTAGGTACACTTGTTGAGGCAATTTTGATTGGTTCTGCGAACGATGCTGCGGTGACTTTGGCGGTGTTTCACTCGGGATCAGAGGTTGAATTTGTGAGAGAGATGAATAAACGAGCCAAAGAGCTCAAACTCCACTCTGCGAAGTTCTACAACTCTACAGGCTTGGATATGATGGACGAACAAGAAGCCGAGGTCTGGGGCAATTCCATGTCGGCCTACGACGTGATGACACTGGCTCGAATCTTGTTACAAAATGATTTCGTACGAGAAGCCGTGGCTAAACCTCATTTTTATGGTACTTCTGTGGATGAAAAATTTTTTCACGAAAAACCAACGACCAATAAACTTCTCAGTAGTTTTTTGAATTTGAAAGGAATGAAAACCGGATTCACTTATTTTGCCGGAGAATGTTTCGTGGCACTCGGAGAAACAAAAGGCGGTGATGAAGTTCTGACAATCATTCTTGGATCGCAAGATCGATTTGGAGAAACCAAAAAACTCCTCTCATGGATCTATGATGCGTTTAAGTGGCGGTAGGATATTCCCGATTTTAGATTTTTTAAATCGGCAATTCTATTCCCAACTGTTTTAGCAAAAAATCGTATAAAACAAGGGTCATGCCTAGAATAGCGAAATAAAAAACGCTAATCTATCGTCATGATAA